>JAEEOJ010000039.1 GCA_016284175.1 Lachnospiraceae bacterium | reverse complement strand
CATACCTTCATAAATGGTATCTGTCTGATCGCCGTTTGTAACGATTGTTTTATTTCCAAGTACTCTGACGGGAGCATAAATGATAAGGCTCGGATCCTCGAGTTTGGATTCATCGAAAGCCTGTGTTCTTAATCCGTTTCCGTCCTCCACGAAGATACGGTTACGTGAATTGGTACTTCTGCCCATGATAAAATATGCCGTTACCGCATATTTACCGCATGCACTCTTACCGATTACGATACCTCTTCCGGGATATGAATTGTTTTTCAAAATTTCTGAAAGTTTCTGCTTTTCCATACGCTTATGCTCCTTTTCATACTTTTATATAAATTTTTATTTTATTCGGGTGTATCTCCGGACAGTCTTCCGAAATATTCGGAATGAGCCTGAATGTATTCATCGTTGAAATCGCTGTCGCCGCCCTGGTGAAGTGCGGAAACATATGTATGCGCAAGTCCTGCTTCGGGTGACTTTCTTGCGATGATAGCAATGCCTATATTTGAACAGATATCGGCGATTCTTTCCATATTGGATAAAATATCGAGGAAAACGATTCCGGCGCGTACAGAGCAGTTTCCTTCTCTTAAACGGGCAAGATGATTGTCATGAAGCATGTTGGTTAAATCATCCATTACTTCCTCGAGGGGCTCGATATGCTTTGCGGACTCGATATCTCTTCTTTCGAAGCCGATAAGAGTGTAGTTTAAAATCTTTTTCATAAGATCGAAAGCTACATCGAGTTCGCCCAATGCCTGCTCACTGAAAGCGGTTTCGTTATCGTAAAGTTCCTTGGCATCTTCCGCGATATTTAAAGCATGGTCGCCGAGACGTTCAAATTCTTTTACGACTTTGTGGTACTCGGTCATGATACGAACATGCAGATCTTCTTTTACGTGGGGAGAAAGATTTACAAGGTATGTATCGACACAGTCTGTCAAGTGGTCGATGTTCTCTTCTTCCTCATTTAATTCGTCGAAAACTTTTTCATCAAACTTTTTAACAAGTGCGATTGATTTGTCGATGTTGTCAATGGATGCATGAATCATTGCATCAAGACAGTCGTAGCATCCGCCGAATGCAATTGCGGGAGTATTAAAGAATACGGGGTTTAATGCTGCAATCTTGTCGTCGTATTTGCCGATGGGCTTTGCTGCATCTTTTACGATCTTACGACTCGCCGTACCGTAAAACTTGATGAACGGCAGGATAAGAATCGAACAACCCATATTAAAGATGGTATTTGTATTTGCGATGGTACCTGGAGTCATTCTCATATTCCAGAGATTATCTAGGAAACCAAGCTTGTGAACAATGAATACGACAACGAGTACGAGAACGGTTTCGGTTAAGTTAAACATGATATTTACGATACCGACTCTCTTAGCATCGTTCTTTGCACCGATGGAGCAAACCAAAGCAGTGGTAACGCAGTCGCCCAAATAGATACCGACAATCATGACGTAAACAACCTTAAAAGGAATGTCGCCCGCCGTCGAGAACGCCTGTAAGATACCGATTGTGGCCGATGACGACTGAAGCGCAAATGCAACTCCTGCACCGACTATGTAGCCAAGCACCGGATTGTCGCCGAGACTCATAAAAAGTTTGTCGATGATTCCGCTTTCCTTAAGACCGCTTACGGCTGCCGTCATATTTAAAAGACCCGTGAAAAGAATACCAAAGCCCATGGCAATGCCGCCGAGGTTGTCGGATTTTTTGAACTTAAAGAACATTATTAAGGCTATACCTAAAATAAGAGCCAAAGGCGCCAGTGTCGAAGGCTGGAAAAACTTAAGAATAAGTGAAGCGTCACCCTTTACGTCAAGAAGTCGGATTATCTGTCCGGTAACCGTTGTACCAACGTTTGCACCGACGATAATACCAAGTGACTGATTAAGAGAAATTATACCTGCGGCAACAAGACCGGAGGTAATTACAATCGTCGCTGTGGATGACTGGATAACGGCAGTTACGAGCACACCGAGAATAAAAGCCTTCACGGGGTTGTCTGTTACCTTGCTCATTACTACCTTTAAAGTTCCGGACTGTCCTTCCTTAAGGTTATTACCCATCATTCTCATTCCGTAGAGGAAAAGAGCCAGACCGCCCAGAAGCGAAATTACGTTAAAAATATACATCGTGATATTCCTTTTGCAATATTTCTCACAATTAAACAGTTTACTATAAATCGCAAATAAAAGGAAGTGATTTTGATGTTTCAAAACAAAATATATGTTATAATTTTATGAGTTGTGGGACAAAAAATCCCCCCGGAAAAATTATGGAAACCAATAACACTCTTAAAAAAGAAAACAGGAATATAAAACTCTATATCATAACCGCCGTTTTTGTGGCAATTTTACTGATAATTCAGTTCATTGCGCACAGAATTACCCCTTTTATGAGGGATGACCTCTGGTACGCCACCAATCTGGTCAACGGAGAGAAGGTTAAATCTTTGGGCGATATCATAGAGAGCCAGATCTGGCATTATTTTAACTGGGGCGGACGAAGCATCAATCATGCCCTTCTTCAGGTCGTGCTGGCAACAGGCGAGGTTGCTGCCGATGTTTTAAATATACTGGCGACGATTATCCTCGGATTCGTAATCTTTAAGACTGCCCGCGCCAAAAATCCCCTGATGTATCTTTTATGCGAAGCTTTAATCGTGGCTTTTAACGCAAGCCTCTTCTTTTCGATGCTCTGGGAATCGGGCTCGGTTAACTATCTTTACTCGACATCATGGATTCTTTTATATGTGCTGGTAATCCTAAAAGAGATGGATTTTGAGGCCAAAGAGGTTTCAAAAGCCGGAAAGGCCGAATATTTCTGGATAATTCCTCTCGCACTTATTGCCGGCTGGAGCACCGAAAACATGGGGCCCACCTGCTTCGTACTCACCGTCGGAGTCATCATTTTCCTTGCGATAAAAAAGAAAAAGATACCTTTCTACCTCTATGAAGGTGCATTTTTAACGCTTGTCGGAAGTGCACTTCTTATCTTAGCACCCGGCAATTTTGTGAGAAACCAGTTCGTGGAGAAGGCTCCTTTTATGAGCATTATAAAGGGCAGAATTGATTCCTTCCTGCTTTCGGGCTGCGGATTCCTGCTGCCTTCGTTTTTGTTTGCGATTATCCTCCTGGTAATCCAGATTTACATCATAAAAGATATAAAACCCCGCGATATCGCTCTTTTCGCCTTTGCGGTCATTGCCCAGGGCGCGATGTTTTTATCGCCCGCTTATCCGCAGAGAGCATCCTTCGGTATCATGTGCGTGCTGATAACATACATTGTTTCGGTTATTGCGAGACTGTATGAAAATCATAAAAAAATGAGGCCGATGATAATCCTTATGACCTCTTCGTTTGTTTTATATGCTGTAATTAAAATCTGCTCGGAGATAATTTTCCCCGCAGTTTAATAAATTTATGAAAAACAAAAAGCTGATTTTAGTTAACCGAATACTGTCCATAGCACTTTCATTCATAATGATGTTTGTGCTTTACTACAAATCGCAAAGCGTAGTACGCCTTGTGCTTTTTGCCATGCTCGCAGCAATTGCAACTGTTTTTACAATGCGCATAAGACCGGAATCCTTCTTCAGATGTCAGGCAATCTGCTTTGCATTCCTGCCAAATATAGCTTTTAAGGCGGATCTGAAAGTGAGTCCTTTTGATTTTACGGGCTTTAAGGCTTTCGCACAGGTTGTAATTATGTACGGCGATTTTCTTTTACTGTTCGCGCCTGCTGCCATGATTTTACTCTGTGTAGCGGTTTATAAAGACGATAAGAAAAACGCATGGCAGATGCTTAAGAAATACATACCCTGCGGTGTGATAATGCTTCTCTGCTTCTTAGCATCGGCATTTTACAATCCCGTAGCAAACCTCTGCCTCTTTGTATTTACATATGCTGAAATAATTCCCGTTACGGGCATCGCTGAAAGACATGTTTATAAAAACGATTCTCCGATTTTGGCGAATCTTCCTTACTACTTCATCGTACTTGTATTTTTAAGCAGGTACCTTTTATAGAGAAAATGGATAAATCGATCAAAAGAAAAAATATATTCAGAATGATAATGGCGGTCATAATTCTGCTCACGGTTGCAATCATCTGGGGGCATTCTTTTATGACTCCCGAAATGTCGACCGAAGAAAGCAGTTTCGTCAAAGAAATCGTCGAAGCCGTGGTTCAGAGCGTAAGCAACAACGAAGCTTTTGTTATCCCCGAAGTAGTTATAAGAAAAAGCGCTCACTTTATCGAGTACGCCATTCTCGGACTTGAACTTGCGATACTTATCGCAATTACCATAAAAGAACCGTTAGCCGAAGATAAAAAAAGAGGCCTGATAAAACGCATTTTCAGCTTTTATCCGACCGCTTTTATATTTTCCCTTTTCGTTGCGAGTGTAGACGAAACCATCCAGTATTTCACAGGGCGCTACTCAAGCTTCTGGGATGTGCTTTTAGATATGACGGGCGCTTCATTCTCAATCGGAATATTCCTTCTTTTACGCTCACTTATTCGTAAAAAAAGAAAATAAAAAAGACGACAATCATTTACGATTTGTCGTCTTTATTTTTTCATTGCTCCGGTTCCGCCTTCAACCACGCCGTCACTTTTGAATACTGCGCCGATGGTTTTAAAGAAGCATTTAAGGTCAAATCCGAACGATAATTTTTCAACATATTCTCCGTCGAATTTTGCCTTGACCGGAATCTCAAGTTCGTCTCTTCCGTTTATCTGCGCCCAGCCTGTAAGTCCGGGTAAAACATCATTGGCTCCGTACTTATCTCTCTCTTCTATTAAGTCGTACTGATTCCAGAGTGCCGGACGCGGTCCGATTATACTCATCTGTCCCGCGAAAATATTAAAGAGCTGGGGCAGTTCGTCGAGGCTTGACTTTCTTAAAAACTTGCCGCTTTTTAAAATGTACTGATCGGGATTTTCGAGCATGTGCGTGGGTACATCATGTGGGGTATCCATCTTCATGCTTCTGAATTTTATGAGCATAAAATGTTTCTTGTGAAGGCCGACTCTCTTCTGTTTGAAAAACGCAGGGCCGGGATCTTCGATTTTTATGATCAGTGCAATAACAAGCATAGGAATCCCCAAGAAAAGGATTCCGTTAAAAGAAATAATTATATCCAAAAGTCTTTTAAAAAATTTCCTGTACATACTCTTATATTACACCAAATTAGTCTTTATAAACTACCCTTTTTTATTTGTGCCTGCGGCCTGTAAAATTATCTCTTTTTTCGCGCTTGCATATTCGTTGGTTGCAGGCTTTATTCCTTCAAGTCTGTAGGGAATTCCGAGTGCCTCATACTTCTTTACACCCATTGTGTGATAAGGAAGAACATCCAGAGCTTCAAGGGTTTTAAGCTCAGATAAAAACTTGCCGTATTCCTTAAGTTCTTCGTCAAAGTCAGTCACTCCCGGAACGCATACAAAGCGCACCCAGATTTTTTTATTCCTGTCGGATAAGTATTTTGCAAATGCAAGAATTCCGTCGTTGTAATGACCTGTAAGTTCCTTGTGACCTTCTCTGTCAAAACGTTTGATATCAAGCATCACAAGGTCTGTAACTTCAAGGAGCTTGTCAATCTTTTCATTGCCTTCTTTGAACATTATTCCCGAAGTATCAAGACAGGTATGCACGCCCTCATCATGAAATCTTTTAAAAAGTTCGGTCAGAAAATCAATCTGCATCATCGGCTCGCCGCCCGATGCGGTAACTCCGCCCTTCTCATAAAAGGCTTTGTTTCGCTCAAACTTTTTATATATTTCATCGACGCTCATTTCCGTGCCGCCGTTTACGTCCCAGGTATCGGGATTGTGGCAATATGCGCAGCGCATCGGACAGCCCTGAAAAAACACGACGAACCTTACTCCGGGCCCGTCGACAGCGCCAAATGTCTCGATTGAATGAACTCTTCCAATCATGAACGCATCCGCCTTTCTAATCATCATAATCGTTTAAAATATTATGCTCTAAGAGATTTCCGTATCCGAAAGCCGCATAAGGAATTAACATCATTGCATAAGGGAAAATGTAACGACTGTTGGCCTCCCACATCATGTGGAAAAGGAAGCCTCCGATAACGGTAATTATTCCGATGTACGAAGAAATCATACATTCTTTTCTGCCGGTTGTAACCACTTTCCTGAAATTGTTTAAACTCCAGATAAACACGCCTATGTAAATAACGTTCTGGAACACATTACAGAAAAACACATAAAATTTATTTAAATCGCCGTCATATATTTTCTGAATTATCTTTGCTCTTCCGCCGTAGTCAACATACGTTGCCTGACATGAAGCCAGTGTAGGATCCGCCCACTGAGTTAAGAATTTATCCCTGTAAAAAGTATAGCACTCTTTCGGATTTTCTTTAAAGTATTCTCTTCTCTCTTTGATAACTTCGCTGCTTATTTTATTGGCTTCTTTCGAGTCCATTCCGGTGTTTTTGTAAGTGTCAAAATTAAAGCCGTTGTACCATCCGGGACCTCTTGTGGAATCCTGCATACCCATCGCAATGTACGAATACATTGTTACGCCTTTGCTTACATCCTCTTTTGCTTCAAGTTCATAATTTTCTAAAGTAAGCGGAAGAATTACCAAGCATGCGATAAAAGATGCTATGGCAGTTATCAGATACTCTTTTTTATGATTTTTCATGAAGATTAAAACGAGCACGATTAACGTTGCGATTATGAAAATCAAAGAGTTCTTTCTGACAAATACGGAAAGCACCATAAACACCACCATAAAAGAAATATTTAGAGCCGGCGCACCGTGTTTCTTTTCAAATCTGCAAAGGAAGAAAACTGCCACAGACATTGCTGCAAGTGACGGAATCTCTCCGTAGATAAAAGACGAATACATTATAAAAGGCAGGTTAAAAAGGGATAGATATAAAAATGCCGAAGATACTTTTTTGCTACGCCAGATTTCTTTTACGGACAGATATCCGAAGGTTATCGTAACGCAGTTTAATGCGACATAAATAAGTTTTAAAAGATGATGAAGCGAGTTTTCAAAGGGTAATAATTTTAATACTTTTATGATCGATGCAAGAAAAACGGTAAGTCCGATCTGCTGCGGATAGAATGAAAGGTAGGAATCCGGATTTCCGATAAAAGACAAATCTTTTTCGGAAAGTTTTAAAGCCATATCATAAACGCTGGCGGAATCCGCTGCGGGGCCGCTTCGTCCGAATAACACAAGCAGTGTTCCAAGCAGTGCGTGAAAGATGAGAACAAACGCAAAGAACGATTCTATACGCCATCTCGACATAGTATGTAAAAGAAAATATCCTAGCGCATAAAAGACAAGAAGAGAAATAACTACAAGAAGTATTTTTTCTCCCTCAATAATCATTTTCTGCTCGGACATATTGTTGGCTACAGCAGTTTTTATGAGCGCAGAAATCATAAGCAGACCGGAGAAAATTACCGAGAGTGCCGACAGGATAATAAGCAAAACATATTGAATTGTGACTTTCTTTTTCTTATCCATCTGTTCTCTTTGCTTCCCTGAAGAATATCGGAATTAAAAACGGTACCGTAATCATTACGGGATATACATATCTTAACTGTACCGTCGGTCCAAAAAACATTGTAGCATAATAGCCTGCTATTAGCGATACGATAGCAATCAGTCCGATGTTTTTCTTTTTGATTGCATAAATAAGAGCAAGAACAAAAAACCAGAAATAAATTCCGGGCATAAAAATGTATTTAAGAAGCGGTATCTTTAAATATCCGTTGTTATCCGCAAATTCATCCATCAATGCTCTTAATGCAGGCCACTTTGAATCCTGATAAAATCCCTTTACATAAAGCGAATCTTCCCACTTTGTCTGAACGTATCCGTGGCCTTTGACCTCGTCGGGATCGTTTATATATGCATGTGATTTATCGCCGATATCAATAAATCCCGCATTCTGTGCTATGAATGCATTTATATAATCTTCGGGATATTTTATGAACAGTTTTAAATATACTTTTACAAATTGCGAAGTTTTATTCACAACCACCCATGTGTTGGTATTTCTTTTAACAGGGTCCGAAATATCCTGTCTGTAAAGTTTTGCGCCGTCATTCAAAATAAATTCGTTTATAAGGGCCTTTGATTCCTCGTCCATTGTATTGTCGTCTTCAGGCAAAACTCCCGCACCTGCGTGATAAACATAGGTCCTGGCGAGCTGCTGAATGGGTACGCTTAGCATCTCTCTTCTGTCTCCCTGAACGGCATTAAGTGATTTGGACATACCGTTAAGTACAAGTACGGAAACTACTATCGATACAAACATACCGATTACAATCAGTGCACATTTTCGTACCTTTATTTTATTTTCTGCCGGCCCTTTCTTTACGGCCAGTATGATAAGAATTATAAGGCATACCAGAAACAGCAGTCCGAAAGCATATCTTCCGTTGTTTCTGTAAAGCACGCACATAATCGAAGAAAATACAAGAAGCGCCGTATTGAATATTGTTGTTTTTTTATCTTTGGCGAAAACCAGTTCTGACAAAGCATTAACCGAAAGAAGGAAGAATATCGCAAAAGAAATATCCTTCGTAACGCTGACCGCCATAAACCCGTTAAAAGGAAACAGCGCCTCTATTGCCAGTACCGCAAAAGAAAGTATGCGATAGCCTCTTTTATACAGGCAGAAAATACCGTACGCAAATACCGCAGAAAGAAATACTATCTGCGCCATGACGTAAATTGCTATTCCCGCATTCAGACTGTTAAACACAGCTTTTCCGGTTTCCAGGAAAAACTTAATCATAAGCGTGTGAAAAAGAGGATGATGTTCGTTGTATTCTCCCGAGAAAATCTGTCCTATCTGAATATATGAATCATACGCAAGAATGCCGGGATAATATGCCAGAAAATACGGAAGGAAAGCAAGAATAAGTACAAACAACGAAATAAAAAATACCGCCACACATTTTTTTGATTTTTGCGGAGTAAGTTTTACCGAAAAGCCGGCTATTATTTTGATCATAAAATTAATAAAAAAGCCGACCGGTATGCCGATAACAAGCGACAGAGATACTGCCTTTAAGATAAATCCCACAGACCAGTCAAGATTACCGTTAACGGTTAACGCTCTGGCTGCAAAGGATAAGAATATTATAATCGCACCCATTATGCAGAATGCGATATTGTCTTTTATTATTTTTTTAACCTTTTCTGTTTTCACCTCTGTAAGTCTCCTTTATCAAGCCTGTAAACGTAAGGTTATCTAATGTAAAAACGATAATAGTCTTCCATATACATTTCAGATGCATATTCGCTTTCTATCCAGTCAATGAAACCGTCCGTATCGTTAACTTTCAGTCCCCCGTACCAGCCGCTGACTATTATTACATCAGGATATTTGTCAGGATTGTTTTCCCAGTATTTTTTCAGGGAATCTACATAGTAAGTCGGAGTGGAAATTGTCGTATAACTTCCGATGTTTACATCTTTTATGAAGTAGCCGCCGGTGGCTAAATCCCATAAAATAACCGTATCGCCATCCTCGATATATCTGTCCCAGACATCCGTGGAATAATCATAAAGATATCCTGTCATGTATTCCGTTATAACGCCTTTCGGCGCTCCGTTTTTAATAATATATCCGATGTTAAAAATGTTCCAGTCATCGCCTCCGTTGCCCGAGTAAAAAATGCCTTTGTAGATAGTAATGCAAAATACAATTACTACGAGAAACGTGCCTGCGAGTCTTTTAAGGCGGATGCTGTTTTGCTTTGCTGCAATTAAAACAATAATCAAAAGGCTAATTGCGATTGCACCGGTTAAGTATTTAACCGAGCGGAAAGAGTTCATGTTGGTAATAACCATTATCGCAATCAGTCCTAAAATTGAAAGCAATAACGCAAACAGTAAATCTTTGTTTTTATCCGCGTCCTTATATACCATTACCATTATAACAGCAAGTATGATAATTAAGAAAAAGAAATAATTGGCATAGCCGTAACTTATGCGGACCGGTTTGACTAATGTGAACACTATCTGAAGCACTGCTGCCACCATGCCCATATATGCGCATAAAACAACAGCGAAAGGAATTTTTTCAGCCGCTTCTCTTTTCTTAAATGCTCCGGTTACTGCCATTATTATAAGCGAAATCAGAGCCACGCCCACGGATATAATCGCAAACACCAGAAAGTCTTTTCCGAGTACGAGGAAGCGGTCAATAATTGTCTGATCGTGCGAGCCGCACGCCTGAAGCGCATCTTTTATGTTCTGAAGCATTTGGGGAATCGTCATATATGATAAAAGATATGCAAAATATGCCACTCCTGCGACTCCCATCGTGACAATAAAAATCACAGGTACAGGTTTATTGTAATTCTTTCTGTTAATAATCACGTAAACAAGCACTGCGGGAACCAGTATGATACACGAAGGATAGGAAAGTGTGAGCGCAACGCAGGAAAGCCCGAGCATTACCGAAAGGGCTATGATGCGGAAGTTTATTTTATCTCTTTTATGATGTCTTAATCTGATAAGTTCGATGATGATAAGAAGCAGAAACCACGACATCATCAGGGAAAATTCGGGAATAATAAAATCCTTCGGAAGAATTCCGAATACTGCTGCCGAAATCAGAAACGAATAACTTTTATCCGTGAAGAGGCGAAGCGTTTTATACAGATAAAAAGCAATTGCTGCATGAATAAGAGTCGTTACGGCTCTGCACCATAAAATCAGGTATTCGTTGCTGCCTGTAAGTTTAATCCATACCCATTCTATAAGGGATAAAAGGAATGCGGATGTCTGATGGGGATCCCAGACTTCGGTTAAAAGTCTGTCGCCTCTGATAAGGCGGTAAGAAAGAGTAAATGCATATTCCTCGTCAATCTGAAAGCCGACGAAAATACACTTAATTGCCGCAAGAATACTTCCTGCGGCAATTATTATCATAAGAATTTTTAATAAAACAGAATTGGTCTTGTTTTCTTTCATTCTTTAGAGTGATTCATGGAATGTTCTCGAAATAACATCGAGCTGCTGTTCTTTAGTAAGTTTGATAAAGTTAACTGCATATCCTGATACACGGATTGTAAGCTGAGGATATTTCTCAGGATTTTCCATTGCATCAAGGAGAGTCTCACGATTAAGAACATTTACGTTCAGATGGTGGCCGCCCTTTGTGGTGTAGCCGTCAAGTAACGAAATAAGGTTTTCAATCTGTGATTCGCTTGCATCGGGTGCAACGTAAACTTTATCAACTTCTTCGTTGATGCAGTCGCCGTCAGCAACCTTATTTACTTTGTCAATGTATGTAAAGTTTTCATCGCTCTTTCCGAGTGCGGAAGGAATGATGGAGAATGTATTTGAAATACCGTCCTGTGCATCCTTGAAAGGAAGTTTTGCAACTGATGCAAGGGATGCAACCGCACCGGATGAATCTCTGCCGTACATGGGGTTGGCACCGGGTGCGAAAGGAGCGCCCTTAGGACGTCCGTCAGGTGTTGCACCTGTGTTCTTGCCGTATACGACGTTGGATGTAATTGTAAGTACCGATGTGGTAGGTACGGAGTTACGATATGTCTGGTGCGAACGAACCATGTTCATAAAACTTGAAACGATTTCTTTTGCAATCGAGTCTACACGGTCGTCATCATTACCGTACTTCGGATAATCACCCGTGATCTTAAAATCAACGATGATATCGTCATCATCACGGATGGGCTCAACTTTGGCATACTTGATAGCGGATAACGAGTCTGTAACTACGGAAAGACCTGCAATACCTGTAGCGAAGATTCTTACCACGTCTCTGTCGTGAAGTGCCATCTGAGCACGTTCGTAATTGTATTTATCATGCATGTAATGAATGATATTAAGCGTATTTACATAGATACCTGCGAGCCACTCCATCATAAAAGTGAAGGAATCCATTACAGTATCATAATCAAGCACGTCGCCCTGATATCTTCTTAAAGCAATAGGTCCGACCTGCTTTTTGGTAATCTCATCCACACCACCGTTAAGTGAGTAAAGAAGACATTTAGCAAGGTTTGCTCTCGCACCGAAGAACTGCATTTCCTTGCCAAGCTTCATGGAAGATACGCAGCAAGCGATAGCATAATCGTCGCCCTTTGTAACGCGCATTAAATCATCGTTTTCATACTGGATGGCAGAAGTCTTGATAGACATCTTAGCACAATATTTCTTGAAAGGCTCAGGCAGTCTCTTTGACCAGAGAATTGTAAGGTTGGGCTCGGGAGCCGGTCCTAAATTCTCAAGTGTGTGAAGATATCTGTAAGACATCTTTGTTACCATATGACGTCCGTCGATTCCTACACCGCCGATTGATTCGGTAGCCCAGATGGGATCGCCCGAGAAAAGTTCGTTGTATTTGGGAGTTCTTGCAAATTTTACGATACGAAGCTTCATAATGAAGTGGTCTACCATCTCCTGAATCTGACGTTCGGAGAATGTACCGTTTGCAAGGTCTCTTGAAGCATATATATCAAGGAATGTGGTTGTACGTCCGACACTCATTGCGGCACCGTTCTGCTCCTTGATGGCTGACAAATATCCGAAATAAATAGCCTGGATGGCTTCTTTTACGTTGGTAGCGGGATGAGAAATATCACAGCCGTAAGACTCTGCGAGCTTCTTCATAAGTTCAAGTGCTCTAACCTGCTCCGTAAGTTCTTCCCTGGTTCTGATAACTTCGTCGTTCATAACCTTTCCGCAGGTATGTTTCTGGCGAAGCTTATCCTCTATAAGAATATCGATTCCGTAAAGTGCGATACGTCTGTAGTCGCCGATGATACGTCCTCTGCCGTATGCATCGGGAAGGCCTGTGATGATGTGTGATGAACGGCATGCTCTCATCTCTGTAGTATATGCATCAAAACATCCGGCGTTATGTGTTTTTCTGTAGTATGTGAAGAAATCTTTTACTTCGGGATCAATTTCGTAGCCGTGGTCTGAAAGGGCCTGCTCAGCCATTCTGATGCCGCCGAAAGGATGAAGCGGTCTCTTAAAAGGTTCGTCGGTCTGAAGACCTACAATCTGTTCTTTATCTTTATCAAGATATCCGGGCTCGTGCGACATAATCATGGAAACATTTCTTGTATCCATATTTACTGCGCCGCCCTTTTCTCTTTCCTCTTTGGAAAGCTGCATTACCTGGTCCCATAACGCAAGCGTGTTCTTGGTTGCGGGTTCGAGGAAGCTCTCGTCTCCGTCGTAAGGTACATAATTCTCCTGAATGAAGTCTCTTACGTTAATTTCAGTCTGCCACTTGTTTCCCTTAAAATCTCTCCACTGCGGAATCATTTCAAATCTCCACTTTCTATATAAATTCTAAAAAACTAAGTTTATAAAAGGTTCTCCGACTACTTTATTAAATCATTAAAGAAATAAAATATCAAGAGTATTTTATTCTTTTATATACAATATGATGTGTTAATTTTATAACCCACCACAATTTCAAGTGCTTTTTGTTAAAATGTGACTATTTATCGATTTGTTTTCATTTTTTATTGAACAATTTCACAATTAAAAGAAGCGTGCCCATAAAGCACGCTTCCTAAATTTTACTTATAAACCTCTAAAAGATAAATCAAAGGTGAATTCCAGTAGATTGTAATCTCATTGATTGAATAAGCCGAATCGTTGTCGCAGTAACAGCTTCCTCCAACCTTCTTGGAAAGTACTTTGATAGCGTAAGGATCTGCAGGGCTTGTGTTAGGTCCTCCGACTAACATACCGGGCATTGCCTTTCCGATAGCCTGTGAAGGTCTGTGGTGAGGATGCTCTGCAGCATGCTCGCCGAAGCCTGTTACGTAGCTGTATGCTACCGCATTTACTCCTAAAAGATAATCTATCTGGTATCTTGCATATTCGTTGTAAACTTCATCGCCTGTTAAGTTATACATCATTCTGTAAAGAATACCGTTGTTGGCGATAGTCATGTTACTTCCCCAAGGATAAATTCTAAGTGATGAGAAGTAAGGATCCGTGGTTGAATATTCAAGTGCAGTCTCTGCAAAAAGTTTAAGCTTTTCGGAGAACTTCATTCTTACATAATCCACATCGGACATTGAAGCATATATTTCCTGAATGCTTCTCGTATCGTCAGCGGGAAGATTGAATTCTACAGGTGTTTCCATATAGCCTTTGGCCTTAAGGAAATCATACATTGCATATGTTCCCATGTCTGCCCAGCCTAAACCGCCTTTGAATGTCTTGTCTGTAAGTTCTCTTACCTTTGTAAGATAAGCAGGATCGTTGGTTGCAATATAAAGTTCAACTGCTGCCCAAACGTATTCGTCCGTATTGTCGCCGTCAGGATATTCACCTGTTACGATTTCGGGAGGATTGATAAATCCTGTCTTGTCTTTATCTGCATTCTCTTCCATGTAAGCGTAAGCCTTAACTGCTGCCTCGCTGCACTTAGAAGCAAATGCCCCATCATACTGTCTGTATATCTTGCCTGCCTTAGCCATTACCGCTGCAAAGTCGCCTGTAGCTGTAGTGGAGATAGGAGCTACAACAAGTTCTTCTGTTTCGTTCTGAGGCATTACAACGCCCGGGAACTGCTCACAGGTTACCTTGTGATATACACCGCCGTTTTCAGCCTGCATCTTAAGCATCCACTCAAGCTCGTATCTTGCTTCATCAAGAATATCGGGAACGCCGTTTCCGCTCTCGGGAATATCGTAATTGTCACCTCTTGATGCGCTGCTGTCTTCGTATGTCATAAAGAGATCGGCAATTGTCTTGGCACCTGCAACCACGTATCTTCCGTAGTCACCCGCATCATGCCATCCGCCGGTAACATCGATGTAATCGTTTGTACCGTAAATCTTTGCATCTGTATTGTGGCACGCAGGATGTGCATAAACGCCTGCAAGTTCATTTGTGGTTTCACATCCGCAGCGCTGTAAGTAAAGCATTCTTACTGTTGCTTTTGTAACTTCGTCAAATACATTGTTACCGATTTCGAAGCTGTATGAATTATCAAGTCCGTCTACGGAAATGTAGTACTTGCCTTCTGCTGTAAAATCTGAGAAATCTCCTGTGTATGTATCGCCGTCACCGTTCTTTGAGATTACACGCTCATCGGCGAATGTTCCTTCGTAAACTGCCTCGCCTGTTTCTGCATCGCATACTTTGAAGGCTGTAACCTTTTCGCCTGTTGTTGCAACTACCTTCTTATTGTCACCGGGCTTGTATCCGACCTGGTTAACCTTAAGTGCCAGAGGCTTCTCTTCTTCCTTGGGAGCCTTAGCGTTGCTTGCATCTACAAGGGTTAAATTGAAATCATCTATGTATACTTTATGTGATGTATTGTCCATACCGTCAAATCTTCCGAGGTTAAAACAAAATCTCGGCATATCGTCGTTTTCTTCTTCCATAGTAAATGTTGCGGAAATTCTCTGAGGCTCAGGGCCGATGGGCACATCATACTCTTTGTAATATGCATGATAGTCACCGCCGTTAATCTGGTATCTCCACTCAAACGATCTTTCGATATCACATCTGATTGTAAAAGAGCATTCGTATACGCCACCTTGGTTAAGTTCAAAACCGTCTCTTGAAACCTGTGTCGAATAATCAAGCGTACCGGTTTTTGAAATATCCACAACCATCTCCCCGTTTTCGGTATAAAGTTCGAAAAGACCGCCGTTTGAATATGTGCCCCAGGCAAATTCCTCACCGTCTTCGAAATGATCGTCGATTAATGTCTTTCCGTTAAAAAGTCCGTCACCCCAGTTTACTTCGGGAAGTGTCCAGTCTTGTGTGCCCATTTCCGTGCCCGGATCTGCATCTGCAGGAACTGTTTCCGTGACATTCGGTCCGCCGTTTGCATCAACCGGCGGTTGCTTCGGATCACATGCAGCTACGGCAAGTACCATAAGTCCCGATAATAAAATGGATAAAATTTTACGTTTCATTGTAACTCCTCTTTATTTAATTAATTCATTTGCAGAGCACGAATCCTTTGCTCTTTAAACTGTTCTCAACTTCCGGTATGTCGTGAGTGTGAAATACCATGATCGGTGCGCCGCTCTCTCTGTTGAATGAAAGATAGAGGTAATCAACGCTTATGTTAGCATCATCAAGAGCCTGAAGGAGTTTCTGTAAGTTTCCGACTTCATCCTTAATCTCTACTGCGATAACATCGGTGAGCTTGCAGATGATTCCGGCTTCGGATAAAACCTTTACCGCTGCGTTTGCATCGCTTACAACCATTCTGACAATACCGTATTCTGCCGAGTCGTTGGTTACCGAACCGAGAATGTTGATATTTTCTTTGGCAAGAAGGCTTGTGATTTCAAGCATCTTACCTTTCACGTTTTCTGCATAAATCGATACCTGTTTTAACATTTTTAAGTCCTTTCAAATGAGTCTTTTTCTATCGACAAATACTGATTATTTGTTTATACTCATAAAAGATATATTATTTATCTATATCCACAAGCAGAATTGTACCAAAAAATAGTAAAAAAGGCAATTGAAAAGCCTTATTTAAAAAAGTTTGGAGAACCATAAAAATGATGGATAAAAATGCGAAAATATATGTGGCAGGTCACAAGGGAATGGTCGGTAGCGCCATTGTGCGTGCCTTAAACAAAGAAGGTTACAACAACATCATAACCAGAACGCATGCAGAACTTAATTTAATCCGCCAGGACGAGGTTGAAGCGTTTTTTGAAAAAGAAAAACCTGAAATCGTCGTACTTGCGGCAGCCAAGGTAGGCGGTATCGTGGCAAACGAATCCGCGCTTGCAGATTTTATGTACGACAACATGATGCTCGAGATGAACGTAATTCATGCGGCTTGGAAGAATAACTGCAAGAAGCTTTTGTTCCTCGGCTCCTCATGCATTTATCCGAGATTAGCTCCTCAGCCAATGCCCGAGAGCTGTCTTTTAACCGGAGAACTCGAAAAAACCAACGAGGCATACGCTTTAGCCAAAATCAGCGGCCTTAAATACTGCGAATTCTTAAACCGTCAGTACGGTACGGATTACATCTCCGTAATGCCCACCAATCTGTACGGTCCGAACGATAACTACCATCCTACTCACTCACATGTTTTACCGGCGTTAATTCGTCGTTTCCACGAAGCAAAGGAAGCAGGGCTTGAAAGCGTTATCTGCTGGGGCGACGGAACTCCTTTAAGAGAATTCTTATACGTGGACGATCTCGCAGATCTCTGTGTATTCTTACTTAACAACTACAGCGGAAACGAAACCGTCAATGCCGGAACCGGCAAAGAACTGACCATAAAAGAATTAACCGAAATCGTAGCACGTGTTGTAGGCTACAAAGGAAAGATCGAATGGGACCCCACGAAGCCGAACGGTACACCCAGGAAGCTCCTCGATGTCAGCAAGGCCAAAGCACTCGGCTGGACCTATAAGACCGAACTCGAGGACGGCATCAGACTTGCTTATGAAGATTTCCTAAACAATCCTATGAGAGCGGAAAGATAAAAAGCAAAATAAAAAGCCGGAGAAACAAATGCTTCTCCGGCTATATTATTGTTTTAAATATACCTTATCCCGTCTTAATCCGTGTATTCTTCGTAAGTATACTTTTCCCAGAAAATCTCGGCTCCGTTATACTTTTTGGTATACTTTTTCAGGTTGTAATTTTCATCGTACTCGCTCAGATATTCAATCTCATCTCCGCCGTTTTCAATGTAATAATCTCTTGTATTATTTCCAATTGCATCGTATTCGTACTCATATCTCCACATTTCGGTACCGCCATCATCATAGCAAATCGTTTCGATTTCATGATTATTGGCATCATATGTGCGAAGAGTATATGTTTCGCGTTTTCCTGATGCATTAAAATATGTCTCTTTGATAATATTGCCATAATAATCAAGATCAAATATGATATAATGCTCCACATGGCTCGGAGCATCATAAGTGGTTTCTTTTATGAGTCTGCCGTTGGAATCATACTGATGAACTATCTTATAATCAAAAGCTCCTCCGTCTAAATAATGAGTTTCTTTTGTAATATTTTCATTTTCGTTGTATTCGTACTCATCCTTCGATGAAATTGTACCGTCATCATTGTAATAAGTTCGCGTTTCCTTCTTGGGATATGCATATGCTCCATAAGGTTTTTTATCGTAATATTCATATTCTTCTTCACAGGAGATTTTACCTGAAAAATACTCAGTACACGATTCCAGTCTGTGGTCTGAAGTATATGTATAGTATTTCTCTTCTATTTTATGGTTTGAAGCATCATATGAGATGCATTTAACCGGATAGAAATCCGTCAAGATTTCTCCATTGTCTTCATACGCAAACTCCGTATCTGTAAACACGTTGTAGCTGTCTAAAGTATTCCATGCGTCAGAATAATAATATTCCTTTCTGGTCTTCTTATCGGAACTGTAAACCGTCTTTTGATAGAATTCATAGTCTAAACCGCCATCAATATAATATGTTTCGCAATAATATATTTCCAACCCGTTGTTAAGCCGTTCATAACGATAATCATACCTAAGTTTAGTTCCGTTTTTCTTGTATCTTACTTTGCTGAGTTCTTCTCCGTCTGAATCATAAGTATATAACACATATTGTCCGTTGTTGTAATCAACCCTTGAAATGCGTTGGCTTACGGTTTCCTCTTCAACAGGTTCATTCGGTTGTCCGATATCTTTTGCGGTATAGGATCCTTTATCAATCTTATATTTTGCACATATACCTGCAAATTCGGCAGAGTTGGCAAAGCCCGCAAAAACTTCATCTCTGGTCTTGCCGTTCTCCAAAGCATTTACCCAGTTTTCTTTTCCTTCAGGATCGGAGGGTCTTCCCATCATTGCAAGATAAAGGTTTTCAACGTAGTTCCAATCGTATAAACCTTTGTTGATATATTCCTGGCTGAATATAAAAGATCTTGCACATTCGGTGCCGGAAATCTGTTTTGTTATAAGCTTTTCAACCCAGTTTTTCTGACCTTCTCTGTCACCTACTCTGCCAAGACAGGTCTTATACAATCTTTCCACGAAAAGATTGACATTATTAATGGTTGTTCTGTCGTAACCCTTTACATATCTGCCGGCAGTGATTCCGCATTCTGTACAAAGATTGTAAAATTCAGCCGAGTTTGCAAAACCTGCATAGACATCCAGTCTCGATTTGCCTTCGTTTAACTGTCCTACCCAGTCATTAAATCCTGCTTCATCAGGTGTTCTTCCAAGGAAAAGCATATAAAGATCCTTTACATAATCTTCATTGCTCTTATTCTTGTTGGTATATTCCGGACTGAATAAGAATCCGTACGCAACCTCAATTCCGACAGCCTTTCCGTTTAAAAGCTGCCCTTTCCAGTCCGCAAATCCGTCAGGATCCGAACCTCTGTCCAGTGTTACCGTATAGCATCGCTCAACGAAAGCATCTACGGTGTTCACAGGCTCTTCAGCCTTTACCTTCAGTGTCGGTAAAGAAATCACTGACAGTACCATCAGCAATGACAAAACGACACTTAAAACTTTCATACTGTTCGAATTTTTCTTTTTCATTTCGTCCCCCTTTTACTTTTGATTTTTTACACATAATTTGATAGCAAAATATTCGTCCAGTCACAGATAATTATATCCTAAATTTGTATTCTTTTCATTTAAATATTTTTTTTGGACACAAAAATTTAACATTTCTGATTTTACCCATCTCCGTCAAATTGATTCTCCTAAAAGATATTAAAAATGCGGCAGCCTTTCGACTGCCGCATTTTAAAGATTGTCCGTTCGCTAAATTATCAATTACGCTGTTTTCTTGGGTTTGTATATTAATACTCCTCGTAACTCCGTTTCTCCCAATAAACTACTGAACCGTTTTCCTTATATGTATACTTTGTCTGATTATAATTCTCATCATATTCATAAACATATTCTTCGGTATCAGTACCATTATTATAATAAGAATAAGTCAAATTGCCTTTACTATCATATTCATATTTGCTTTCCGATAAAATATTATTATTAGAATCGGTAGTTTTGGAAGAAATCCAGTTATTATTTGCATCATATGTATCATATGTATATGATGCCACAACACCCGGAGCAAGGAATTCAGTGGTTTTTACTCTGTTTCCGTAAATATCATTTTCATATACATAATAATATTTTATATTATTGGAATCATCGTAATAAGTCGTTTTGGTCATATTTCCCTTTGAATCAAGCTCTGTAACCATAAGATAATCCAACGTATCATCATAGTACTGGTATGACTTTACAATAATACCTTTCTCATTATATTCGTTTATATGCTTTTGTTCTATCGATCCATCATACCTATATGAGATATCAATTTCCTTTTTAGTGGTATAATCTTTGTTACCATAATACTCTCTTTCGTTATACCAATATAACGTACCATCCGGGAAAAACTGTTCTGTTTTATTTTCCCTGTTAGCTGAATCATAATAACGCTTAATGCTTCCTGCTACGCTTCCATCCATATTATAAAATGTGCCTTCAGTCTGTAAATATGTATCATATGAATAATCACCATCATTGACAGTAACTTTTTTATATTTAAATACTCTTTTAAAAGTTTCCGAAAGCCATTCATCAGAATACTCATATTCAGTACATTGAGTATGGTCTGAATTATATACCTTCTTGGTGTGATATTCATAGCTTAAGCTTCCGCGCCAATAGTCTCTGTGGCATAGAAATTCCTCAAGTCCGTCTTCACTTGTTTCCTGACGATAATCATAACCCAAATCATTTCCGTTTTTATCGTATCTCTTTTCTGCTATTTCCCAGTTTCCTCCACCATATTTCACTAATACATAGTCACCATTGTTGAAGTCTTTCCTAGATATACGATAGTTCTTGGTCTCCGTTGTTTCAGGTGTTTCCGAAGGTTTGCTGACATCCTTGGCCGTGTATGAACCTTTATCAATGTTATACTTTGCACAAAGATTGGCGAACTCCGCAGAATTGGCAAATCCGGCAAATACTTCGTCCCTGGTCATTCCGTTGGACAAAGCATTTATCCAGTTATAAAAACCTTCTTCATCATAAGGTCTTCCCATCATAGCGAGATAAAGGTTTTTTACATAGTTATCATCATATAAACCTTTATTTACATATTCAGTACTCTGAATGAAACTTCTAGCGCATTCAGTTCCGGAAATCTGTTTTGTAATAAGTTTCTCAACCCAGTTCTTCTGGCCTTCTCTGTCGCCGATTCTTCCGAGACAGGTTTTATACAATCTTTCTACAAAAAGATTAACGTTGTTAATTGTTGTTCTGTCATAACCGGGTACATATCTTCCGGCTGTAATTCCATATTCTGTACAAAGATTATAGAATTCCAGAGAGTTTGCAAATCCGGCATAAACTTCAAGTCTTGATTTGCCATTGTTTAACTGTCCTACCCAGTCTTTGTAACCTTCTTCATCGGGTGTTCTTCCCATAAAAAGCATATAAAGATCAGTAACATAATCTTCATTGCTCTTATTCTTCGCGGTATACTCCTTACTGAATAAAAATCCATAAGCTATTTCGACTCCGACTGCACGACCATTTAAAAGCTGGTCTTTCCAGTCAGCAAATCCGGGTGCATCCGATGGTCTGTCAAGAGTTACCGTATAACATCTCTCAACAAAATCATCCAAAGTTTTTCCAGGCTCTTCTGCCTTTGCTTTCATTGTCGGAAATGCAATTACTGATAATACCATCAGCAATGACAAAACGACACTTAAAGCCCTAACATCAAAAGTTTTCCTAATTTTCATTTTTGTCCCCTTTACACAAAAACTTAGGTTAAAACCCTTTCTCGAGGAAAGGTCGTTACAAAAAATCGGCAGTAGGACATTTTCATCCTACTACCGATTATTATACAGTATTCACAAAATGAATATCAAATGAAATTTTAGTGAATTAACACGCTAAATCGAAGCCTATTTTTCATAAACACTTCTAAAAGAAAATATATTTTTCTTTTATGAAATATTAACAAATTTTCATCAATAGTTTTCTGCTTTAAGCTGGAAGTAATCTCTCGGGTGATTACATACCGGACAAACCTCTGGAGCTTCTTTGCCGATTACGATATGTCCGCAGTTTGAACACTGCCATACACAGTCACCGTCACGTGAGAAAACAAGCTTGTCTTCAATGTTCTTAAGTAGCTTTCTGTATCTTTCTTCATGTTCCTTTTCGATTGCCGCAACACCTTCAAAGAGTTCTGCGATTTCATCAAATCCCTCTTCTCTTGCTTTGGCTGCAAATGAAGGATACATTTCCTTCCACTCATATGCTTCGCCGTCTGCTGCCGCTTCAAGACAGTCTACAGTTGTTCCGATTCCCGTCAAAATCTTAAACCAGATTTCTGCATGCTCTTTTTCGTTTGCTGCTGTCTCTGCAAAAATATTCGATATCTGAACGAATCCTTCTTTCTTTGCTTTTGATGCAAAGAACGTGTATTTGTTACGTGCTTCAGACTCACCTGCAAAAGCAGCTAAAAGATTCTTTTCGGTTTCTGTTCCTTTTAAATCTTCCCCTCTGAATCTCCATTTGTTTTCTGCCATTTTAATGCCCTCCTTATTTTTTTATCTGCCTATAATTTTACCAAATAGGTATACATGATACAAGAATTATCAGCGTCTCTTAAAAACATTTAAAACCAGCCTGAACATTTCTTCTGCTCTGACATTTATTAACTTCGAAACAAGTATTACCAAAGCAAGAATTACAGCATCAATCAGAAGAATTTTTATAATTTCCAATATCGATCTCTTAAGCAATACTTTTGAATCATAAATCATCATATATATCATCTGATAAAGCATTGCTGCCATCGTACCTGTGGCAACTCCTTCCAGTCCGTAGAAATTTACAGCCACAACAGATATTACCAGATTTAGACAGGCCGCAATAATATAGTTTATCTGTGTCTGTTTAAAATGACCCGAAGCAAGAATAAGTTTATCGTAAGGATCTCTTATGCTTTGAAAACCATATGCCGTCACAAGCAGTACGGCAAATACCGGTCTTATATAATTCACATCATTTACACCTTCCGTGTAAACCTTTATAAACGGAACCAGCAGTACTCCCATGCACCCGAAAGCCAGTACCGTACTGATATGAATCCATCTTTCAAATTTTGCAAAGAAACTCTTTAGTTCTTCTTTATCATCCTTAGTCCACAGTTCGCCGAGTTTGGGCTGAACGCTGCTTGTTACCGCCAGTATAATTTTTCTCACTCCTGAAATAACCATAAAATAAACAGAATAAACCGATACTTCGCGAAACGTTGTAAAAAGTGTCAGTAAAACAATGTCTGTATTTTCCAAAACAAAATAAGCTATATGCTGCGCAATTCCGTTCCACTTTTGTGCTATCGGTTCCCTGGTATATTTTATCTTTCTGTCAATCCGATAATTTATCCTTACATACACATATAAAAACACAAACTGGCATACCTTAATCAGTACGTCTGCAAGTACAACCATAACCAGGGAATTTCCGGCAATAATAAGTACAATCTGCAATATGGTTTTTAAAATGGTTGAAACTGTCCCGAGGCAGTAGACAACATATCCTTTCTGGTCGGAAATTATAAGCAAACGCTCCGGTTCGCCAATCAGATAATGAATAACGGTTCCTAATCCAAGTACAATTACAAATACAGCAGATACAGATATACCGCTTGCTTTCGGGAAAATAAAAAAGAGAATTGCAATATAAAAAAGACATATTAATGCAATTTTACGATAGACTTTATAACCTGAAGAAAATACAGCACTTATCCCGCTGTTATTTTTCTCAGACAGCGGACGATATAATGCCGCAGGAATTACTGCACCAATGCCCAGTTCAAGAAGTATTGTATATGATAAAAACTGTGTAATCGATTGAACCAATCCGTTCATTTCCGAACCGTAGTGGAAAAGGATTTCACGGGGTATAATCAGTCCGGATATTATTATCGCAATATAATGGATAACTGAACAAATTGTATTTTTTCTTTGAGTTTTCAAACTATATCCTTTCTCAGAATATGCGTTTTAATATACGAAACATAACTATGCTCGGATAAAGAAACGAAGTCATATGCATAAATATAAAGTGGGTAATCAGGGATTTTTTTTGAATTGTTTTACCATCAAAAAAATCCCATTTTTCAATCAGCTCTTTTTTCAGACTTTCAGTGTATTCGTTTTTCCCTTTTATGTGAAACAGTTCAGAATAGCAGACTGTCAGCTGTCTTGTAATGTCTTCATATAATCCATAACAGTTTTCTTTTTCTTCAAATGTATATTTATTGATATACTCTTCCAGGTTTTTTCTGGAGTTTATTTTATCTTCAATTATTTTTTCATTTACGGTCGACGTAATGCTTCCCGGCCTTTGACGATAAAGGATAAGCGACTCGGATATTAAATGTACCCGATTGATTTTATCAAGTAAGTCCGGAAGCACCCATACATCTTCAAAAACTCTTCCTTCGGGGAATCTTAAATTATCCCATAACTCTTTTCGATATAATTTATTCCAGACGCAGGTTTTTACTTTTCTTGTCAGATATATAACGGCCTCATCTTTTGAAAGTGTTTCTTCTTTTTCTATTCTGAATCCACGCTTCTTAAAAAATCTGCTTTCAGTCATATTCATTTTTGAGTAAACAATATCAAACCCACAAACTGCTATATCTGCTTTGCTTCTTTCTATGCCTTCAACCATTGTCTGAATCATATTCAAAAGAAACGCATCATCAGAATCAAGAAAAGCGATATATTCTCCCGTCGCCAGTTCGAGTCCTGCATTTCTGGCTCCGCTCAACCCTTTGTTTTCCTGATGAATAACCTTGACGCGGGAATCCGTTTTATAAGAATCACATACAGAAGCCGATCCGTCGGTAGAACCATCATCCACAATTATTATTTCCAGATTTTTATATGTTTGATTTATAACGCTGTCCAATGATTCTTTCAGATACGGAAGAACGTTGTAAACAGGAATAATTACGCTAACCAAGTATGTATAATTCCTTTTCTGTATTTATTGACCGACTTATCCATTATAACCCTCTTTTAAGACTTTATCCATTACAAATGAATTTCCAAATAAAAAACGGGAGCAGATTTCTCTCTGCTCCCCGTTTTGTTTCTTTTCAATCAAATATTGATTGAATAACCTATTAATATTCTCTCGCTTTTATAGTAACAATAAGAATATTTGATTCCACTCCGTCAGCAGTCATTTTATAGTAGTAAGTTCCCGGAACATCTAAAAGTTGTTCAAGGTTGTAAAAATCATCTCCGACCTGAGTCCAGTTATTCTGATCGGAACTTATGTACCATATAACTGTGCTGGCATTACCGGTAATAGAATTACTAATTATAAAATTATCTCCCGTATTAATCGTTACTCCCTCAGTATTGCCATTTACATGAATTTCACACTCGGTTACACCCCAGTTATGAGGAGGACGATCCGGAATTTCTTCTCCTTCGCCTGACCATCTTGCGGTTAAGGTATAAGAATCTTCAAATGTGATATAGTTTACCAGTTTATCGTTTGAATCATACCAGCCAAGGAATTCAGATCCTTCTTTGAAGGGTTCAAAATCGCATGCAGGTAACGTACAGTCAACATTATTTGTAATATGAATTACTTCGCCGGGATTTCCGTCTTCATCCCATACAGTTCCGCCGTTTGCATCAAGAGTTACGGTTTTTACTTCAACCCATTTAGCTACAACGGTAATGTCTTCATCAATTCGGATTAATTTGAAATCTTCGCCGTTGAATGTCCAGCCGACAAATCTGTAACCTTCACGGGTAGGCCAAAGGTTTATAGGTTCTTCTGTACCAAAATCACGATCCCAGTCAAGAATATCACCGATTCTGAAGTACTGATTAATAATTTGTTCTCCGTTATCGAATTCGCCTTCTCCGGCATCAAAGGTAACAACTACCTTCTGATCCCAGATTGCATAGAAGGTTACTGTGGCATTTTCTTCACCATTATCCTGATATGTGGCCACTTCAGATAATACACAGGTGTAATTAGGTTCTGCATCTTCTGCATCAGGATCATCACTCCAGCCAAGGAACTCATATCCTTCTCGGTAAGGCCAATCCCAACCAACCCAGTACGGATCGGGTTCGCAGATATCAAACATTGTTTCATAATCCTGACCATGACATTTTCCACCGTTAAAGTCATAAGTAACATCAACTACTTTTTTCCAAACGGCATAAAATACTACATCAAATTCATCCACTTCGTTTTCGGTTTCAAAATCGTTGACATCAAAGAATATAGGATTTTCGAGAATAACCTGTTCTTCAGGATCTTCTTCATAAGCCCATCCGATACATCTGTAACCGGGTCTTTCAGGCATCCATCCGTCAAGATAATACTCTTCGCCTGTTTTGGCTCCTCTGTCCATTACCTTTCCTATAGGATGATTTTCCTGGTTTTCCTGATCCCATTCAAAGAACTGTCCACCGTTAGCATAGTATCTTATATTAAGCCATTTGCTCCAGGAGGCATAAAATTCGTAATCCTGATCCATGGTGATTAACATATTGTCGACGTTATTACCTTCATCGTCAACCCATCCTGCAAATTCATATCCTTCACGATGAGGTTGATCCATGCCAACATAATAGTATTCGCCGTCATTTCTCCAATCAGTTTTTACTTCTGTCGAGCACTGAACATATTCTCCGGGTTGTTCGTTTTCGCCTTCTCGCCATTCTTCCCATGTCCACAAACCGCCTGCGGCAGAATATGTTATAGTAGGATATTTATGCCATATAGCATAGAATGTTGTCTCACCTTTAATAAATATACGTTCTCTCGGTCCGTATGTCGGTTCTGTAGCGTTAGGATCTTCATCCCATCCAAGGAATTCATATCCTTCTACATAATACCTATCCCTAAGTTCAAATTCACCATAATTAATATTATGATCCACTTCTTCTGTTATAGGATTATCACCGTCATACCAGAACACAACACCGTTAGCATCATATGTTACTTCAAAAGAAGCACACCATATTGCATAGTAAGTCGCGTCTTCGTCGAGTTCAACATCAAAATCTGTTTCAATTTCATCCGTTGCAGGATCTGCATCAGGATCAAGGCTCCAACCCACAAATGCGTAATCGTCTCTGTGAGGCCATTCCATTCCAATATGAACTTCACCTGAATCTCCTTCCCAGTATTTTTCAGTAACAAGTTCATGATTCTCATCTTCACCCCAGTCGCCATCGTTAGAATCATAAGTTACAACAATTGTTTTAATCCAAATTGCTGTAAAGAAATATTCCTCATCTTTATCAAGAACTATATACTCACTGTCATCAACAGGATTTCCGTCTTTATCAAGCCAGCCGTCGAATCTGTAGCCTTCAAGTTCAGGATTCCATGTTCTGACATAATAGAATTGTCCGTCCTCCCTGTACTCTGTGCGGGTTTCAGAAGAACATTCTATTTCTGCGCCGGTAGCTTCGTCCTTTTCTTTCCAGGTCCATGTACCACCATTACCGTCAAATACTATAACTGCTCTCTTTTCCCAAACGGCATATAATGTACAAGTATCCTCAACATATACCCAATCATGGATTCCGTACTGAGGTTCAGTCGCATTTTTATCTTTACTCCATCCAAGAAGGTTGTATTCTTCTCCTTCACCTCTTTCAGCCCAGAGGGTTTCCACTCCATTCCAAGGGTCATAATCACGAATAACAGTTTCGAAATACTCATCTTCATTTGTTTCATCATTCCTTTGAGGAATCAATCCACCATTGGCATCCAGGGTTACTTTAATATCTTCTTTAACCCATATAGCATAGAATTCCATATCTGCCTGAAGAGGAATCTCCCATCCCCATTCACCTCTCGGTGCAGTAGGGATACCGCTCCATCCCACGAAATGATATCCTTCTCTGTAAGGATTTTGTACACTTCCTACGTGATAGTTTCCGCCCCTTTCTTCGCGGACCATATCTTCAATTAATTCTATTTCTTCCCATTTTTCAGGATCCCACGGATCATTCCTGTGAACTTCGGAAATACATTCATAATTCTTGTTGTCATAACGGCACATATCTCCGGGCCAGTAATCCCAATCGCCATGGTATTCTTCTGCATCAAACTGACCACCGTTTCCGTGATAAACTACATTGTATGCAGGATACCATAATGCTTTGAATGTAGCATCCTGTGTAAGATTAACTTTTACCTTATTTTTTCCGTTTACATCAACCCATCCATAGAAATAATATTTTTCTCTTTGAGGAGTGTGCCAGTTAAGATAATATGTACCCTTAGGCTGATAAAAACTATAGGTTTCAAACGGGCCTTCTTCTTCATTAAAGAACCAGTAACCGCCATTGGCATCATATGTTACCAGTGCAGCCTCTTCCCAATCAGCCATGAGTTCTATAGTTCTGTGTGTGCTGTTAACCGTTGCGCTTCTCATATATGCGCTCTGATATTTCCAGCCTTTAAAAATATAGCCTGTCTTCTGGGGTTCAATCCATCCGGGAATAAAATATGTTCCGGGGGCAACTGTTTCTTTTAAGATATCACCCTCCATTGTATATCCCATTTCAGCTGCAAATGATGCAGTTTCATCGGATAAGTGACCGCCTGCAAGGTTATATCTGATGATACATTCGTCTGCCCATTCTGCTTCAAGAGTAATATCGGAAGAAACATTAAGGCCTCTCACAAGACGTCCGTTATATTTCCATCCCTTGAGTACATGATCCTGCCATACAGGTACTGCCTTTTCGCCATTAGGATAAAAAGGACCAAATTCTACCCATCCGGGATTCTCCTTGTTTGTCATAAAACGAGAATCATTATCAAATAATCCTTCCCCCGCATCATAGGTAACTGTATATCTAAATATTTCAAAAGGAGCTGCTTCAGATGCTACAGAATTTCCAAGGCTATCCTTTATAACACATCTGAAATTAAAACCTTCATATTTTTCGTCAGCAATAAATGTTAATGTATCAGTCTTGTTATTTTTCCATACCGTCGCATTTGTTGCATTTTTCCAGCCTTCACCTTTGTTGTACTGCCACTGGTATGATATTGCACCAGGAGCATTTACCGAAAATACAACATCTTCCCCTTGCACTACTGCCTGTGATGAGGGTTGTTCAGTAATTGCCAGATTGGAAAATTTTACAACATCACTGGCTAACTTTGTACTTCCATTGCTTACCAAACATCTGAACTGGAAATTATTATACTTTTTAGTTGCTTTAAAACTTAAAGTATTGGTGTTGTTACCTTTCCATACATCTGCATTTGTTGCATTTTTCCAGCCATCGCCTTTATTGTACTGCCACTGATATGCCGTAGCATTAGCTGCTTCCACAGAAAATGTAACCGTTTTCCCTTCAGCTATAGTCAGCGAAGTGGGCTGCGATGTAATTGATAAGATAGAAAAGGTTACAACATCACTGTAAATCTTTTTATTATCAGCACCACTAACCATACATCTAAACTGGAAATTCTCATACTTTTCATCCGCCGTGAATTTCAGTTTTCTTGTATTGTTTCCTATCCAAACATCCGCATTTGTTGCGTTTTTCCATCCTGAGCCTTTGTTATACTGCCACTGATACGATGTAGCACCGGTTGCCACAACAGAAAAACCAACTGTTTTCCCATCCAATACAACCTGTGATACGGGCTGTGTGGTAATGGCAAACGTAGTCGCGCCAAAAACATTCATGGGAATACTTGCAACCAGTAAAAGCATTGCAATAATTCCGCTAAAATACCGCTTTACCTTTCTCATAATTTCCCTCCAATCACAAAAATCATTTACTCATCCAATTAAAAAAAATTATTTAATCATCCAATTAAAAAAATTATTTAATCAGATACTAAAATTTTACCAATACGGCATTTTTAAAACAAGCCGAAAATACCTTATTTTTCGGCAATTCACGGCATTTTAGATGGACAAAAAAAGTCCCCTTTGTCTATTATAACCAAGGGGGCTTATGTTTTATGCTTTAAATGTCAAATTGCTTAGTTAAGAATTTTAAATCCGTAGCTTGTGATAAGGTTTCTGAACTCAGGCGAATCACCAAATCCATGCTCAATCATCTGCTGTCTGGTTATCTTGCCTTCGTCTAACTGTTTAACCCAGTTCTTATAGTTAACTTCGTCTTCTGTTCCTCTGGGATCTCTGTTAAAGAAAGCTGCATAGCAGTCTGCTACGAACTGCGCATTATTTGTATTCTTGTTAGCATATTCCTTTGATAAGAAGAAACCTTTGCTGACTACGGTTCTGATATCATACTCTCTGCCTGATGTATCCTTGCCGTATAAGATACAGCCCTTCCAGTAGCTGACACCTGCAGGCTCGCCTTTTCTTCCAAGTGCTTTCTTGTAAAGTCTTTGAACAAATGCTGTAAGCTGTGCATCATCTACATTGGAAGTATCAACTTTAAGAGGCTTTAATGCGTTGGGATCGGCATTTGTATTGTTGTTGTTCTTAGGCTTATCAGGATTCTGTACAGTCATGGTTCCTCTTGAGATTCCGCATTCTTTACAGAATTTGTCAAACTCCTGAGAATTAACAAAGCCGGCAAGCACATACTCTCTGGTCTTTCCATTGTTAAGCGTTTCAACCCATCCGTTAATCTCTTTCTCGCTTCCTTCTCTGTCTAAGAATGTTTTATACAGTCTTGTAACAAATTCTTTATCACTGACAGGTCTTGATTTGGTTATCTCTTCGCTAAGTGCAAATCTCTTACCGAGTTCAACACCGTTAACTTCCTTATTCAGAACTCTGTTGGTCCATGTATCAACAGCGCCTGCTTCGGGATCTCTCTTTAACATTGTGTAATACAGTCTTGTAACCAAAGCTCTGATAGCTGCTTCATCCATCTCTACTACAGTGATTGTTGCACCGAGTTCCTGAGTATTGGTTGTTAAGTCTGTCACAATTATTTTGTCACCGTTCTTGCTCTGATAAGTAATTGTTTTGTTGTACTCATTTGTCTGACGTGTAGCAGATTTACGTAAATCATGAAGTACACCTGATTCATTAATAACAACATTTTCAATTTGATTGCCGTTGCAAATCAACTCAGCAAGATTCTTACTGTTTCTTACAGACAGATATGTTAAGTTATTGTTTCGGCAGTTTAATGAAAGGAGTTTGGTAAGGTTATTTACATCAAGTGTGCTTAACTTGTTGTTTGAACAATCCAGAAGTTCGAGTTTGGTGCAGTTGCCAAGATAATTAATTGTGGTAATGGAATTGTCTCCGCAGTAAACCTGAACAAGCTTTGTATTATTCTTAAAGTTAAGAGAAGTAAGATCGTTGTTGTAACATGAAAGATATTCAAGTTTGGTGTTATTGTCAGTATTAAGTGTTGTTAATCTGTTCATATGACAACGTAAAGATGTCAGTTCGGGATTACAGATTACATTTAATGCTGTGATAGCGTTATTTCTGCAGTCAAGCTGTTTTAACTTTGTATTCTTTGTCACATCAAGAGCGGTAAGTTTACAGTTCTGACATTCCAGCACTTCGAGATTGGTATTATATCTGAGGTTCAGATTTTTAATACCTGTGTTGTAACAATGAAGTTCTTTTAACTTGACATTCTGAGTAACATCAATGGCGGTCAGACCGGGATTCTGAACACATGAAAGTTTTTCGAGATTTCTAAAGTGATTAAGTCCCGAAAGATTTGAAAATTCAACTCCGCCTTTTCCGTCAAGAATTAATTCTGTTACGGAATCAAGAGTACTCTGAGTTACATAGGTTTTTCCACCTGAAAAAGTGGTATCCAGATTCGTCATTACATAAGTACGAAAATAATAATCAGGGAAATTCTTAGCGTTGATTTCAATAAGCTTTTCTGCATTGGCGTTCATTTTAAATCCGAACGACACAACGGCAAAAACGAGAAATGCAACAAGTAAATAAATAGTTTTTTTGATGTAAGTATTGCTTCTTATCTTCACTTTTACACCATCCTTTCAAGATTTGTATATATTTTTACAAAGTGATAAACACAAAATTTGGTATTATTTTACCATTTCTTGTCCTTAAAAGCAATATATTTAGTGCCTTAAATAAAAATTTGTCAAAAAAATATCAAAATTATTGACTTCTGCAGTCAATGAGCAATGCTTACTTCTTTTAGGAAAAATACAGAAAAATCGGCCAAAAGATTTACATTTTGAAACACAACAACGAATTGTTTATAACCACATAATATGGTACTTTATTGTTAAGGGTTAAAAATATCTTTTCAAAAAACTGTAATGGAGGATTTTACATGAAAACAGGTAAAAGGGTTTACGAAAGAATCTTAAGTCTTTCACTATGCGCTGTACTTGTGGCGATGATGATTTTCTCTCTTCCCGCAACTGCCGAAGCGAAAAACGGTAATTCGGGAAGCAAGGATCTTGGTGTTGAGTATCATACCAAATCCGAAATCGCTCATTATATAATTGAGCATCCCGCAAACAATGCATATATTAATTCATTTGATTCTATCCCGGGCATTACTGCTCCTTATTCTCTCGGAAAAGTATCTGATTCCACATTAAATGATTCCCTTGCTTTACTTAATACTTTCCGTTATATTGCAGGTCTTCCTGCAAATGTAACATTAAGCAGCGAATACAACGAACTTGCTCAGGCTGCATCTGTGGTAAATGCCGCAAACAATGTTATGACACACTATCCTTCACAGCCTGCAGGAATGGATGATGCAATGTTTAAGAAAGGCTACGAAGGTGCAAGCCATTCAAACATCGCTTACGGATGGACCAGCTGGGACGCCGGAAATTATTTTAATATCGGTTATTTTATGACCACCGGATGGATGGGAGATTCGGACGAATGTAATATCGACAAAGTCGGACACAGGAGATGGATTCTTAATCCGCCTATGGGTAAGACCGGAATCGGTCTTGCCAAAAACGGTTATTCAATTCATTCTTCCATGTACGCTATGGATGATTCAAATACCGCTGCCAATTCAATTAAAGTTGTTGCTTGGCCCGGTCAGAACACTCCTGTCGGATATTTTGATGCAAGCGATGCCTGGAGCGTTTCCATGGGCGAGTCCGTTAAATCGGCAACCGTCACATTAACCTGCGAAAACACCGGTAAGACCTGGACTTTCACAGGAACTCCGGACTGCAACAAAACTAACGATGTCGGATATATTAATATCAATAATGATTATTACGGACAGCCCGGTTGTATTATTTTCAGACCTCAGAACGGTACCACAACCGACAAAGACTACTCATACAAAGTATCAATATCAGGAACCACAGCCGTAAAAGACTGGGTATGGTACGGTAACATCGCTTATAAAGAAGATGTCGGAGATAAGCCGTTTACAGTAAATTACACAGTTGATTTCTTTGATATAAACGATTACAAAAACCAGCCCGTTGATAAACCTTTAACAGACGAACAGAAGGCGCAGATTGAGGCATTTGTAAGAAGATTCTATAAAGAAGTACTCGGAAGAGATCAGGCTGCTATAAATAAAGACAAAGCCGGAATCGCCACCTGGACTAATGCTCTTATTGACGGTTCCAAGACAGGCGGAGATGTAGCATACGGATTTGTAAAAAGTAAAGAATTTACGAACAGGGATTTAAACAATGCCGATTTCTTAACTACAATGTATAAGGCATTCTTTAACAGAGAACCCGATGCAGACGGATATAACGGCTGGTTATCAAAGTTAAACAGTGGAACTAGCCGAGATCAGGTAGTTGCAGGATTTGTAAACTCCGGAGAATTTAGGACTCTTTGTTCCAACTACGGAATTACACCCGGTGAACTTAACGTTCCGGCTAATTCCCAGCCCGCAAGCACACTGTCGCCTCTTAATGTTGATACAACAAATGTTGATCCGGCACAGCTTGATGCTTTTGTAGAGAGACTTTATGACAGAGCACTTGTCAGAACTTCTGATGCCAACGGAAAAGAATACTGGAAGGGTTGCATCTTAAACGGAAAAGACGATCAGGGCAGAGAATACGATATAAGAACAGTTATATCCAAGGGCTTCCTTAACTCTCAGGAGTACAAGAACAGGGACAGAAATAATGCAGAATTCGTATTAGACTGCTATGCAGCATTCTTTGACAGAAATCCTGTAGGAACGCCTGATGAGCCTAACTACTGGAACTGGGTACAGCAGTTAAATGACGGAACTATTACGAGACAGCAGATGATTGAAAGAGGTTTCGGAGATTCAAAGGAATTCAGAAATCTTATCACAAGCTACGGATTCGTAATTAAGTAGAAACAATTTAAAACGGTAGTGAGGAAAATTCCTCACTACCGTTTTTTTATTCCAGTATTATAAATCCATAACTTTTAATCAGGTTTTTAAACTCGGGCGAATCGCCAAAGCCATGCTCTATCATCTGCTGCCTTGTCAGCGAGCCGTTGTTAAGCTGTTGAACCCAGTTGTTATAATTTACCTCGTCATCCGTACCGCGCGGATCTCTGTCGAAAAAGGCTGCGTAACAGTCTGCCACAAACTGTTCATTGCCCGTTTTCTTATTCGCATATTCCTTAGATAAGAAAAAGCCTTTACTGATTACTGTTCTGATGTCGTACTCTCTGCCTTCAGAATCTTTTCCGTTTAAGATACAGCCTTTCCAGTAATCTACTCCCGAAGCCTCTCCTGTTCTTCCCAAAGCTTTAAGATAAAGTCTCTGAACAAACGCCGTGAGCTGATCCTCGTCTACATTTGATGTATCGACATTAAGAGGTTTCAGTCCGTTAGAAGGTTGGGGTGTGGGCTTTGGTGAAGGAGTTACCTTTAATTCTCCGGGATTAATGCCATACCTTGAGCATAAATTATTAAATTCCGTCGAATTAACAAAGCCTGCTATTACTTCTTCGCGGCTTGTGCCGCTGTTCAGTTTTGATATCCAGCCGTTGTATCCGCCCGTATCGGGTTCTCTGTCAAAGAAACCTTTATACAGTACTTTTAAGAACTCATCGTTTGAAAGATTCCTGTTCTTAAACTCCCGGCTCATGGCAAACCCGCCGGCCACATCTGCGCCGTTTTTCTGTCTGCTGATAAGATCGTTGGTCCAGTCATTAATTCCTTTTACTTCTCCGTCTCTTCCGAGTACGGTTAAGTATAATCTTTCCACAAAAGCCTTAACCGCCACAGGATTTGCTACGGAAGGAATTCTGTAATCGGGAAGATAATTAACTGCCTGCATTCTGCTTATCATATACTGAATATCAGAACGCGTCGCTCTTCCACGAGGATCGATTTTCTGAGTATCTTTTGTTGCACCGCCTTTGCCTTCGAGGATTTGTAATGTTGCAGACCAGCAAACGGCTTCCCAGTGCTCATAATCTATTTCATAATAGTCGAGATAATCATCGCTTCTTCCGAAATCAATGCTTCTGCTAAGACCCATTACTTCGGAATATCTCATAAGCATTAAGCATGCATCTTCTCTTCTGATGTATTTGCCCACACCGAATGTATCAAAGGACTGATGAGGATATCCGACAGCAATATGATTTGCTTCGCCCCAGATAACCGCATTCTCATAATATGCACCGTGCTGAACATCCTTAAATCTTGTGCTCATTCCGCTGACACCGGGGCTTCCTGCCATTTCATACAGTATCTGCATGAGTTCTTCTCTGGTCATCAGATTTGTAGCATCTGTAACGTCAGAACCGGTATCATCAGGGAAAATCTGATGTATATCTTTTATGAGATTGGCATTTACATTTACACCGTCATCAACACAGACAAAGAAAATGTTCTTATCGCTTGTTGAAGTTTCTCCGCCCCATTCTATTGTCCACGAATAACAGTAGCCTGCAGGATATTCCCACTTCTTTACACCTTCATTATAGGCACGTACCAGAAAAGGATTGTTGCCTATATTAATTGATGTGAAAGGATTGGTAAAAGCCTGTAAAAACACAAGTCGGGGATTGTTAGACAAATCCAGGGATGAAATATCGTTTACCGCACAATCCAGATATGCAAGTTTTGGATTATGAGACACATCAAGGCTCTTAATTTCACGGTTGTAACTGCAGATAAGCTTGGTTAATTCCGGGTTATTGCTGACATCAACGCTTTTAGCATTGTTATTGGAACAATTGTAATACTGCAGTCCCTTATTATTACTGATATCTATACTTCCAAGACCCGGATTATTCCATATATCGAGTCTTTTAAGTTTGGTATTATGAGAAACATCAAGTGTCGTGATATGGTTACTGAAAGCATCCAGATGAGCCAGATTGGGGCAGTTACTTACATCAAGTGATGATAATTCACATGTACCGCAGGTTAAATGCTCCAGCTTCGGTGTCTTGGATAAATCCAGTTCTTTTATCGGATTGGTGTTACACTCTATAAAAGACATATCAGGATTGTGTGTTACATCCAGAGCAGTAAGATTACAATCAAAGCAGTAAATCCATTCAAGCTTGGGATTGTGAGAAATGTCTATTGAAGTAAGCGGATTTCCCGAACACCATATGCCGTGAAGATGAACATTTTTACTGACATCAAGACTGCTTATATTGTTATCTTTGACCCAGAGTCCCTGAATATCAGTAAAATACTCAATTCCCTTGACAGAACTGATTCCCATTCCCTCGCAGGAAATGTTCATTGTCATGCTGACTTCATCAGGATCTATATAGCCGTTATGATTGTAATCATATGTGTTGGCGATAACAGACCTGAAAGTTGCATCAGGGAAATTGGTCTCATTGATTGCTACAGGCGATGCCGCATGAGCCTTAAGATTTCCCAGCCCCAATGCCAGAATCGATATCGAACCGACAAAAATAACTTTCAAAATACTGCTCTTAATTCTTTTCATTACAAAACAATTCCCTTCTTTTATTCTTGCTTACATTAGCAAGGAAAATCGGTAGCAGGATTTTACTCCCGCCACCGATTTGTGAAGGTGCACGACTCCCGAAGGGTGTCTGGCACCAATCTTTTACTTAATTACAAATCCGTAACTCTCAATCAGGTTCCTGAATTCCTTGGAGTTACCGAATCCGTTCTCTATAAGCTGCTGTCTTGAAAGCCCGTTATTTAACTGCTGAACCCAGTTCCAGTAGTTAGGCTCATCTTCTGTTCCTACAGGATTTCTGTCAAAGAATGCAGCATAGCAGTCTAATACGAATTCTGCATTATTTCTGTCTCTGTTCTTGTATTCCTGAGAGTTAAGGAATCCTTTGGAGATAACTGTTCTGATATCGTATTCTCTGCCCTGATCGTCTTTTCCGTTTAAGATACAGCCTTTCCAGTATGCTTTTCCGCCTGCATCTGAAGGTCTTTCAAGTGCCTTATCATACAGTCTTTCTACAAAAGCATTTAACTGAGATTCATTTACGCCTTTGGTTTCAACATTAAGAGGCTTTAATGCGGGATCCTGAGGCTTTGCCGGAGCGGTATATGTTCCCGGATTGATTCCGTATGCTGCACAAAGATTCTTAAACTCCTGTGACCTGGTAAATCCTTCAAATACCTGAAGTCTCGTCATACTTCCATTCTGCAGAGCACTGTACCACTTGTCATATCCTTCTGCATCAGGTTGTCTGTCAAAGAAAGACATATACATGGTATTTACAAACTGATCGTTATTTAAATCTCTGTTTTTGAACTCAGTACTGTTAACAAATCCGTAAGCTACTTCGGCACCGGACTGAGAACCTGATAAAAGTGCTTCCGTCCAGTTGTTAATTCCGGCCGTATCGGAATCAATTTGTGCCTGAGGTCTTCCGAGTACTTCCTTGTAAAATCTCTTTACAAATGCTTTTACATCTTCATTACTGAGATAATCAGTGTAACTGAAGAAATCCACAGTATATTCTATTGAATACTGCTTACTTCCCTTGGCAGATACAAATATTTTGTAGGAAGCACCGTCGTCGCAATTTATACTATCTGCCGGTTTAAATGCAATACATCCTTTCAGCCCGTACCATCTGTTATCAATATAAAAATCTCCGGAATTATTACTACTTTCACTGCTGAAAATCCATTTTTCACCGGTGTTTTCACATTCCATAGTTACTGTAGCAGATTGTATATCATCGTCTATAAAAAGATACCATTCCTCTTTTCCAAAAAAATCACCTGTGGGAGTGTTTTGAGCAGGCCATGCCACCATTGAATAGTTTTTACCGTTAGGATTACTTTCATCGGCGGAGTACATAGCAGAATAAGTGTATTCACCGTTTTTGACTACCCCAAAACCTGTCTGAGCCATATAAGGGTTGAACAGATATCTAATGTCAAAGAAATTTTTTACCCATATATTTCTCACTGAATAACCCGGAGTATACTCAATATAATCCAAAGAAAGATAATTATTACCTCCAAATCCTACACCCCTGCTCATAAGTGAATTGTCTGCACCTTCGCAGCCCTTTTGATACATCGCATCGTCCATACCCAAAGGTTGAATCGAAAGATCACGTAAGTTGGTCTTATTTACGGCATTAACAAAACATGCGGTTTGTGCGGACTCTGTATAATTATCGTTTAATGTCACCTCCGGAATGCCGACAAGGTATCTGTAATAATTTAATATTGCGCATGTATCATTTAATGTACTGTCAGATAACCGTCCCGGAGAATATGGAGCATTAAAATCGGGAACAACAGCAAAATTATTGTTATCGGCATTGTCATCCGGATGATTCTTAATATATTCTGCTATCTCCTCTTTTGTATGATAATCAACTTTTAGACTTGTACTTCCGGTATCCCCATTCTTTGCTTCAACATTTAACGGAACATAGACTAATGCTGTAACCGTTAACGCTGCACAAAGAAAGGTGCTTATATACTTTCTTTTTGATTTGTTACAAAAATACATTCAAAAAATTCCCCCTTTATATTTTAGTAACCTATTTAATTACAAATCCGTAACTCTCAATCAGATTCTTGAATTCCTGTGAATTACCGAATCCGTTTTCAATCATCTGCTGTCTTGAAAGTCCGTTATTTAACTGCTGAACCCAGTTCCAGTAGTTAGGTTCATCAGGTGTTCCTACGGGATTTCTGTCAAAGAATGCTGCATAACAGTCTAATACAAATTCAGCGTTGTTTCTGTCCCGGTTCTTGTATTCCTGAGAGTTAAGGAAGCCCTTGGAGATAACTGTTCTGATATCGTATTCTCTGCCCTGATCGTCTTTTCCGTTTAAGATACAGCCCTCCCAGTATGATTTACCGCCTGCATCCGAAGTTCTGACAAGCGCCTTATCATAAAGTCTTTCCACAAAAGCATCCAACTGGCTTCCGTCTACACCTGTAGTATCGACATTAAGAGGCTTTAATTCGGGATCCTGAGGCTTTGCAGGGGCTGTATATGTTCCGGGATTGATTCCGTATGCTTTGCAAAGATTCTTAAACTCACCGGACTTGGCAAATCCTTCAAAGACCTGAAGTCGAGTCTTGGTACCATTCTGTAAATCATTATACCAACCTGCATATCCGTCTGCATCGGGTTCTCTGTCAAAGAACGACTTGTACATAGTTCTTACAAACTGATCGTTATTTAAGTCTCTGTTTCTAAACTCACTACTGTTTACAAATCCGTAGGCAACTTCTGCACCGCTCTTTCTTTTGTCCAACAGTGCGTTGGTCCAGTCAGCGATTCCGGTTGTGTCCGCATCAATATCAGCCTGCGATCTTCCAAGCACTTCTTTGTAGAATCTTACAACAAAGGCCCTTACCTGATCAGGATTTGCACTAAAATTCTTACTGTAATATGTATAATAAGCTCGGTTGTCATCTCCAAACTGCGCTACCAATTCCGGATGCTCTGATTTATATGTTAAAAGATCAAAGTCCGGATGGCTCTTCATTATCTGAGAATCACTTCTGTCCATACTGTATTTGGCAAAATAATCAAATGCCTCATCATAGGTTGGTTTTCTTCCCCAGAAAGTATTCAGAATAGGATTCTGAGCAACAAAATACTCATAATCAAATACCGGACTGTAGTCCACTCCCTGATAATAACACGGGTTTTCTTCTTTGAATTGCTTAATCTCATTTGAAAGTGTGCCCTGGCTCTTCCAGTTAGGGGTTATCTCGCTAAAAGAACTAATACCTAATGTTCCGCCAACCTGACTTAATATCCACTGCTCATCAGCATCACTTCCGTTATCCAGTTTTTCCCAAATTTGAGATGCCTTGGTTCCCAATTCCCAACCTGAGCCCGGGAATTTTAAAACGTGAAAGACATCAATCATATCATCAAATCGAGCCTTATAAAAGGTATATACAAGGCAAGCTGCCTGCTTGTCTTCACCTTCCGCCTTTGTGAATCCCTGTTCCGTCAACATTATTCTGTGATTCGAACCGAAATTATTTTTTACATATCCCGTAAGTACTTCAAGATTGTAGCCATCCACAAACTGGGCATTTTCATTCTTTTGATTCCAAACATGCCCATTCCAATTTGACCAAATATCCGGTTTATTTAAATCCGCAGGATATGCATGATACGCGATACACCAGTCTTTTGTTTTGCCTTCTCTGTCATTAAACATGTTAAGGAAAGTTTTTGTAGGAATAACTTTTCCTCCGGCTGTTTCAGTCCAGCAATGATCCACACAAATACATACTCTGGACTTTTTGTTTTTGGCCTTAACCGCATCATAAACAATATTGTAATATTTTACATACTTATCAAGAAGCAGATTCGGATTGGTAATTACTCCGTCATTCGTCATACAGTCAGTCCCAAAGAAATACCAGTCTTTGGGTGCATTAACCTCATTTCCGCAAACCCACGCATCTACATGACATTGAGATCTTGTGAAAATATCAGTCATAAAATCCATATATGCTCTGATTTCTTGAACAACCGCATCCTCTGTCATATTGGGTGCATAATAATAATGTCCGGGATATGATCGTGCGCTTGGCTCAATTAATCTTAACTTTTTCGAATCATAGCTAAGAATAAACTGAACAGTAACCGTTAAGTCTTTATTATTAAGTTGAGTTACAGTATTATAAGCGTATAATCCATCAGGGACTTTAAAATGATATGTCTTTCCTTCAAATTCCCATTCGGTATACCCAGCGAAATTTGTCTCGCCATCATTTGGAAAACTTGTTTCCATATGTGCATTAATAAAAATATTGGATGTGTTTACTACTTCTGTTTCTTTAAAACTCTGAGTACCTTTTTTGGATCGTCCAACGTCTGTAAAAGCATCCGATGAATACCACGCAACAGCTTCCGCCTTGGTACTCGGTATTACAATAGTTCCTAGGAAAAGTGCAATCGAAACGACTGCCGTAAGAATTCTCCTGAAAGTGATACGACTCTTCTTCATAATAAATCCCCCTTGCATTTTTTGGAGTCCGGCAAGCCATTTGGCAAGCCGACAACCGTTTTATTTTTGCTTTCAGACTCTTGTCATAATAAGTTTGCTCTTGCCCTCAATCACGAAGATATCCGTTGATTTGGGAGCAAAGAAACTGTCGCCTGCTTTGAATGCAATTCCTTCTTTTACCTTCTCGGGATCGTCTATCGAACGAACGGAAATTCTGCCCTCTCCCTCAAGTACGAGGAATGATGTAAAGCTTTCTTCCACTCCTAAAATACGTGCGGATGAATCCACATCAATCAGCGTGCATTCAAAATACTTGCACTGTGAAATAATTCTCTTTTTAAAGCCATCGCCGTCGACGATTCCTTCATCAATCTTTTCGGGACAGTATTTGGAGAAGTTAAGCACATCCAGAGCTTTGTCGATGTGAAGTTCTCTGTAGTCTCCGAATTTGTCTTTTCTCTTAAAATCGTAGAGACGGTATGTACAGTTCGAACTCTGCTGTATCTCGCAGATAACAATTCCGGCACCGATTGCGTGAACGGTTCCAGCCTTGATAAAATAAACATCACCCTTCTGAACGGGTATTTTATTTAATACATCAAGAATCGAATCGTCTTCTATTCTCTGTAAAACTTCTTCCCTGCTGACATCCCTGTTAAAACCGCAGTAAAGATATGACTCGGGCTCACAGTCCACAACATACCATACTTCGTTTTTACCGTACTGGTTCTCGTTTGCAATGGCATAATCATCGTCAGGATGGACCTGTACGGAGAGTTTGTCCTTTGCGTCGATTAATTTGACCAGTATCGGAAAATCAGCGAATGTGGAGCATTTCCAGCCCCAGTTCGTCTTACCTATGGTTCCGAGATAATCATTAAAGAGCATACCTTTGTGACGGCCTGACGCCACGATACTCTGGCCTGCATCATGCGCCGACATTTCCCAGCTTTCGGCGAGAATATCAAAGTCACATTTCTTGCCGTAAATTTCTTTTAACTTATTGCCGCCCCAGAGATTATCCTTAAAAGCAGGATTAAGTCGAATTAACGAATCAAAAACATGAGTCTGCTCATTACTGCTTGTAAATGCATCTGCGGAAACCTTGTCGTCTTCGCTTACGTTTTCGCCTACGGAAACCTCAACTATTACAAGCTCTGTATCTCCCGCATTTGAAACCTGGTGAGTCATTCCCGGAAGAACATCCACCACGTCATCCGTATTAAACAAGCCTTCTTTTCCGTCAAGCTCTATAAATGCCGTACCCGAAACAATAGTCCAGTGTTCAGATCTGAATACATGCTTGTGAGAAAAAATCGTTTTACCCGGCTGGATAACAACATGCTTTACTCTGTAGTGAGGTGTATCGACAAGCAGTTCGTATCTTCCCCACTGTCTGTACATTACTCGGCCCGATTCGAAGAAACGGCCGATTTTAGATATATTTTCATCATCATTAATCAGTTCTTTTAAGCTCTCGGACTCGCCCTTTTTACCGACATAAACGGCATCTTCGGTATTAACGACTATTACATCCGATACACCGTTTGCAACCACGAGACTCTTGGAACATCTGTTAATGATATCCGTATTTTCACAATTATATTCATACTCCAGACCGTCGCCCGAAGTCTTTAATCTCGTCTCTTCAATATCCTCGAGACTTCCTATATCCTTCCATCCGAAATGAGCCTTTACAACCTTCGCTCTTTTCGTCTTTTCAAGAAGTGCTTTTTCGATATGTACTGCGGGAATCGAATTCATCACTTCCGCAGGATATTTAACCGAGTTGCCCTTTGAAATTCTGCCTTTAAGTGCAGCTATGCAAAGTCTGAATTCGTTCGGAGAATGCTCTCTTAATTCGTCAAGATAATCGCCGACTCTGAAAAGCATCATTCCGCTGTTGATAAGATAATCCTTATCCTGCATATATTTTACGGCTGTGTCATGATCGGGTTTTTCGACAAAAGCCAGAACATTCTCGCCGTCTGCTTTGATATATCCGTATCTTTCTTCAGGTGATTCAACGGGCATACCGAATGTGACGATATTGCCTTCCCTGCTTAATTCCACAGCTCTGGTAATATCATCCTTATATTCAAGTCCTTCGATAACCTGGTCTGCGGGAACCACAAGAACCGTTTCGGATTTTGCAAGTCTTAAGCATGCAAGCGTAATTGCAGCCGTTGTCTTTCTTCCTTCACCTTCAAAAATAAAACGGTGAACGAGTCCCTGGAAAGCCGCTACCTGATTTATGGCAATAAAACGATATTCCTCATTGGTGATGATGATAAATTCATCGCAATAAGGAATATTTCTGGCTATCGTTTCCTGGAAAAGCGAATGATCGCCCTGAATCTTTATAAATTGTTTCGGATAACTTTGACGGGAGAGGGGCCATAATCTGTCTCCTCTCCCGCCTGCAAGTATGATACACTTCATAGTTAAAATTTATGCGTTTGCAAGAGCCTTTTCTCTTTTAGCAAGTTCTCTGTCATGCTCTGCCATTATTTTTACGAGTTCTTCGTAGGATGTCTTCTGAGGATTCCATCCGAGAACTGTTTTAGCCTTTGTAGGATTGCCCCAGAGGTTGTCTACATCTGTAGGTCTGAACCACTGAGGATTTACACATACAAGCATCTTTCCTGTAGCTGCATCGTAGCCCTTCTCGTCTACTCCGCTTCCTTCCCAGCGAATGGTAATGCCGTTAGCTGCAAATGCCTTCTCTGTGAAGTCTCTTACTGTGTGCTGTTCGCCTGTAGCGATTACGAAATCATCGGGAGTATCCTGCTGCATGATAAGCCACATACACTCAACGTAATCCTTAGCGTAGCCCCAGTCACGAAGAGAATCCATATTACCGAGTTCAAGATGATCCTGAAGGCCTTCTGCGATACGTCCTGCTGCAAGAGTAATCTTTCTTGTAACGAATGTCTCTCCTCTTCTTTCGGACTCATGGTTAAAGAGAATACCGTTTACACAGAACATTCCGTATGCTTCTCTGTATTCCTTCATCATCCAGAAACCATACTGCTTTGCAATAGCGTAAGGTGAGTAAGGATGGAAAGGTGTGGTTTCTGACTGAGGAACTTCTTCAACCTTACCGTAAAGTTCGGATGTGGAAGCCTGATAAATCTTGGTTGTTTTTTCAAGTCCGAGCATTCTTACTGCTTCAAGAATTCTTAAAACACCGATTGCATCAACATCACCTGAATATTCGGGAACATCGAATGATACCTGAACATGTGACTGTGCTGCAAGGTTGTAAATTTCATCAGGTTTAACTACACCGATGATTCTGATAAGAGAAGTACTGTCGGATAAATCTCCGTCATGAAGAGTAATCTTGTCTAAGATATGAGCAATACGTCCTGTATTTGCAATAGATGCACGACGTGTAATTCCGTGAACTTCATATCCCTTCTCAAGCAGGAGTTCTGCAAGATAAGAACCGTCCTGACCGGTAATACCGGTAATTAATGCTTTTTTCATTATTTATCTCCTTAATGTTTTTTATCTGATTTATTTTATCCACTGAGCCCATTTGCTTCTGTATACTTCAGGTGTCATACCTTCAGCATCAACAAACATTTTTATGAAATCATTGTAATCCTTAATGCCACACTCGTCAGCAATTTTAGTTTCGGGTTCAATGGTAAATCTGAGCATTTCTTTTGCGACATTCAGTCTTCTGATTTTAAGATATTCCGACATACCTATGCCGTATGCATTCTCAAAAGCCTCTTCTGCAAGATTTTCATTAACTCCGATCTTATTGCAAATATCCGAAACCGCTGCATCAGAAGCATAATTTTCGTTAAGAAACGTTCTGATTAAAGAAACATCTATATCACTGGGTTCGGATGCGATGGAAGTTACATCGGAAATAATCTCGGTCAGCATTTCCGTAAGCGTCTCGTTGGCATATATTTCCGACATCACGCTTTTATCATTGCAAAGCGCCATGAGGTTTTCAATCATCTTTACATAGCCTTCTGTTTCCTGCGGTGTGAAGATGTTTGAGTTTTTATTTTCTTTTAAGAACAGCTCATAAAAGCTAACTGCCGTCTTTCCGTAAAAGTGTACCCATGAAAGTTCCCAGGGTTTGCTTTCACTGCTCTCATGCTCGTATTTTTCCATACAGTTTAAAAGAATGCAGTCACCGCTCTTTACGGAATATTCCTGACCGGAAACCCTTACAAAACCTTCACCGTCTTTTATGGTGATAAAAAGAATCGATTCGAGTCCCTCTCTGGAACTTGTGTGCGGTCTTAAGCTTTTAAGTACGCCTGCTTCCTGCACATATAAAAGACTGTTAAGTGCAAAGTCGCCCGGTGTATGAATAAATCTTGTCGACTGTGTTATGCCCTGATTGGAAAAAAATCTGCTTGAAGTATCACTCATTTATTTTTTCCCTCCAATAATTTAGAGTCTCCTCAATAGTCTGCGCCAAGGGTATCTCCGTCTTCCAGCCCGTAGCTTTGTTAATCTTCGTTGTGTCAGCCTCAATGATGGGAACATCAACGGGACGAATCTTGGCGGGATCAACTTCAACTTTAATGTCAGCCGAAGACTTTGAAAGTATTAAATCCAGAATATCCTGAATCGCTACCGCATGGCCTGAACCGACATTGTAGGTCTCACCTTTTTCTCCCTTTTCGATAAGAAGCGCATAAGCTCTGACAACATCTCTTACGTCTGAGAAATCTCTCTGAGCCTTAAGATTGCCCACATGCATTACCGGCTCTCTTAATCCCTTTTCTATTTCGACTACCTGCTTGCAGAAATCAGCCACAACGAATATCGGAAGCTGATTCGGTCCTATGTGGTTAAATGCTCTTACCATCATAAGGTCCATGTCGTAAGCCTTGGCATAAATACTGCCTATCATGTTCTGACATGCTTTGGTTGCCGCATAGATATTTCCGGGACGAAGATTGTTTTCTTCGCTTATGGGAGTCTCTCCCGGTCTGATATGACCGTATTCCTCGCCTGAGCCGATTAAAAGGACTCTGGGCTTGTAATAGAGTTCCCTGATGGCATCCATTACATTGACGCTGCCTTTAATGTTAACGTCGATTGTAAGTGAAGGATTTTTCCATGCAACACCCACCGAACTCTGTGCTGCCAGATGGAAAATATAGTCCGGTCTTATCTTAAAAAGAACATCTACTATTTCCTGTTTTTCGAGAATGTTCAGGTCGCAGACTGTTGCATTGGGATTATCAAGGACTTCATGTGCCAGTTTGGTGGCATATACCTCCATCCCTTTGTCATTGGCCAAATGGTCAATCAGATAATTGCCCACAAAGCCTGCTGCGCCTATTATCAAAGCTTTTTTCAAAATATATTCCTCTGTTGATAGAATTATTTAATTACAAATCCGTAACTCTCAATCAGGTTCCTGAATTCCTTGGAGTTACCGAATCCGTTCTCGATTAGCTGCTGTCTTGAAAGCCCGTTATTTAACTGCTGTACCCAGTTCCAGTAGTTAGGCTCATCAGGCGTTCCTACGGGATTTCTGTCAAAGAATGCAGCATAGCAGTCTAATACGAATTCTGCATTATTTCTGTCTCTGTTCTTGTATTCCTGAGAGTTAAGGAAACCTTTGGAGATAACAGTTCTTATATCGTATTCTCTGCCCTGATCGTCTTTTCCGTTTAAGATACAGCCTTTCCAGTATGCTTTACCGCCTTCATCAGAAGATCTGTCAAGAGCCTTGTCATAAAGTCTTTCTACAAAAGCATTTAACTGAGGTTCATTTACGCCTGAAGTATCAACATTAAGAGGCTTTAATGCAGGATCCTGAGGTTTAGCCGGAGCTGTATAGGTTCCGGGATCGATTCCATAGTTTGCACAAAGTGTTTTGAACTCACCTGATTTGACAAAGCCTTCAAAAACCTGAAGTCTGGTCTTGGATCCGTTCTGCAAATCCTTGTACCATCCGTTATATCCGTCTTCATCAGGTTCTCTGTTAAAGAACGCTAAATACATTGTTTTTAAGAACTGATCGTTATTTAAATCTCTGTTTCTGAATTCTGCACTGTTTACAAATCCGTAAGCAACTTCTGCACCCGACTGAGATCCTGATAAAAGTGCATTCGTCCAGGTGTTGATACCGTCAGTATCGGCATCAATTTGTGCCTGAGGTCTTCCGAGTACTTCTTTGTAGAATCTTTTTACAAAGGCAGTAACCTGAGCTTTGTTTTCGCTGTTTGAAAGATCTAATACAAAATCTTTTGCTGCATTGATACAAATAGAGTTTCCGTTATTGTCTACCGTGAACAATACTATATTATCGGTACTGCTCTGAGCCGGGAATGTAACGTAAATATTTACCTGAGCATCTACAGTCTGTGATTTGGTTTTATAAACCTTTCCCCCTGCTACCGCACCAGATGTGTAATCAAGATAGAAGGTCTGGCCTTTTACCGATGTGGTAGTAATCTCTCTGACATATAAATGATTGTGAAGACTGGGATCGGATGCCGTACTCTGAGAGATAAAGTATACATAGTTGTATTCTTTAAAGCCCTCTTTACGGGCAATCGATGCCTGATTGTTTTTCATGGTAACCTTTGCGGTGGCAGCTGCAAATACGGCTGATTCACCGTAATTTGCTATTCTGTTGCCGGTAAGGTCGGCAAATGAAGTCTCTTCAAGTCTGATGCCGACTGAATTAAGATCCGGACTTGATTTATAAATAAAGTTTGAAGAAACCGTATTTGTGGATGAGCCAAGGAAATGTAATCCCGTTGTAGATCCGTTATCTGCAAGGGTATTGGAATTAATCGTTGTAACTGCCGATCCTTCAACTCTGATTCCTGCCCATTCGTTATTATGAAAGTTATTATTTGAAACTGTAATGTCAGCATCAACAATATAAATACCGCACTGTTTGTTGCCATAGCATTCATTATTACTTGCAGTACCTTTTACGCGGGTGTATCCGTCTGTATGTCCCTGTCCGTCGTAAACTATTCCGTGACCGCCACTGCTGTATACTATGTTTCCGCTTAAGTTTGCATAAGAATCTCTGGAAACACTTATTCCGTGACTGGAAGAATTCCAGACAGTATTGTTTTCAACAGAAATATTCTGAGCTTTATATGTAACCTGGATTCCGTACCATCCTGCATTTGATACCTTATTGTCTTTGACTACTATATTAACGCAATCATGTCCGACGATGAGGCCGTTACCGTAACTTGTCTGAAGAGAACCGACTTTGTCAACAGTATTACCTATAACCTGCGTACCGTTACATCCTGTGTCCAAAAGAATACCGTCACCATGATTCGCTGTCGTAAGTTTGGTTTTGTCACAGGCGCTGTTTTTAACAGTGTTATTTTTTAGAATTGAACCATTGTCGCCTACAAGCGAAATACCATAATGATTGGAATTCGAAACAGTGTTTTCCGAAATAGTTATATTTTTACAATTACTAACATATATCGCATGACCGCCGGCATTTCCGGAAACCTTATTCTTACTGATTTCACAATTGGAAACTTTGCTTAAATGAATACCTGTACCCGTAGTACCGCTGATGGTATTACCTTTAATCTTGGTTCCATCGGCGTCCACTATAATTCCGTGTACCGTAGAACCTATAATTGTATTTCCGGATACGGTTACATTTTTACTTTCTTTAGCAACAGTAATGAATGTAATATTTGAGCACTTTTTAAGTGTGACATTTTTTGCTTTGATATATACGTTATATCCGTTTAAATCATAACCATCAAGCGTAACCCCATCCTGTTCGATAATTAATCTGCTTCCGTCAATGTGGACTAATCCGCCGGGATTGGCAGCTACCGCATCCGAAGCATTTTTAGCTTCAACCTTTATGGAAAACATTCCCAAAGCCGCTACAAAAACCAAAATCGATAAGGCCAATGTTGACAGTATTTTTTTTGCTTCTTTCATATAAACCTCCGTCCCCTCTTCTAAAGAAAAGATACCAAAAATCAATACATTAAATATACCAAAAAATGCTTATAAAATCAATCTGCGTGATAAAACGGCAGGAAACAAATTACGGGAAATGCAAGCGGAATCATAAAAATATATCTGTATGCATAAGCAATGGGTGTCGCAAGCATGATAATGCCCCAGCATGCTATTAACGGAAGGAATACAATCAGCCTTTTTTTAACGTCTTTTCGCTGATTTATAATCAGTGCCACCGAAAACCACATCAACCAGACAATTGTTCCCGAAGGAATGAATTTCATCATGTTTTTCAAGTTATCCTGAATGTGTAATCCTGTCAGTTTATTCACATAATCCGTATTAACATAGCCGTCATCGAATATATCCTGAATGCCGACCCAGTAATCATAATACTCTCCGCGGGATACTCCCGGCTGCCAGAAGCCAAGCGTCTGCATCATGTATGCTTTGACATATGTCGGGAAATTAGGGATCAGAAGCTGAGCCCATACTATAAGAAATTCTTTTTTATGAGCGTTTAAATATTCCTGATTTGAACTGTTTTTTAAATCATCGCTTAATGCGGGAGAATATTCTTCCTTCCAGGTTTCTTCGGGAATGATATTAAATAAAACTTCCTTCTGCTCTGCAGACAACTCTTTGCCTTCACCGATAACTGCCGCAATCTGCTGAACAGGAACTGAAAATGACTGAATAACAGTATCCTTTTTTACTCCGAGCGCATTATATACGGGGCCCTGAATAATGAGGGTGCATAAAATCACAATTATGCTCGGAATCATTAATAATAACGCTTTTTTTCGTAAAATAATCAAAAGGAAGACAAGAGTAATCAGTAATATGTGTAAACCGTTGTTTCTCCAAAAGCATAAAAACAGTTCAATTAATCCAAGCTTAACCGCATATCCTACGGTAATTTTTCCGTCTTCTTTTAAATCAAAAAGCATTAAAATCAAAAGAACAATGAACGCAGAGAAGACCGCATCCTTCCAGAGAGCCGTAGCGTATGAAGCAAAAAAGCCCGAAACCGCATACATAAATACAGTTCCCCAACTAAAAAACAGCGGAGCCTGTTTTTTGCGGAGTTTATATGCCACGAATGCACAGACAGCCGAGAAAAAGATATACTGCGTCAATACATACAAAAAGACTGCAACATTAATATCCGCACTGATTTTGCTTCCGAGCCAGAGGTAAAATTTGAATACCAGTATTACGAAAATAACCCAGTGATTTGTTTTGGGGAAACCCGGAACCATTGCTTCTTTTAGGGTCACGGAACCGTCACCGACAATGCCGCCCGGATAAAAGGCAAGCAGATAAGGAAGCCATGATATAAGAATTATTGCCCAGGATATAAAGAAAAATACAGGATCTTTCAATAATTTTTTATCCGTGTCATTTTTCAGATTTATCCCTTTTATTAAGTCTGAAATTTTAGTGAATACGGGAAAAAGAAGGAAGGACAGCGTTACCGTCGCAAGAATCGCCTTTTTGCCTATTACGATATAATTCTGATCCATCCCGTCGAATATTAAGTGGTAATTAACCTGCTTTCCCATAATAAAAGCGGTTGAGAACAATACGGAAAAAACTATAAATATCCAGTTCTTTCCGATTGCCCTGCTTGTTATGTATTTTCGGTATAAAAGAAATACCAAAACTGACGCCAGTACAATTAAAACCGGCTGGTTATTTCCCAGGAAAAACGAAACCCAGGCTGAAGAGAACAATATACCGATAAACAAAACAATATTCCAGATAATCGCCATTTAGTTTGAAACCCCGTATCGCTTGCAAAGATTATTAAATTCAGTACTCTTTGCAAATCCCATAAATACTTCTTCTCTCGAAGTGCCGTTGGCAAGCTTGTCCATCCAGTAATTCTTACCTTCCTCATCGGCCTCACGATCCATCATGGATCTGTAAAGAGAATCTACGAATGCAGAGTCATCCAGACCGAGATTAATAAATTCCTGGCTGAAGATAAAGCCATGTGCCATCTGCGTGGCAGTGATAGTATGATCCCATAAAAGAGTACAGTTGTGGTTAAGACCTTCTTCATCAGGCAGTCTGTTAAAACATACGCTGTAGAGTCTTGTGATAAACTGTGTGACATTGTCACTTTCGCCACAGCCTGCGCATGTTCCTCTTGCTACGGTTCCGTACTGCGGTATTTCAATTCCCGTTCCGCGGTCGATTCCGTATTCTTCACATATTCCTCCGAATTCCACACTTAATAAGAATCCGTTAAGAATTTCTTCCCTCGTTTTGCCTTCATTGAGTTTACTTACCCAGTGTTCGAGACCGCTGTCGTCATACTCTCTTCCAAGGAAGGCTTTATATAACTGTTTTACATAGCAGCTGTTGCAGTAATTATGGTTTTTAAATTCCTGTGAAAAAGCAAATCCGTAACCAACCTGTGAACCTGTCTGCCGGCCTTCCGCAAGTATATTGGTCCAGTGTTCAAGGCCTTTCTCATCGGGATCTCTGTCAAGGCAGACATTGTAAAGTCTGGTAACAAACTGTCTGATCTTTTCGTGATCAACCTCAGGTTCTTCGTTGGGCATGTTGTTATATACAGGAATTTTGAATACAAAATTGGAGTTGATTGCACCGCATTCCTCGTATGCTCTGTATACGCTTCCGCTTTCGGCCATCGGAGCCTGAAGATTCTGCATGTACTGGTGATAATATAGTCCGCCGTCCGAGGAGTCCACATCAAATTTCTCAAGATACAATGTGTCCTGACCGCGGTTAATCCAGTCTGCGCCTATAATCTGCGCACCGCCGGATAAAGCCAGTGCTCTGGTGTACCAGCCTTTGTTTTCGGCATATGCTCTTCCGTTAGCTATTATCTCTGCGGAGTTTTTCCCGTAAGCACCGATGTTGTAATAGTTATAAACACCGTATTCTCCGCTTATCAGAGGGTTGTAATTAGCTTTATGTGCAATATCACCCCTGCCCTGCTCCTGAAGCACACGGCTCGCCAGATGGTAAGGGCTTACACCGCTATCCATTGCGGCCTGAATAAAGAAATTCGAATAATTAAACGGCATATTCGGCTGATCTTCCAGTGGTCTGTGAGACATCCACGAATTGGCAATAATAGCCTCCACGCCGTCGACATTATGAATGGACGGATTGTAGGAAAGCTGCTCGAAAGCAAACACATGATACTCGTCCAGATAATTAACGGGATTAAGGCAGTATTCAACTGCTACTCTCGATGCACGAAGCCAGTTCTTGCCGCTCTTTCCGATATAGGTGCCTGTAGATGCATCATAATCGCCGGGATCCTTGGATTTCCATGAATCATCACAGGTCACATACACAAGGCTTCTGTTGCCCTGCATTTCGTTATCCACAACCGTATTCCAGTCAAGCCCCGTATTAAAGGGTACGAATGTCCAGTTCGGATGAAGCCTGTTTATTTCTCGAAGTTTTGCTCTGTATCCTGAAGGAAATGCGTTGTAATCCGTTTCTGCATTTACCTTAATCGTATTTAACGAAAAAGCCATGATAACGATTATTAATCCCATCATGGCACTTATTATTCTGTATAAAATCTTCTTACTTTTAAAACTCATTAATTAATTCTGCCTGTCTGTTCTTGCTATTCTTTTAATCTCTCTGGAAAATATCTCTGGTGTAAACCTTATCCTTTACGTCATCAAAAATAGTATCGTATCTGTTAGCCACGATAACTTCGCATTTTGATTTAAATTCATCGAGATCGTTTACGATTTTGCTGCCGAAGAATGTGCTGCCGTTTTCAAGCATGGGCTCATAAATAATAACCTCAACACCTTTTGCCTTAAGTCTCTTCATAATGCCCTGAATCGAACTCTGACGGAAGTTGTCGGAGTTTGATTTCATTGTAAGTCTGTATACACCGATAACGCATGTAAGACTCTCCCCTGCAGGATTATCCATGCGATGATATTTCTCATAAAATCCGGCTTTCTTTAAAATCTGCTCGGAAATAAAATCTTTTCTGGTACTGTTACTTTTTACGATGGCTTCAATGAGGTTTTCGGGAACATCCTTGTAGTTTGCCAGAAGCTGCTTTGTATCCTTGGGCAGACAGTATCCGCCGTAACCGAAGGAAGGGTTGTTGTAGAATGTCTGAATTCTCGGATCGAGGCAGACGCCTTTGATAACGGAACTTGAATCAAGTCCCTTTACCTCTGCATATGTATCAAGCTCGTTAAAGAAGCTTACTCTCAAAGCAAGATAAGTATTGGCAAAAAGCTTAACAGCCTCAGCCTCTGAGAAGCCCATTATCATGATTTCAACATCCTGCTTTATTGCTCCGCCTTTTATGAGCCCTGCAAACTCATTGGCTGCTGCCACAAGTTTTTCATCATCGGGATCGGTACCCACAATGATTCTGCTCGGATAAAGGTTGTCGTATAAAGCCTTGGATTCTCTTAAAAACTCAGGTGAAAAGATAATATTCTTGGAATTCTTTTCCTTGCGGACTCTCTTGGTATATCCTACGGGAATCGTGGATTTGATAACCATGATTGCATTGGGATTAATTTCCATTACGGCATCAATTACGCTCTCAACAGCGGATGTGTCAAATCTGTCAAGATCGGAATCATAATTGGTCGGAGCGGCAATTACAACATAATCCGCATCTGTATATGCTTCCTTAACATCGGTGGTTGCATAAAGATCCAGTTCTTTTTTTGCCAGATAATCCTCTATTTCAGCATCCTGAATGGGAGAAATTCTTTTATTGATTTTATCTACTTTTTCCTGAATGATATCTACCGCAACTACCTTGTTGTGCTGAGCAAGAAGTGTTGCTATCGACATTCCTACATAACCTGTTCCGGCTACTGCGATTTTCATCTCTTATCCTCCGAAATATATGATCGATTATTATAATCTGGTATAGAAATTATAAGTCTTATAATCCCATTCCCCTTCATTTTCTGTAAATAATATAACCGGAACTCTGTTCTCCCATGAGTACCATTCAACCCCCTCTTCAACTATATCAATTACTACAGTAACATCTTCGGGCTGTTCCGATAAATTAATCTTTATTTCAAAATCTTTATAGATTAACGGTCCGATTTCGCTTCTCGGCAAATCGTATAAGTCATCTTCATTTTCATATTCGAGGTGATATGAAAGCAAATATCTCTCGTTATGATAAATCTTACTTCCGTCTGTAACCGAAACTGTTATGGTTGCCATACCGTTTTCGATATTTATATCTTTTACATTCAGATTAATATCTTCTTTTTCCAGATCATCATACAATTCGTAATTTAACATTTTGCCTAATGAACTTACTTCCAGTACCTGAACCTTTCCGACATCATATTCCACGAATTTATTGGGCAGACCTAAAATCATTGAAGTATTCTCGGGAGATGTGATTTTCTGTATGTTATTGTTTAAATATCTGACTCTTCCTTTACCAAGGTACCCGGTTCCGCTGTCATCGGTTATATAAATAAACTTCGAATCGTAATCATTTATATCTCTGCAAAATGTATCAAAATAATCTGCATCAATCGGATAAATATCTGCATCGGTCATCTGTATTAACGGATAGTAATAATAACGCAATAAACTTTTTTCTATCACAATTACCGATTCGTCATCTGTTCTGTCCTGCACAATGTTTATTACATCCTCAAAAACATCTGCATTAAATCTTGTTTCCGCATCCGACTTCATAAGGGAAGTGGAATGAGGAATCAGCATAATAATAATTCCGATAATCGGTATGAAATATTTCTCTTCCTTTTTCAAAAGTTTAAGCATCATTCCGGCTGCTAAAACTATAAAAGGTATGAAGGATGAAATATATCTGGACTCATAGTAATATCCGTCAAGTAAAACCTTCATAACACAGGAATACAAAATAACGGTATAAACGAATGCCAGAACAACCGAAGTTTCTTTAATACCCATACGATATCTGGCACTTATAAGTCTGAAAAGAATATAAGGAACTAACAGAACACCCGAGCAGACTAAAAATGCAACAAATGTAATATTCAGGAAATCTCCAAATGTATTGCATTCAGCAAAAATAATATAAGCCATAATCGGTATCGGCGTAGCTGATATTGCAGCCATAAGAATTTTAAAGATTTTGCGTCCTTTATTTCTTTTAAACTCTACTAATTTTTGTGAATCAATCTTTTTAACAAAGATTGCAAAAATAATGCCAAACAATACCGTTATCGCAGCGGCTGCTATTACGAAAATATAATAATTATTCCCCAGAAACGAAAGGCCAAGTTTGTAATTAATCGAAGTATTCTCATAAGCGGTAATATTCAGGAACCCAAAGCTTAAAATATAACCGGTTATAACGATTCCGCTTGAAACAAGATGTCTGATCTTTCCGGTGTGGATAAAGTACATCCAGTAAAGAATCAGGAAAAGCGGAAGCATCGTATAAAAGTTCGAATGGAGAAATGCAAATGTAACAACTCCGAGTGCAGAAAGAACCTGAAGTTTCTTTTTTTTGCACAGCAGAAAATACATAAACATAATCATACAGAATCCGATTAACGGCTCAACCAGAGTTGTACGATTGCAATATATTATTATCGGAGAAACACCGAGCAGCAGGACCATAACCGATCTTAACTTCCAGTCACATTTCAGTTTTCTCAACAATTCATCTACAAATACAAACAGGCAAAATGCAAAAATCGCCTGAATAAATGCCATTCTCTTGATTCCAAATATGCATGCTGACAAAGCAAGAATCGACGGATAAACAGGATTGCTACCATATTCACCGGTCATTCTGTATTCTTTTATATCTTCTTCTTCGGTATCAACCTTATTAATGCTGTAATTTGCCGTAAAGTTTTCAGAATCAATATTATTTATTGCATCGAAGAAATAAAACTCGTACTGGCTGCCGGGGGCAATATTCTCATATTCATCCACTTCAAATTTTAACGAATTCTGACCGTTCAATATTGAAATGGCCTGAATCTGGGCATTTCCGTCATTATATCCTATACCAACCGTAGCATAGGAACCTAAAGACAAAAGTGTAGCTATGATTATGATGCTTCTGTTAATTATATTGCTTTTATCAACTTTAATTTCACCGAGCGCAAAGAAATCCTTACCTTTTTTATCGTTTTTAAAGTAATTGATTATAAAAACTACAGTAACAAATACTGTTACAACAAGCAGGCAGAATTCTACCGTGAAAGCTTCGAAAATCCAGAGAAACGCAGATGTAAGCGAAAACAAACACAAAAAGACCGAGATCGATTCGGCCAAAAGAACAAATAATCTTTTTTTATCTGAAAAAGTGCTGAATGTAAAGAAAAGCATTAATACATTCAGCAATAATAAAGATAGTACAAACATCAATCCATTCCATAACTCGTTTATTAGCATAATATTACACTATAAACGCTCTTTTTTCAAGCCAGGCTTATCCCGGTAGATATATTCCAAAATGTTGTTAATTCCGCAAATCATTCCATCTTTTTTATTTAATCAAAGAGTTAAGTCTTTCTTTAATCGGGGCAACTGATTTTGTCTTAACAATACTTAAAATCATCTTGCGTTCTTTAATAATTAACACCAGAATTGTTAAACATAAAACCGAAATCATCGCTATTCGTATGATACTGTATCTGTACAGAATCAGACAGACAAACATATAAAGAATAAAGAACATAATAAACGATACGTTAAAGAACGTATCATACCATTTGCTTTTCTTCATAAATTTAACTACCGCAAAATGCATCACGAACAGCGTCAGGTACCCTATCAACGTTGTATAGGCTGCAGCGATATATCCGAATTTTCTGATGAAAATCCAGTTTAAAACAACATTTATTATTGCGGCTATAAGTGTAGATAATGCGATGTTTTTCTGTTTTTTTGAAAATGTTTCAATATTCACATAAAAAGTATAAATTGCCTGTACAGCATAGCCTGCCATTACGGGAGGAATTACTCCGCGGGCTTCCTTGTAAGGAGAATCACCCATCAGCCAGAGTACTTCGGGCCCTAAAAGCATAATCAGAGCAACCAGTATTCCAAATCCTACCAGAATATACTTTGATCCTTTTCTTAAAAGATGATACTTTTGCTCATCCATCTGCTCAAATGCCCAGGGTGACCATGCTGTATTAATCGATGCCCACAAAATACTAACAACAAATCCGCAGGAATAGGCTACCGAATACATACCCAGATCGGTACTTCCGCAGATTTTTTTTATCATGATCTTATCACAGGAATTCAGCAGGTTATTTGAAAGAACGTGTATAACCAGCGGTGCCGAAATCATAAGCGCATATTTCCAGTATTCTGTTTTGATTTTTTTCTTTCCGGAAAGAAGATAAATATATATAATCAGGTTGATTATTACTATAGGTGTATAAAAGCCTAAAAGTCTTCCTTCAAGAGCTTTCGAATACGGCCTCAGAATAAAGACGCATAACAACGAAATTAACGTAGGGAGTGCCGAAGAAACCAGCGAAATGAAAACAACAAACTTATATTTATAAGTAATCCTGTGTTTTACCTGAATCATCTGAGTAGCCGGATAAACCAGACAGTATGCGATGATAATCCAAATTTCAATCTCGTTTATTCCGAGAAGGTTCATAAAGAAATGTCTGAAAAAATATAAAATGCCTGAGAATACTGCACTTAACATAGTCCCAAGCAACAGGTTTGATGCAATATAATCATCAAGATTATCTTTATAATCAAAACGAGCAACCGCAACAGATGTATATAAATCAAAAGAAAAAATGACCAGCAAAATCGGTAACCACGAATTAAAATTCGAGAAATCACCAATATCCGCTTTAGTCATTAATCTGTTAAAAATCGGAGACGTTAAAAAAACAATTCCTTTAGTCAAGAAATTGCCAAAAGTGTACCACACTCCTGATTTCAACGCTTTACCGCTATTATCACTCATTACTTTTTGCTTAATTCCTCAATTACATTGTTAATATTTTCTTCGTGGAACAAACTGATATTCTGCTTGATTTTATCATCACTCCAGTTCCACCATTCGGATTCGTTAAGCCTGTTTCTGACTTCTTCATCAAATCTCCAGCCTATGTGTTTTGCCGGAACTCCGCCCACTATTTCATATGGCTCAACATCTGATAAAACTACCGCTCCGGACCCGATGATAGCTCCGTTTCCGACTTTTACGCCTGCTTTAATTACAGAATTACATCCGATAAGAACGTCATTTCCTATCTTTGTAACGGGTACTTCGCCTTTGGAAAGGTTTTGCTCCACAAGGCCGAATCTTTTCTGAAAAAATGCTGCGCTTCCGGAAATCCTGTTAGTTGGATGATGATCCGCTCCGATAGTAACATCCCATGAAACAGCACAATATGCACCTATTTCTGCTCCCCTTACTTTTGTGTATCTGCCGATACTGGTTCTGCGCTCAATATGTGATTTCTGAATTTCGGCATTATGAGCAATATTGACATATTCGTCAATATTGGAATTAGTAACGGAAACACCGCGTGAAATCATGGCCTTTTTTGATATTTTATTGTCATTAAAAAAATGATTTTTAATTGACTGAAACATTACAGCAAACCTTTCAAAAATAGTTCCATTCGATTAAAATACACTTTTATGTTCGAAACAGCATTCTGATAGCAGTTTCCGTCTGTGTATTTAACCAGATTGATAATATTCTCCACCTCTTTTTCCATGTATTTATCCAAAACTATGTTTGGAAGGCCCAGGGCATCATTTACACCAAAGCCTCTGGCATCTTCATTAAGCAGAATTGTAGTTTTTCCATGGCTTAAATTATAAATGTGAGCATGGACTCTGAAGCCTACGTGCAAATCGCATTCATCGTATTGTGAAAAACCGTCGGCAGAACCGGAAATATCTTCGTATTCAAAATTATATTTTTCCGTAAAAATTTTTTCCGTAAGAAACGTATTTTCAGAGTTAATTCCTCTGTGAAAAAGCACTTTTATCCTTGCTTCCGGATACAATTGTCTCATTAAAACAATGAGCCTCTGAGTATATTTCAGATTTTTCTTATATGCGGCATCCGAAATAATAATATACGGATTCTTTTCTTTTACGGCATCGCATCCTTTATATTTCAAATCTGCTACTCTTTTTGTATCATACCACGCTGGGCATCCGGTCATCATTATTCCTTCAAGCCCCTGGTTTAACAGCATTCTCTGAGTGTAAATATCTCTGCAGCTTATTGCATGGTTCCTGTTAATAAACTCCAGAAATTCTTTCATGCGTGAATCAAAATAATTATTTTTATATACTACCGGATGGCTTATATTATCCGCTTTCCAGCCCCATCCGAGAATACAGCAGGGAACCTTTACTTCGTCCAGATTACTTACAAACGGAACCTTTCCGGGATAATAGTTTTTACGAAATCCGGGTCCTCCGCCAAAAACAACAAGATCATACGAATTAATTTCATCAATTCTGCTGTCGTATTTCTCGTTTCTCATAAGAAGAGATATCTCGGCTTCGGGATAACAGTACTGAAGTAGTTCTCTGCATCGTTTTTCAATTAAAAAATCACCGGCATTTTTAAAAGCACCGCTTAATAAAGCAATTTTCACGTCTGATTCCTCTATTTAATCATTTCCCATTTAAGGATTGTGTCTTCTGTAATATCACAGGCAGCTGTTTTGCCCACAATTATATCATAATCCGTGGCACTTATTCCCGTACCCGGTCTCTTGTAGGTAAGCATTTCTTTTGTAATTGTTTCGCCTGCTTTTATATCACAAGCGGCAACAAGCGATCTTCTCGCATTTGCTCTGGCGGTTGTTTCACTGTCAAGACACTTTAATTCATAGGAACCTCTGATCATATCGATATAATCGATTTTCTCAATGATGGCCTTTGCGTCCTTTTCATCCATTGCATGATAGTGATCGTTTCCGCTCAAGGTCTTGTCCAGTGTATAATGCTTTTCAATTACCTGTGCACCGAGATTGTATGCGGTCTGAAGAACGGCATAATCGGCATCGGGCTTGGTATGATCGGAATAACCGATAACAATATCGGGATATTCTTTTTTAAGAGTGGCAATCTTGTTTAAATTCGCATGCTCATAGGGTGTAGGATACTCAAGCACACAGTGAAGCAGCGTAATGGGCTTGTCATTGTATTTTCTGATAATGCTGATGGTATTGTCTATCTCATCCTTGTTTGAAGCACCTACGGATAAAAGAATGGGCTTATTCTTCTTGGCCTGATATTCAACAAAAGCAACATTATTGAGGTCCGATGAAGAAATCTTGTAAACATTCATCAGATCATAAAGATAATCCGCCGATTCATTGTCAAATGCTGTGGAAAGAAATTCTATTCCTATGCTTTCACTGTATTCTGAAAGTTCTTTGTATTCCTTTTCACCAAAAGAATCAAATTTCTTAAACAGGGAATACTGCGATGTTTCGCTCTCTTCAGATGTATCCCAGTATGATGGTGAATCCTTGGCTGCCAGAGTTTCAGCTTTATAAGTCTGAAATTTAACCGCATGAATACCGGCCTCTTTTGCCTTGTCTATCATCAGTTTTGCAGCTTCCATAGGTGTAATGCCTTCTTTGGTGGCAATATCGTAATAATTTACGCCTACTTCTGCTATAAGAACAAATTTACCTTCTTTAATTCTGTTTTCGATAGTGTGGATCATATTTTATTCTCTCCCCAAAATAATTTTCTTAACGCGTGTAAGTCCGTGTCTTAAATCTCTTGTGAGCATCTGCTCTCTCATATTCTTTCGAATTGAAGGGCAGTTAATAAGCCAGTCAATCGTTTTTCCGATGGTAACCTCATCTACCTCATTGCCGGCACCGAGATTTAAGTATCCGTTCTTGATACCGCCGAACTCGTGAGTGGCTTCTCTGCTGTTCTGCGACATTAAAATTGTCGGAACGCCCATTGCAGCAAGTTCAAGCATTGTTCTTCCCTGTGAAGCTATTGCTATGTCTGCTTTGGACATGTATTCGGACATCATTTTGACATCCTGAACGATTGTAATATTTTCACAATCTTTGGTAAGACTTACTATTTCGTCTTTCTTCTCATATCCCATACCGAGAATCACGGTTATGTGAATATTTTCGATTCCGTCAACCGCCATAAGAGCTTTTATGGTCTTTTGTGTGAGATTTCTGGGATCGGTTCCGCCGAACAGTACCAGTATTTCTTCGGGTTTTTCGGCGAACTCCTTAGGTTTGGCAATAACAAACTCATCTCTGATTAAATAATAATCCGAACCAAAGAATAATTTATCGGTATTCTCCCCGTCATAAAGGGCATTAACGGTTGCATCGGCTGTCACTGCGCCCGTGCCCAGATCTTCGAAATTAACTACTCTTACGCCTTTATCCTTTAATTTCTGAACATATTCCTCAGATGTATTTAAAATATCATTAATTACAATATCAGCCTTATATTTGTCAATCAGACCGAGTATTTCATCGTCATCTTTTATTACTTCATAGGGATAGTGACTGCTTTGAATCTTTGCAATGCCGATTTCCGATTTTTCACTTAATACAAAGTAAATCTTGTGCTCCATCAGACCATAAGCAATCTGAAGGCCTCTGTAAACATGTCCCATGCCTATCTGAGGGTATCCGTCAACTCTTAAAAGAATTGTTTTCTTGTTTAATTCCATTTCAGCGACACACCAGTCCTGAACGGTATCAATGTCTCCGGACTCGCTTTCGGGAACTTCATACAAAGATACATTGGCCCCGAATCTGCCGTTCTCTTTTACAAATTCACGTCTTGTAATAACAAAAGCACCTGTCTCCTTTAAGTCTTTGGGAAGATACTGTCTGTTAAGACGTTTCTCATAATTGGGTATGCATCTGCCGTCTTCTATTCTCCATGAAAGACGAGGATCGTTTACACCGCTTATAACAGTGTCATAATTATTCTGAAGCAGATAATCGATTGCTTTGTTTAATGTATCTGAAGAAAGTTTGGGAGATGTGGGCTGCATGGTAATAACCAGGTCATATTTATAACCCTTAATCTCCTCCATCTTATTTGCCGCATGAAAAATAACAGGATCCAGAGTTACGCTGTCGCCCGCAAGGGAATCAGGTCTGTCAAGAATTTCCGATCCGTATCTTGAGGCTACATACTTTATTTCCTCATCATCGCTCGATACGATGATATCCATATCATATGAACTGTTTTTAGCACAGCCGATGGCATAGGAAATCAAAGGTTTGCCTGCCATAAACCTGATGTTTTTTCTGGGAATTCCTTTTGAACCGCCTCTGGCCGGTATAACCACTAAAATCTTCATCTTTTATCCCTCTGATTTATTAATTATAGAATCAAGTTCTTTTCTAATATTTTCCAATGCGTTTCTTTTCCAGAACATACTTCCGTCAATGCTTTCCGAATTCGAATTCTTAATCTTTTCAGCACATTCTTCAGGCGAAGTCACCAGTTCTGCATAACCCTGTTCTATCAGGGGAAGCATAATATCATAATGTCCGATATTGTAAATATATGTCTGAACACCAAAGCCCATTCCTTCAAACAGTGCCGTTGAATATGCACCTATCTGAATATCCGACTGGGCAAAGAGTTCGTACAAATCAATATTTCTTTTATCAATAACTTCCATCCCCGAATCGGCAAGCAGAGGAAGGTCTTCCCTCCACGTAGAATATTCCGCCGGGTGTAGTTTGTAAATCAATCTGTATTCATTCGGATCCAACAAAGCTGACGTCTTAGCTGCCAGTTCGCTTAAGAATTTACCGACGGTTCCCTGTGAAATAAAAATAACTGTTTTTCTCTTGTCTTTTCTGACACTGTCGGAGTATTTGAGAAGTTTCTTTTCAAAATTCGGAAACCCGGTAACTACAATATTCTCATCACCGATTGGAAGTGAAATGCATTTTTTCCAAAATTCCGAAAAAGCAAAGAGTTTATCCGGAAGCTGCTTTATCTTTTCACCTTTCGAATACTGATATGCCGCATGTTCTTTATACATGGTACCATGCTGCAGTTCAACCGTGGTAATGCCCATTTCTTTGGCAATTTCATTGATGAGCATGCATGCACGTCCGTAATGAACAACCTCGAGTATAACCTTCGGTTTAATTTTGCCGATTAATTTCGAATACTTTTTTTTCTCGTATTCACAGCGAACTACGGTATCCGCACAGTTTTTGGATACAGAATCCGGCGTAGCCGACCAGTTATATACGCTTTTCAGTTCTTCTATCGAATCTGACAACTGTTCTTTAATGGTATTGACCAGTTTGGAATACTCTTTTTTATGAAATATCTTAAAAGATTTAACATACAGAATGGATTTGATTATAATTCCGTCTGTATAAAATATTTCTTTTGAAACCGTTGGTTTTAAATGCTTAAACTGATACGGTGCTTCAAAAAAAATCGCATCATATTTGTCTTTAATTATATCATCTGTGTATACGCATTCATAAGCGGTTCCGTTAAAAAATCGACGGTTATGGCTGATTACAAGAACAGGTTTTTCGTGCACCGTTTTTTTAATAAACAGTAAATAATAAATCAGCCCCAGCATTGTTTTAAACGACAGTTTTTCCTTGTCGTGAGCCTCTTCGAAATGCATATTTTCGGAACAGATATTGTAGTTCCAGAATTTAAATCTGTTATATGTCCAGTAATGAATTCCGTTTATCTCACAACTGTTTAATTTATTTTTTCTTTCAACTTCCAAAAAATGATCAATATTCATAAAAAACTCTACTTTCTATAATATCACTCATATTTGTAAGAAGATATTCTTCATCATCATAATCTAATTTATACAATTTTTCGTTTGATGAAATATATGCGTTGTCGGTTAAAAGAATATAATTATGCGAGAAGTCTATTTCATCCATGTCTTCGATATAATTCATATCTTCATAGGGGAATTCCATTCTTAACAGCATACAGTAAAAATCAGTTCCACTATAATAAATGTTATATTCCCGGTCAGACGATTCTTCCAAAACAGATTTTACAAATTCCTTACTCTCTGAAACCTTCGGATAAAGAATCGAATTTGTTCTGAAAATAAAGTAATCATAATTACCCTTTATATATGCTGCGGATAAAATCAGATAAATTATTGATATTGCCAAAAGTTTATTACGTGTCCCCAGAATAAACAGCAGGATATATAAAATAACCGTAATCTTCAGCAGAAAGCTGAAATAATGCACACACGAATCCCACTCAACCCCGTTTGCAAACAAAAAGTATCTGAAAGGAGAGCTTTTAAGCGAATAGTTTTCCAGGTCAAACCATTTTGCCAGAACATCTATAAACCATATTTCCAGTACCAGACTCACTATTCCCGAAATAATAATTTCTTTTTTAAAATTTTTAAAATCTCGCGATAAAATAACGGTTCCGCCCAGAATAATCATCCAGGTAAACGGCATGGCATATCTGACAAGCATGTAATTTCTGTACAGTTTTTCGCCCTTTCCGTCCATAGCCATAATTGTCAGAAGAATAACCATCGTAAAAAACATAACGATTCCGAATAATCCTATGTACTGTTCTGTACTGAATTTTTCTTTATTCTTCAGACTGTTTTTAATGGATTTAATGCAAGCGAAAATCGTAAACCAAATCAATCCGAGCGACCAGAAAGTAAATGACGCCAGAAGGCCCATAACCATCTTAAATGTTCCCCAGATTCCGTTTCGTATAATTCTTTCTATATATGCAATTATTGATTGGGTTTTGGTTATACTGCTTACTGTATTGCTTACCGTTTTTGTGCTGCTTGAGAAGCATATTTTAGTTATTTCGGTATTAAGGTAATTAAAGCCGAAATATAATGCTCCCAGTATCACCAGAAACAGAAGAATATTCAGATACCCCTTCTTTTCCAGGTAACATTTAACCAGAAGAACTACTACAATACCAAAATAAACTACAAGATATCGGCTGTGTATTAATACCAAATAACTAGAAAAAACTGCAGCAATTGCAGTTTTATACCATTTAAGTTCATTATTAAACAATAAAGGAATAACCAATAAGCATATTAATACCATCGGTAATTCCTGGAGAATATTCGTTTCGCCATATGTGCAGTTTCCGAGAAAGCCATACGAAGAAATCAAACAAATTAAAAACGAATTAAAACTGTTAACTTTACAAAGTTTATTTGCAATAAAATATGTTATTAAAACGCATAAAGTTCTGACAATTACGCCAAGCATCAGGAACATCGGCATAATCATATTGCTGCTGAAATACTTTAAAAAGGGAACCAAAAAAATCGTAACTCCGTATCCATGCCAGTTACGTGAGGAAATAATATCTCCCCAGTCAGCACCCGATAACTGATATGGAATAGCGATCGAAACGAACTCATCGGTAGTTGAAATTGATTTCATGTAAAGGAACGGAAAACAAACCCCTACAGTTATTAATATCAACAAACAATAATAAATTGGTTCTTTTATTTTTAATTTCTTAAACATGTACTCAAAAAATTAACAAATGTTTACAAATACTTCAGGCCAATAATTCATATGCTTTGGCTAATAATTCGCAGACAAAAAACCTTTTCTTAATTATATGATACGACAGTATTTTTTCTTTAATCGGGAGATTCTTTATAATCTTTAAATCAAGTTTGTCGATACCATATTTCTCAACCAGGCTGCAGAATTCCTTTTTTCTGTCAGCATATTTCCTGTCATTACTGTGATTGCAGGAATACAGAACAATCATGGTTCTCATAAAAGTCAGAATCCTGCCTTCGTATGCCTCTTTCATTCTCGCATTATCATGATTCTTATAATACTGATAATACCAGTCATTTAATACCTGCAGCTTGTGAGGAAAATCCTTTTGGAAACGATTGGATACCGAATCGGGATTAATTCTGTAATAATATCCTTCATTGTCAACAAATACACCTTTACAGGCTTTTTCATAAACAAGCAGGTTAAAAGACAAATCCTGCGTTTTAGGAAATCCGGGTACAAAAGCAATTTCATTTTCTCTCAAAAATGAGGTATTGTATATTTTATTCCAGATGCTTACGGAATCGAGGATTTTATAATTATAGCGACTGTCTCCCAATCTATTCATTGTAGCAATAGACAATTCGTCAAAATCCTTTTTTGAAAACAGAATCGGTTCTTCTGTTTTTTCACCTTTTCTTATTACTTTTCCGTTTGAAAATACATAATTCGTAAATAAAACAACATTATTTTCAGAATTTATGTATTCTTCAATTGCCGAAAAAACATTTTTATTTACAAAATCGTCTCCGTCAACGAAATAAATCCATTCTCCTGCAGCTTTTTCAAAACCCAGGTTTCTGGCTGCATTTGCCCCCTGGTTTTCCTGATGATAAACCTTTATTCTTTCATCTTTTTTTTGAAATTCATCACAAATACTGCCGGATGAATCCGTTGATCCATCATCAATCAGTAAAATTTCTACATTCTCATATTCTTGTTTAATCAGGCTGTCGATGCATTCGTCGAGGTACTTTTCAACATTATATATAGCAACAACACAAGTGATAAGCGGTTTCATTTTGTCACCTAATATACTTTTTTCCAATCTCATATATTACAAAAGCAACCGTCTCTTATGAAAGGGAAGTCTATACAATACTAAAGAGAAGCATTTTTCAATACTTCTCTTTATTATTTTAAAATTTTAAATTTTCAGAAAAACAAATATTCTTGATTATCGGTAATAATACCGGTTTGTCTCTGATTCAAGTAACATATTATTCCCAATTGAAAACAATGTATGTTCCCAAAACATCCTGTATATAACTGTTATCTGCCATTACTCTGATAAAATACATTCCTGCAGGCAACTTATCTTTAGTTACCATTTTGACATTTCCCGAATATTCAACGTTATATCTCTGAAGGCTAGTAGAATAAATATCGAAATATGTATTGTTACCCTGTGGAGTCTTAATTGCTACTTTTTTAGCCTTTGGAATTGAGAACTTGTACCAACGAACATAATCATACTGAGGAGTCTGAGCCAATTTGACTGTGGTTCCTGCCTTTATTGTCTGAGCTTTTGCTCGACAGTAATTATCCTGATTAATTTTTACAACAGGGGCAAAAGTATATTTTACTTTTGCAGTAGGAACTGTTGATCCGTATACTCCTTCGTACATCTCAACATAATATGTTCCCTTCTTAAGAGCTAAATATGCATCACCCTTCGCTGTTCCGGGATAAAACCATTTTACTCTCTGTTTCATGGCTTTATCTTTGTATACAGCTATTTCAAGACGTTCTGATGTTGCGTTTGTCCAAGAAAAGTGTACAAGTGAGTCTTCAGTAATTCCAAATTTGTAGTAAGCCTGATCTCCGCTCTTGGTTACGGAAACAGTGTTTGCATTCTTTAAAGTCTTGAAAGTAGTAGCAGCTTCAGCACGCATAGGTGAAACTAAAACAAGTGCTAAAAAGAATGTGCAGATTAATCCAGCGAGACTTAATAATAATTTTTTCATTTTCTCATTCCTTTCATAAATTACTATTTGCTGTTTCAAGGGTATTTTTATAGTAACATATATTATTTTATTTTGCAAAACAATTTAATTCTTATTCTTTTCAGTTATTTCAAGTATCAGACCTGCTAAATTCTTCGCATTTCCTCTTTCCACAAAATAATGATTTTCATCAGCCTTAAACAATTCGTGATTGGCTTCTCCGTCCCCAAGTATCATTTTTTTGCCCATCATTTCGTATATATAAGCTTTGCCGGGTATTGTCCGTCCGGCTTTTTCTATATCTTTACAAAAATGGCCGGCCAGACATAAGTCTGAAGCAGCTATATGCTCTGCAAGTTCTTCCTGCGAAAGCCATGTAGTATAGCTGACATTATCCTGAATCGGTTTGTTTAATTGCTTCGGAATCGGACCTATAATATCAAAATAAATTTCCGGACGGTTATTTAATTCGCGGATAGCATCCAAAACCACATCCACTCCCTGAAGCGGAAGGATACTTCCAAAATAAAGAACCGTAAATTTATCTTTCATTTCAGGAGTTTTTTTCTGTTCTCTAGGGTAATATATAGAAGAATCGGCTTCCAGGTAAATGGTTTCAAATCTTTCTTCCTCTCCGCCAAATTCTTTTATGAAAAAATCTGCATGAGCCCTGGTGTCGGTAATAACATGTTCTGCCGCCTCAAGAGTCTTTATATCCATCCAACGGCATATTTTCGATACTAATCCGCCATCTTTGAATTTTTTTCTGTCACAAATCAGCGTGTCATAGACAGAAATAAAAAAATCTATACTCAGGGTATTGTTCTTAAATTTTTTTCCAACGAACGGAACAACGAACTGAGGTTCAAAGCCAACGAATACTATATCATATTTATTCATTTTCCTTATTAGAATTTTTCCAAATACATCCAGAATGCGAAAAGGATTATTCTTTTTATCTGAATATATAAGATCCACGCTCTCTGAGTATTCTTTTAGCAATCTTATTTCCTGAGTATTTCTTATATAATCAATATTTTTTGTTGTAATAAATAATACTGTTTTATCTTTAACTAAATCTGTTGTTTTCTGCATAATTTCATGCGACCGTATTTTTGTCGTAACATCAACTTACCACACTCAGAAAGTGTGGTAAGTTGACATTATCGAATATTAAATTTTCTCATTAACTATTTTAAAAAGTTCAATTAATTCCATTTAAAAGCCAGAGCTTCCCCTACCGGAGCGTATGGATCAATCATTCCAACCGAAATATAATATGTTCCCACGGCAAGTTTTTTTGTTGTTGTAATAGTATTAGCATTGTAATCATAAGTATAACCTACTTTATCCAGGTTAGATGAATAAATACTTATGTTATTTAAATAATAACCATAACCATTATAATCATAAAGTTTCGTTAACGTGACTATATGAGCTCTGGTAACCTTAATTTTATACCAACGCATATAATCATGATTGTGAACCTGCGGAATACGCACAACAGTATCCTGGCTCACCAGCTGGGCTTTTTTTGCAGTATAATTATTCGTATCATATTTTGATGCCGGTGTCCAATTAATAGTAATCTTTGTGCTCGGAGCAGTTGAATCATCAAACAGATCAAGATAATACGTTCCTTTTTTCAAGGCCAAAAATTGTCTTCCGGATTTTCCTTTCACAAAATTACTTACCAATGTTATATTTCTTGTCTTACTATCATATATTATGCATTGAGCTTTATCGTTAGCATTATTAATCCATTTAATTTGAACCAAAGCATCATCTTCAAGCGTAAATTTATAAAACTGTTTTCCCTGATTTAACAATTTTACGGTTTGCCCATTCGTGATTGTCGCTGCCTGGGTCTTCATAGGAATGAAGGCTATAAATGCTGCTAAAATAATACCGACAAAGGCTAAAACAACCGTTTTTAAAACTTTCATCATCTATAATCTCCTTACGAATTTGGTATTTAACTCATTCTGCTTTTTCTTATTTAAAAACAGACTATAATTCATTTCCATTTAAAAGAAATAGCGTCGCCTATTTGGGAATCAGGTGAAGCCGGCATAACCAGAATATAATATGTTCCTACAGCCAATTTCGTCGTTGTAGTCTTACTTTGTTCATCCGTTCCAATGAGAAAGCTGCTTATAGAGCTATCATATTTTGATGTAACAAGAAAAACCTTGCTCTGAGGGCCGTACGGCAAAGTTATGGTTATTTTATGAGCCCTAGTAACTTTAATTTTGTACCAACGGTAATAACTATAAAATCCCACCTGAGGTACACGTACTAAAACATCAGGTTCAAGGTTCTGAGCGGTTCTGGCATTAAAATTGCCCTTATCATATTTTGATGCCGGAGTCCAGTTAACAGTTACCTTAGTGGTCGGATTGTAATCGTCATATAAATCAAGATAATACGTACCTTTTTTCATGGCCAAAAATAGCCTTCCTGATTTATTTTTTATAAAAAAAGCCTTCAATGTATTAGATCTTGTCTTATTAGTATATATATAACAACAAGCTTCATTGTCGGCATTGTTAATCCATTGAAATTGAACCAGAGCATCATCTTCAAGCGTAAATTTATAAAACTGTTTTCCCTGATTTAACAATTTCACGGTTTGCCCATTCGTGATTGTAGCCGCCTGGGTATGCATGGGAATAAAAGCTATAAATGCCATAAGCAATAAACTGAATATTCCCAAAAACATGATTTTAATCTGTTTCATATAATATCTCCATTTTATATACTCAAAAATTTTAATGATGTTCTTAAACACAGGTCAATTTATCGGGATTGTAACAATTAATTCCATTTAAAGGATGCGGCGGTTCCCATCTTCGAAGTATAATCTTGATTCCGCATTACAATATAATATGTTCCTACAGCGAGTTTTTTATCTAAGGTCCTTTCCGTTCCATCCGAACTAAATGTCCAATTATACATATCTCCCAAATCTCTAAAGTCACTTGAATAAATAGTAAAAAGATAAAGAGGAGCACCATACGTCTCAGTTATCGTAACCTTATGCGCTTTGGTCACTTTGATTTTGTACCAACGCATATAACTGTATTGGCCTACCTGTGCAACACGTACAGTCGTATCTGCCTCTAACAGCTGAGCAGTCTTCGCAGAATAATTTCTCTTATCGTATTTTTCTGCCGATGTCCAGTTAATCCTGACCGTTGTTGTAGGAGTCTCACTCACTTCATACATTTCGACATAATAGGTTCCTTTTTTTAAGGCCATAAATACCCTGCCTGTCTTATTACTATTAAGGTTCACCCATCTTAAATAATGCTCCATTAACTTATCTTTATCAGTAAAAATATTGAAGTCACACGATTTCGAATTGTTCCTAGCCCAGTAAATCTGAACCAGTGAATCATCTTCCAATGTGAATTTGTAGAATTGCTTTCCATATTCCTGCAGTACAACAGTTTGTCCGTTTTCAATAGTTGCCGCGTTGGCACGCATAGGAATAAATGCTATAAATGCCATAAGCAGCATGCTAAATAACCCAAAAAACAATATTTTTATTTGTTTCATAATAATCTCCATTTTATAAACTATCAAAAATACAATGATTTCCTTCTAACACAGGTCAATTATCCAAGATTAAAACAATTAATTCCATTTAAAGGCTGAAGCGCCACCTATTTTCGAATTAGGATCATACATATACACACAAATATAATATGTTCCCACTGCGAGTTTTTTTTCTAAGGTTTTTCTCTTTCTGTCCAAACTCATAGTAAAGCCATACTGCTCCCCCAAATCCCTAAAGTCACTTGAATAAACATTAAGAGCATAAATATAATCATAATCCTCAGTAAACTCAATCTTATGTGCTTTTGTCACCTTGATTTTGTACCAACGCATATAACTGTATTGACCTACCTGTGCAATACGTACAGTCGTATCTGCCTCTAACGGCAGAGCTGTCTTCGGCGAATAATTTCCCTTATCATATTTTTCTGCCGATGTCCAGTTAATCCTGACCGTTGTGGTAGGAGTTTCACTCACTTCATACATTTCGACATAATAGGTTCCTTTTCGCATGGCAATAAATTCCCTGCCTGTCTTATTACTATTAAGGTTCACCCATCTTAAATAATTCTCCGGTACCTTGTCTTTATCAGTAAAAATATTAAAGTCACACGCTTTCGAATTATTCCTAGCCCAGTAAATCTGAACCAGTGAATCATCTTCCAGTGTGAATTTGTAGAATTGCTTTCCATATTGCTGAAGTACTACAGTTTGTCCGTTTTCAATGGTTGCGGCATTGGCACGCATGGGAATAAATGCTATAAATGCCATAAGCAATAAGCTGAATATTCCCAAAAACATAACTTTCCCTTGTTTCATAATGTTTCCTCCTTTTACGACATTAATCCCAATTTTTGTTTCTATCGTTTGGATATCCAAAAATATCCAATCAATCACAATTTAAAAGGTACTGCTTTTCAATCGCAGGCAGGCGAATTGTCCATCGCCTATGCAGGTATCAGTACGATACATTTATTCTTTGTCTTTTTCTTTTATGTTCTTTTCAATCCAAGCAAGTCTGTAATCTATGTCTCTTGTCCTCTTCTGAATATCCTGTGATATTTTTCTGTTTGCCGATATTACATCTGCCATCATACCAAGGACCCAAATCATAACCGCAATCATTATAAGCAGACTGCATAAAATCAGAGACTGAATATTACCGTTTCCTCTGCCCATAAAAATGAAAACTATATATCGAACACCCAATGCAAACCCGATTACGAAAGGGATAATTCCAAGGCTTATAAAAAATCTCATCGGTCTGTACATAAGATATGCTCTGATAATCGTGACCATCGATTTTTTTACATATCCAAACATACTGTGAAACAGTCTTGAAGGCCTGAGTTCAGCGTTCGTCCTGATGGGGACGGACATAATGGGAATACTTGTCCTTCCGGCCTGAACTATCTGTTCCAAAGTGTATGTATATTCATTAATTACATTGAGTTGCAATGCAGCTTCCCTGCTGTAAGCTCTGAATCCGGAAGGAGCATCGGGTATATCTGTTCCTGACGCTCTTCTAACAACCCAGCTTCCAAAGTGCTGAAGTTTTTTCTTAAGCCACGAAAAATGTTCTGTTTTATCTATAGGTCGTTCCCCTATAACTATATCCGCTTTACCTTCCAGAATAGGGCGCACAATTGTTTCAATGTCATCTCCGCAATACTGATTATCTGCATCTGTATTAACAATAATATCAGCACCGTTTAAAAGACAGGCATCAATACCGGCCATAAAGCCTTTGGCAAGGCCTTTGTTCTTCTTGAAATTAACAACATAATGAACTCCCCAATTTTTGGCAACTTCAACCGTATTATCCTTACTTCCGTCGTTAATAATCAGATATTCGATTTCATCTATCCCATCTATATGCTTCGGTAAATCATTTAAGGCAATCTCCAGTGTTTCAGCCTCATTGTAGCACGGGATTTGAATTATCAGTTTCATATTTGTTTCCTCTTCACATGCTTTGACATTTTATTTTAACATTATTTTAAATTTCTTGTAAATCTACAAATTTTAGAAAAACTCCCGTATTATTACACATAATAAATTATATATCATCCACAGAATATAAATATATATATGTATAATATGTTTCATTATAAAAATATTCCGGGTATCCAATCCAGGTTTTGGTACCGTTTACCATATCCTCACTATGGACAAACGAATAATAATATAAAGGTTTATAATCTTTTTCGGTAATAGCAGTAATATCAAAATCCCCGTTATCTTCGTAAAAGAAATATACATTATCATAGTACTGTGACAGTATGTCGCTCTGGGTATTCAGGTCACCATCATACGGATACACCTCCTCACCGGATGCCTTTAAAATAAGCATCCATTCCAGAAGCGTTTCGGTGTCAGCTTCCAGAATAACGGCACTGTTGGGCAGTCTCTCCTGTTTTAGTTCCGCCTCAACAACATCCCACGGCAATTTGGTATCATCCGGAGTCTTAATCATTACGACATCATAATTAAGATACAGTATCACCGAAGATACACAAACCGCAGGAATCCACTCAGTTTTTTCGAAATCCCTGTATAAAACAAACAGGAATACAACAAATATCATTAAAAACGGAACATCATACCTTCCGTAATAGTAAAAGTGTGATATCTTCGGTCTTAAGAAAACGGTCCATATCATCATATACATAAAAGTAACATATATATAAATCATCGGAGTGCCGATTATTCTATCTCTTCGTATAAATACCAAACCTGCGAATATCAGGGGAACGCTTATAATTCCCGTTGCCAGGGATACCGCGGTTAAATTCGTTCTTGGATCACTAAAATTACCATTAAGTATCTTTCCACATATGAAAATGGCAAGCACAGTAACAATCAGCGAAACGATCTTTATAATTAATCCTCTATTGCTCTTTGCTTTTTCAATGAGTTTCTTAATTGCTGAGATTTTAAACAGCAGCGAAATAATAAGCACTGATAGGAAACAAGCAGAAACTGCTATAATAACAGCTAATGTCAGTTCGTTATCTCCTGACAGTTTATCCAGAACATTTTTTGACAGCCTTCTTAACGGCTGCAGATAATTGTGTATCGTATATAAAGATGCCATTCTGATTGAGAACAGAAATCCCGCAAGATATACGGGTAACATCAAAAGTGTGGCAAATACAGCTCTCTTTCTTTTATCCCGCAGTTCATTCAGCAATCCGCAAATCACAAACAGAGGCATCAAAGTATATGCTGAAACATGATAAAACGAGAATACAGCCACCGGAACCCATAAGAATAATGCAGCATCTCTTTTTTCGTTGCACAAAAGATACACAAAGAAAGCCATAATTACAGCAAGAAACATTTCGGTCAGTGCCGATTTGGATACCCATACCATCAATGGCGTGGTTCCAAGAATAGACAAAGCTATGGCTTCATAGAGTATTTTAATTCTGAAATTCTCCAGTATATAGAATGTCAGCATCAGGAAACATATGAAAAATACCGTCTGACAATCCTGCATATGGGATACACCGAACATCCTTCCGAAAAGTGCCAGTATGGCAGGCCATGTCGGCAAGCCGTGATATATTCCTTCAAGCCCCGTTTCTCCGCCAGCATTGTCATCCGCATAAAACGGTTCTGTCTGCCCCACAAGATAATAACCCTGGAGTAATTTCACTTTATCTCGGAAATATTTGTAATCCGACGGTTCATTTAAAGCCTTTAGTGCATAATCGAAATTAAGTACATTCGAATTGTTTTCATAGATTAATTCTATGGCTTTGGTCTGGTACACTCCCTGATCCTGACCCATCCCGAAAAATCCGAACTTGCTTCCTGTAATCAAAAAAGAAAAAAGAACAATAACAAGAACTGTTATTAATTCTTTTTTTTCGAACCTGATTTTCTTTAATTTTTTTGAAGCAATAACGGAAATTGAAAGTATAACCAGAACAGTTGCCAGACTAAAGACAACAGCTTTGGATATTGAAAAATAGTCAAATGTGAAAAGAGCCGCAGATGTCAGAATATATATAAAAAAATATCCGACAACACCAAATACCAAAGATTTTATAACAGATATATTCTCATTAAATTTCGAAAAAATAAAAGCAAATGCAAAAGCACTTCCCAATATCGAAATTATGAAAATTGTAATCAAAAGACTATTCGGCATTTTCTATCTCATAAATACTTTTTAATTCCGAAATATCCGCTTCCTCAAAACCGGGTATTTCGTTAACATACCCTATCACGCAGCCGTCGGTTTCGTAATAATGCAGGTTGTATTCACCGCTCTCTGGCAGAGTCTGTTTGTCAAATATAAACATGTGTTCTTTGTCGGGTGAAGCAAGTGTGCTGTTTCTTACAACCGCCGCTTCTTCTTCAATCGAACGGGCAAAATAATAATTGTTTAAAGTCTTTCCGTTATTTAAGCCCCAGTCGGTTAAATCAAAGAGAAATGTTCTGTCATCAGTGTCCGGAAGCACATAGCCGTATACGACATATTTTATTTCATCGTCGCTTCCGACAGCATCCCAGATATCCTCCGTCAGTGTGGACACATAGGTTCTTTTTTTATTAAACTCTTTGAACTTTGCCTTGTACACCTTGCTCATGTCAAAAATCTGAAGAGCGGACATAATCACAAGCGCTGCGATAAGCAGATACTGTTTCTTCGTGCATTTTACGGCAACTATTCCGGCTAAAAACATGATGATATAAACCACATTCCAGCAGAGTCTGCCCGAAGATCTGAACACCGACCATAAATCAAATATCTTCGCGGGAAGATGCAGATCCAAGAGAACTTTTTCGCCGATTGTAACCGTCGGAGACAGGGAAACAATCAGAGTGCACAGGCATACAAATGCAATCGCAATAATATGAAATCTGTATTTCTTAACCTTTTCAAAAGGCTTGCCCGAAACGAAAAACATCACTATCGCAAAGGCAAGCAGTAATATAAAACCTGCGCCTATAAATGCAAAGCCTTCGGCCTGTCCCGGGGAATACATCTTAAGGTCCTTGAAAATTCTCGACCAGCCCATGGGATTAAAGAACGAATTCAGGTTAAAACTGAAATATCCGAGGCCCCAGATCTGTGCCTTCATATTCGAACCGAATCCTCCGAATAAAGCCGTGGCTCCGGCTCCGGTTAAAAGAAACTCTCCTAAAAGAATAATGCTTCTGACTATTCTTTTGTTTGCCAGAAGATCATAAAGGCATATACCGGCCAGAATCATACCGTTCATTAGAAGGTAATACATGTGAACGGAGCCTGAAAGCAGTCCTGTTAATCCAATCAGAATATAAATCTTTTTATTGTCTTTATATTTTTCGGGAGCAAACAGTATCTCAAGCGGTATAAAAAGAAGCCACTGTCCGGCCAGAGCCGTATGTGCGAACATTCTTCTTATCATTACCGGTGTAAAAGCAAAAATAACACCGAAGATGATTATTGCGACTTTATTTTTCGTAAAATTCTTAATGATTCTGGCAGATAAAATTCCCTGCAGTATAAAGCACAAAACGCCCCATAAACCGAAATACTGAAAGGTTTTGGGGAGAATAGGCGATAAAATCTTAAAGAAAAATGCAACTATGGGAATCGAATCCGTAAAAATAATGCTGGCATTATTCGGATAAGACAAAGTATCAAAAAAGCCTATGGGAAACTTCCATGCTCCGAATCTGTATGCCACCCATCCGAGGTAATGCTGCGAAATGTCTCCGCCTGACAAAAGCCAGTCGACATATCCGGGATTGATTACCTTTACTCCGTATATCGAAATAAAGGCTAGTGCGGAAAGTGCTCCGACTATCGCATATACGATAATATCCGACTTATTTAAGCTTATTCTTTTTTTGTTTTCCTTTTTCGGAGAATTATTATCCATATATGCTTAACTGACACCTAAATGAATTCTTTTATCTTTTCGACTATAACCTCGGGACTGTATTCCCTTTTAATATAATCCGTGGCGTTCTTTTCCATTTCAGTCTTCTTCTCGGGATGCTCGATGAAGTCTTTAATCGTTTCCGAAAGATTATCCACCACATTATCAAGCCCAATCTTTACCACGCAGTCATTAGGCAGTTCGGAAAACCATCCGCCGCTGTTGGTAATGCAGACTTTTCCGGTCTGAAGAATTCTTATCATTGCACCGGAAGTCTCGCCCATGGAAGGGTTTCTCAAATTAACTATAATGTCCGAATGTTTGATAAAACTGTTAAACTCATCAAGATTTGTATAACCTGTTTTGATTACAAGACCTCTCTGAAGTTCATCGTCAACATATTCTCCGTCGCCCGCCATTACATAGCAGATTTTACCTACGCCCGAAGCCGCAAGTTTTTTCACCGCTTCGCAGACTTCACGGTTAAGTTTTGTCTCCGCGATATATCCGAATGAAGCCACTATAAAAGCATCCGTCGGAATATTGTATTTTGCAAAAAGTCTTTCTTTTTCAAGGAATGTTTCGTTTTCGCTCATCAGCGACAAATGGTTGATTTTCCTGATATTCTCTTCTTTTATGAGACCCGTCTCAAGAATTCTGTTCTTGGAGTATTCGGAATGAACCATTATTTTGTTGCCGGACGAAATCAGTTCCCTGTTAAAAGCCAGTGTCGGAGCCATTTCCTTCTGCTCAAGAAGATCCGCTCCGTGGCTTTTCACCGCACGTTTGATTTCAAGAAATCCATTCAGGCCCTCTTTGTGATATGTCTGGGAATAAAGATCGTCTTTTTTTAAATAATAACCGACAAACAGAAAATAAAGCATGAAATCATGCATTATAATCAGTCCGGGATGTGTTATTGCCGCATCGTAAATATACGAATGAAAACCGGGATGATTGCCGATATTGTAGATTCTGTAATCAAACGAATCAAAATCAATATCATCCACCCAGTATTTTAATTTCGGATAATTTTTTAAGGCCTCATCGGTCACTTCGTAATTATCCGTGTAAAGTGTTATATCAAATTCTTTTTCCAGCGCTTTTACCAGAGCTACCGAATAATCCGAGATACCGCTCTTCAAGGGAGGAAAAGGGCTGGCATATAAAAGTTTAGGTTTGTTTCCCATTAAAATTTCCTCTTATGACAAAAGCTGCTCTATTACGTAATCCCAGTTGATATTCTTTTCAATCAGAGATTTCTTTCCGTTTTGTCCGAGCTTCTTTGCTTCCTCTTTGTGATTGTAAAGATAATCTATTTTTTCTGCGATAAGTTTTGCGTCGCTGTCAATTACATATCCGTTTACGCCGTCTTCAACGAACTCCAGAGGTCCTCCTGCATCTTTGTGAACAATAACAGGCTTTTCGGAGAAGAAGCCTTCAAGCGTAATATATCCGTAATCTTCGTTATATGCGCCAAAATAAACGCCGAGGCAGTTTGCGTAATAATTTATCTTGTCTTCTTCCGAGATAAATCCTGCCATCGTTACTTTGTTTTCAAGATGGTTTTCCCTGATTAATCCGTCAATGTAATCAAGCTCCGACTTGCTGCCGGAACCCGCAATAATAACCTTTGCATCGGTTTTAATATACTTGGCCGCTTCAACCAGCAGTCTCTGACGTTTAATCTGATCAATTCTGCTCGCATAAAAGAAATAATCACCGTAGCTCTCACAGTGAAGTTTCTCGTAATTCAAAGGAGGATGATACAAAGTAACCGAATCAATTCCGTTGTATTCTTTTAATCTGTTGGACGTTGTCTGCGCTATCGTGAAAATCTTTTCGTATTCTCTGATATACTTGTTGTCGCAGCTTCTTATGTAGTCCCTGATTTCTTCGCCGTTAGGCTTGTGCTGCAAATCACCGTAGGGAGTTCCCCAGAGATCGTAAGCCTGTCTGTGCTGATGCATAAGCCACATGACCTTATTGTCATGCTTTAAATAATATGCAGGGAATTTTACGGCGATAACCTTGTCAATTTTCTCGCCGTTGGTTTCGCTTAAATCAATCATTCTGCCCATCATCATTGAATTGATGAGCTGTTCTGTGGGATACCACTTAAAAGGAATGGTAACCAGTTCGACCTTATGGCCGCGTTTTTTGAGTTCATCTTTTAACATGTCGCAGAGTATTTCCGCTCCGCCCGTGATAAAAGGAACCTGCACTGTTGCAATAGCTATTCTCATAATTTTACCTCAATCATTTTTTCCAATTCGCTCGTAAAAATGCCTTTGATTTTTTCGAAGCTGAATCGATTCTCGTAATTGTTTCTTCCGGCCTGCTCGAGATATTTTTTGTAATCTGCATTTTCGCAGATTACTTTAATAGCGGCTGCGTATTCATATATATTTCTTGAAAGCAGAACCTGATTGCTTCCGATGGTTTCGGGAACCGCACATTCGCTCAAGGCCACGATGGGGAGTCCGAAGTACTGTGCCTCAACAACAGGCACACAGAAGCCTTCATGTTCGCTGCAAACAAGCATTACATCACTGCCGAGATAATAAGTCATAAGAGTACTGTCGTTTACCTCTCCGATAAACTCAATATTGTCACCCAGTTCGTACTCTTCGATTTTGTTTCTTACTAACTCATTGTATTCTTCGATTTCATCGAAAAACTTGCCTATAATTCTGAGTTTGATATTGTCGCCGTAGTGATTACGGTAGCAGTTAAGAATATCAAGGAGCATTAAATGACCCTTGTTCGGAACCACTCTTCCGACAAAAAGAATATTTCTTACTTTATCTTCCACGAGTTCTTTTAAAAGTTCCTCGTTGGGTATAACCTTGCCCCACTCCTCAAGCTTGTTAAAAGGAGCGCAGATACTGATTTTTTCTTTGGGCAGTCCGACCAAATCATACGAATTGAAGGTCGAATCGCAGAACCAGTATGAATCGGGCTTTTCTTTTATGAACTCAAGTGTCTGTTTTCTGCCGTTGGCACACTGAAGATAATAAGGATTGCTGTAGGGTTCAAAGAATTTCTCCGGTGTTATGTTATGATAGCGGAATACTACCCTGGCTTTCGCAGCCTTAACCTTTTCAAAACCTTCTTCCCAGAACACACTGTGATGATAGATGATTACATTGTTTTCATCCTGCGCGTATTCATTGAATTTGTCTTCATCAATGTATTCCACGCTTTTATTCAATTTGTTTTGAGAATAGACATAACTTTCGTGGTTTTCACCAAGAATTCTGCCTATCAGTTCAATATCGTTTCCTATGGCATCATGATTTGTTACAGTCTGATGCATCTGAATAAAAACCATTTGTGTTCTCCGCTAAACTTAAATCCGTTATTCTATGCAAATAACCAGTCCGTTGTTGTTAAAATGTTCATCATCCGTTTTAACCGAAAAGCTTATATATCTGCAGTCAAAATCATTGTCACCTGCAGGCTTTACGGCAAACTTGATTTCGCCCTCTTTTTCACGAAGAATGAATTCGCTTTTTTCTTCGCCGTCATCGATATAAAGGGTTGTCAGTTCGTCATTGTTATATGCGTATTTCAAAGTATAATCGCCCGCTTTAAGCAATACCTTTCCGACAGGCTCAAGCAGGTAATGTCCTAATTCTTTATCGCTCCTAAAAGAAAAGACAGTATTTTCCGACCATCCTTCGGTGAAAAGGATTCCGCCTTTTCTTCCGAGGGCTTTTATGATGCTCTCCGAATATTCATCATCAAACGAAAGCTCCTGTCCGATCTGTTTTGCAGGTACTCCGCCGTATACTGTATTCGCAGGAACTTTTGTTCCGGGAACAACTACCGCTCCCGCTGCTATTACCGCATTGTCTCCGATTTCCGCAGGGCCTAATATCGTAGAATTCGAACCGAGCCATACGCCTTTTCCGATAACTATATCGCAGCCTTCTTTTTCATCGGCGTCTCTTCTTGCAAGTCCTTTAAGATTCTTGTCATGGCTTCCTGCAAGGATGCTGACATTGGAACCTGCAAATGTATAATCTCCGACGGTTATACAGCCCGAATTGGTATTAAAGAAGCATGTATAAACCGAAGCCTTGGGAGAAATATCAAGTCTGTCCTTCGAACCCCAGACAGTCATTCGGCCGCTTAAAAGGTTGTTTAGTCTTTCAAGATAATCCACGTCTACTTCAAGGTTATTAAGACGCTTTATCGTATCGGCAAGCTTGAGAATTTCTTCTTCACGTTCACGAATTCTGGACTCGGATATCACAAGTTCTTTTCTTAAATCTTTTATGGTGTTTCTGGCTTCATCCAGTTCTTCTTTAATTTCGGAATAATTACTGTTCGTTCTTCTGTTAAGATCCGAAATACTTGAATTGATGTCGGTTAATCTTCTGTTTATGTGGAAGATATTCCAGCAGGCAACTACCGCATTTCCAAGTACGGGAGTGGAGATAATTTTTTCTTTTCTCTTACGGCTCTTGTAAGCCTTTTCAAAACCGACTACTTCGACTTTTCTGTTCTTGCATTCGGGAGAATCTTTGATGATTCTGATTATCTCTTCTTTGGATTTGCCCTGCTTGTAAATCGCATTATAATAATTCTGTGCATCGGTTTTATCCGGTTTTCTTGCCAGCAGTCCCAAAAAAGCATGCTCTACAAAATCCATTCCGTCGTGGGAAAGCAGTTCGTCCATATACACTTTATGGAAGCCTATGACTTCGATATTTCTTCGCTGACCTTCATCGGAATTCCAGAAATTGTAAATAAGCTGTTCCCTGTCGAAATTCTTGTCTTCCTTAAGTTTCGCAATGAAATTGTCGTAACCCGCTCTGTCGGGCTCTCTTCCGAGAACTTTGACATACACATTTCTTAAGAACGTTTCGTCATTGTCCGAAAGAATACTTTCAACGAGAACAATTCTCTTTTTGTTATTCTCTTTTTTCCTTACCATTCCGACAACGGGTGCACCGGCGGATTTTGTTTTAATGTCTTCCGCTTCTTTCAGGATGTCCCCGTACAACGTCAAAAATTTGTCGTCGTAATCCCCTCTTACTTCGACATCTTTTTCGCTTAAAGATTTAAGTCCGGATAATTTGATTTGGGCGTCAAGATTCGCCTCCATACTTTTTCTCCTTTTCCCCCTGCAGGATCTGATTAAACCAGTTTCAGTGAAGTCTGTCTTTCTATCGTGTTTTTGCCGTCATCCACTCTGAATATAAGTGCGTATCCGCCCTTTTTCGTTCCGGGCTGTCCGCATACAAGCGTGGCATCAAATCTGTTGTTAACAATTTCAAGGTCTTTTAACTCAAGTTTGATTTCAGGCATGGAAACCACGGTCCCCTTATCGGATATAATGCATAACTGCATCTTAAGCCCTTCTTTGTTTCCCTTAAAGGTTATAGGAAGATGTACTGTCGAGCATACGGGAAGTTCAAGCGTTTCGGGCGCTCCGAGCACTATTTCGCCTTCTTCGATGTAAATGATAAAAGAAGGAATTTCAAGTTTGTCTTTTTTTACTTTGTCGTAATATTTCTGTACTTTGTTTTTCCACTCAAAATATTCGTCGATGCTTTTGGTGACTTTCTCGATTTTAATAGCATTTTCTGCGTCGGTATTTTCGGAATACTCCTCACTCATTCCGTCGAATATTCTTCCGTCCCTGTAAAGAAAATCGTAATGATTTTCAAACAGGTATTCGGTGGGTTTTACAAACATTTTCCAGTCCGTTCGAAGTCCGGGCCAGCACATTACTATGTAAGGCTTGGATCTGATCAAATCAGGGTATTTTGCCTGCGCATAGTTAAAATAGCTGCTCCATTCGTCAAGGCCCGTCATCTCTATGCCTTTGTGCTCATTGATCATTTCAAGGTAAATATCCTTTTCGATAATCTGAGGCATATGGCTTGAATACTGATATCCGGGATAGCGGTTTTCGTTGACGAATTCTCTGGTTCTGAAAATGTAATAATCGTACGATGTCATACCGCCCACAACGCCCTTCCATTCGTTAAGATCGTTGCAGTAGTAAGCCACGTAGGAATCGTCTTCTAAGAATACTTTTTTATCTATCTCTTTTAAAGGTCTGTAATCGTCATCGCTCATGATGAAAACTTCATCGAGCTTATCGCTCTGCATTGCCAGGCAGCGAAGGAAGAAGTTTCTTGTGCCGTGGTCTTCAGGCAAAGGTCTGCCTTTCAGAATTTCGCCGTCCGTAAGCGTATCGATTTTAATTCTCTTAGTCTCAATGGCTTTCATATCGTCAGCCACTTTGTCGGGACAGCAGAGAAGGATTTTTTCGATGAAAGGCATGTATGCTTCGATGTACGGAATCGTTCGTTTGATATCATCCACCCTGGCAGTAAGAATAACCATCTGTCTGACATCTTTTTTGGATTTACGCTCCGTGAATTTTAATGTCGATAAAGCATCTATAACTTTCGCGGCAGTCTCTTCCCACGTAAAAGGTTTAAAAGATTTTATCTCTTCTTTAAGCCTGTCGTACTCTGCGGGATTTTCCATCAGATTTGTAAGCTTATCCGTAAAATCTTTTACGTCGTTTAACTTAAAATACTTGCAGTAATCTTTGCCGACTTCTCTTAAAACAGGAATGTCTGTCGCAAGTACGGGAGTGCCTCTCTGAAGGCTCTCAATTATCGGAAGACCGAAGCCCTCTGCGTATGTGGCAAACGCAACCAGATATGCATTCGAGTAAAGATAATCTATCGCATTATCATCGAGTCCGACGAAATGGAAAAATCTTTTTCCGTTCTCGGGATGTTCTTCCATTCTCTTTTGCAGTTCATCGATGTTCCAGCCGATTTTACCGGCAAAAATGAGTTTTACATCCTTGTCAAAAAGACCCGCATCAAATGCGTCTAAAAGGAATGCGTGATTTTTTCTCGGCTCTATTGTGCCGACAGTAAGAACATATTTGCCTTTTGCCGCTTCCACAACTTCCTTTGGAATATTTGCGGTATCGGTTTCTTTCTTACCGCCGAAATCAGATCCGAGCCACGATACAAATCCGGCTCTTTTGGGAAGTCCGAGCTTGTCGGAAAGTTCGTTGATTGAATCCAGAGTACTCTGCGCCGAAGCGATAACCGCATCCGCATAAAGAAGGTATGAGCCTATATAGTTGATAAAACTGAATCGCGTGTTAAAGTGTGTAAACTGCGGGAAATTTATCGGCAGAATGTCGTATACGTATACAACGATTTTTACGCCCTGATGCTTAAGTGCGGGAAGAAGAACACTGCTCTTTAGAGAGATATTCCAAACCGCATCAAGTTCAAAGAAAATATCGCCGGGTTTCATGTCGCAGGGCATAATGGATTTGCCCGAGAAGATACGACTTCTTTCCTTTTCTCCGCCTTTTATGTATTTTATGAAATTGTCCGAATCAAGAACCTCAAAGCGGCTTATATTTTCGTTAAAAGAAATGAATGTCAGCTTTTCGGGAATTTTCTTATACATCTCGAGCGATATATTTCCGACCACTCTCTGAATGCCTGTAAGGAAATCCACTTTGGTGAGGTTCGTAACATCGACAAATATTGTCTGCATAGTTATCCCCGTCCGAGTAATTTATTCAAAAAACCTTTTACGGCCATCTTCCACTTAAGCGGAATCTTCGCTTTTATCTTTGTCATTGTAATTCTGACTCTGCGTTTGAATTTTCCTGTCGAATAAACGTATTCGTTGGTATGATCAATGTAATTATTTACTACACCCTTTCTTATACGTCTTTCAGTTGATTCATAAACAGATTTAAAGGTTTCTCTTTTGAACTTCAAATCATTTAAAGATTTGTCATCGAGTTTTTCAATCTCATCGTCTGCAGGCCATCTTCTGAATGTTATATAGAATAACGCATGGACAAGCATATCTCTGGGAATATCGTACACGAGCGAAAAGTCTGCAGCATCAGGCTTTAATTCAAGCGAAGCCATCAGAATCTCTTTGGGTGTGCAGCTCATATTTCCGCCAGCTTTTTGAAGGTTCTCCGATGTTATATCATACAGTTTTGAATAAATTGTTCTTTCTTTATCTGTCATCTTTTTTCCCGTAATAATATTATTAATCGGTATCACTCTTCCATGAGTGCTCAATGCTTACCGTTCCGGCTTCGCCTTTGACGTTGTTGATTTTCAGTCTGAAAACATCTCTCCAGAAATCATAATTAAATCCGTCAGGCTTGTGGAAAGCCAGGTCAAAAATGTAATTGCCCGCATTGACGGGAATTTTGTCAAATACAAGCGTAATGGTACCTTTATCCTTTAAGGGAAGTGTCTTTGACATATCGATAAGGGTATTGGTGCCGTAAATATGTACTTTATCGTCTCGGTAAATTGCCACGCCGACAACTGAGTTATCAATCTTACCCGGGTTTTCATAACCGATATGAATCTGAATCTGCTCGGTATTTAGGAACGTATCTCTTTCCTCACCCTTTTCATCCGTAACTGTTACAGAGCTCATAATGATTTCCTTTGAGCCCCATCTGTTGCTGTCTTCGGGTTTCTTTGTTTCTTCTGTATTTTCTGCTGCCTCGGTATTTGCCTCTTCAGCCTTGCTTTCTTCTTTCTTCTTATCCTGCTTGTCCTTGGCCTTTGAAAGAGTATTGTTGGCCATAAAACTCATGTACTTCGGATGAACATCAAAAGGAGCGCCCTCTTCTTTTATGATGCCTTCGTGAATCCAGATACTTCTGTCGCAGATAAGTTCGAGCTGGCTTAAGGAATGTGAAACAATAACAATTGTTGTGCCTTCGGACTTAATCTGACGAAGTCTGTTAAAGCATTTAGCCTGGAAAGCCACGTCGCCTACCGCGAGGATTTCGTCGATTAAAAGAATATCCGCATCCACGTTGATTGCCACGGCAAATGCCAGACGCATGTACATACCTGAAGAATATGTTCTGACAGGGTTGTCGATGAAGTCTTCGAGTTCCGAAAACTCGATAATATCATCTATTCTGTCTTCGATCTCTTTTTTGGTAAGGCCGAAAATTGAAGCATTGATGTAAATGTTCTCACGACCGCTCATGTCGGGATGGAAGCCTGCACCAAGTTCGATAAGACTCGATACTCTGCCGTTCATTTCGATGGTACCGCTGTCGGGATACATGATTTTGGTGAGCATCTTTAACGTGGTACTTTTACCGCATCCGTTGTGACCGATAAGACCGATTGCCTCGCCTTTTTTAACTTCAAAACTGACACCTTTAAGTACTTCTCTGTTTTCGAATTTACGTCTCTTTGAAAACAGCGTTCTTTCCTTAAGGGTGTGGCCTTTATCAAGATAAACCTTGAATTTCTTTGTTATATTGTGGACTTCGATTGCATTTTCAGGTTTCATTACATCTCCTCCACAAAGTGTCTCTGCATTTTGTCAAACGTGAACCATCCTATTGCGAATAACAAAATACCCATTAGCAGAGCTGATAAAAGAGTTGCAAGTTCGGGAACCTTTCCGTAATACAGAATGTCCCTGTATGCAATGATGATTGGTGCCATGGGATTTACATACATGTATATTGCACGAAACTCAGCGGGCACACGTTCCTGCGAATACATAATGGGTGAAAGAAACTGCCATGCCATCGTAATGATTCCCATGATAAACTGCATATCCTGGAAATAAACCGTTACTGCAGATAAAATAAACGTAAATCCGAGTGCCAGTATATATTCCGTCAGCATAACGGGAATTAAGCAAAGAAGCGCCAGAGGATTGAATTTGTAACGCGCAATAAGCATAACCGCAAAGATTACTATGAAACTAAGCAGCATGTTTACAAACTGACTTGTCACAAAAGAAATTGGCAAAACTTCTCTCGGGAAGTATATCTTCTGCACCATATTTTTCTGACCGGTGATACAGGTTGAACCGCCTGCCAGTGAAGTAGAAAAGAAAATCCATGGTATGAGGGCAACAAAAAGAAACATATAATAGTCTTTTACGTCGCTGTGCAAAACGATGGAAAATACAAATGTATATATCAATAACTGAAACAAGGGATTTATAAAAGTCCACAAAAAGCCCAGTACCGAGCCCTTATAACGGCCTTTCAAATCCCTTTTAACGAGACTGTATATCATAGTCCGATATGCATATATTTCTTTAATACGTTTTATCACTTGTCCGTCACTCCGAAATATACTCTAAAATGTTTGTTTTGTCCGTAAAAATGCACAGACCATAACATTATAATTTTATCTTAAATCGGGCCTTTTGTCAAAAATTAGCCCTGATTTTTCACCATAAAACAATCAACGGTGTCCGACACTTTTTTGTGAGCCGGACACCGGATTATTACTTAATTTCACTGATTCTTTTTTCAAGAAGATTTTTTACGCTCTCCATGCTTAATTTATCTTCTATGTATGCTTTGGCTTTCACAGACATATTATCATAAAACTCTTTGTCCGTGCAAAGCCTCTTCATATACTCTGCTGCCTCGTCCGTGTTCGCATCTGCCCACTTGGCGCCTTTTCTGTACGGAGACATGTCTTTTTCAAGTGTGATGAACGAATAATTCACCATGCATGCGATATCTTTGTTCATAAACTCGGTATTGGACGACCAGTTTGTCGCAATGCAGACAGTACCGTTTAGCATGGCTTCCGCCATTACAAGTCCGAAGCCTTCCGCACGATGTAAGGATACGAAGACATCCACATCTGCTATCAGGCTGTTGACTGCCTTTTTCTCTAAAATATCGGTGATAAAATAAACGTTTTTGTAACCTTCGAGCAGTTTCTTAACCGGTTCGAGTTTTTTCTCTTCCGCATTGTTGGTTTTTATAACTATTCCAACTGAATCATCTTCAAGCAAAAATGCCTTTTTAAAGGCTTCTATCGCACCAAGCGGATTCTTTCTCATCATCGTTGAGTTTGCATCAAACATGACTAAGAAAAGGAACTTGTCATCGGGAAGATTGAAATACTTTCTGTCGTATTTTGCATCGGTCTCGGCGGTAACATTGTAGGGAATCGTGACTACCGGCTTGTCGGTCACTTTTCTGATACTTTCGCTCGCAAATTCCGAAGGGGTCCAGATCTCATCCACAAGATTTATCGCAGGAGTCCATTCGTTAGGAAATTCTTCGAGTTCCCAGAGCCAGAATGCGATATTGTATCTCTCGTTCCATAAGTTTTCGTCGAATTCTACACAGCGAAGCATAAGCTCCGTAGGCTCCATATGAATGATGTTTATTCCGTAAGGAGTCTCTTTTACGAACTCTCCGTCAAATGTCGAATCGCCGTTTTGAACGGTTCCGATAAGATCAAAGTTTTCAAAGGTGTAATCGATATCCGATTCTTTTATGGCGTTGGCTAAAAGCCTGCAGCTTTGTCCTAAGCCTATCTGCGCCTTAAAAGGTCCGATTAAGTTTACTCCCTTTGGAAACAAAGAAGGATTATAGGGCTTTATGACTCTGTTTTTAAGCACAGTATTAACCCTGTGACGATAGAGCATAAGTGCCCTTTTTAAAAGGAGTTTTTGAGGTATTAACTTTTTCGTCGTTTCCTTAAAACCCATTATAATAACTCGTTTCTTCCCTGTGCTTTAAGTGTTTCTACAATCTTTTTAACACTCTGTGCTTTTTCCTTAGGACAAACCATGATGGCGTCCTTTGTTTCAACGATTACGAGGCCTTCCACATCAACTGCGGTTAATGTCTTGCCTGAAGAAAGAATGATGGAATCCTTGCAGTCTACAGCAACTACATCGCCTTCGAGAATATTGCCGTTTTCATCCTTATCTCGTAAAACTTCCATCATGTCGAAGCTTCCGACATCGTTCCAGCCCATCTCGCCAGGAACTACCAACACATCGCCTGTTGCAGCGGCTTTTTCCATTACTGCATAGTCTACGGAAATCTTTCTGATGTTAGGATAAACTTCCTCGATTACAGCCTTTTCGTTGTCTGTATTCATTGCATCGCCAATCTTTTCAAGGTCCGCGTAAATGTCGGGAATGTATTCTTTAAACTTATCAAGAATAACGCTTGCTTTCCATGCAAACATACCGCTGTTCCAAGCATATTCGCCTGAAGCAACATATTCTTTTGCAGTCTCTTCATCGGGTTTTTCCTTAAACTCGATTACGGACTTTGCATCACCGGTTTCGTTCTTGTCATATCTTATATAACCGAAGCCTGAAGAAGGGAATGTGGGATTGATACCGATGGTGATCAGTTTGCCGGTATTCTCTGCAGTTCTTACTGCTTCGTTTAAGATTCTTACAAAGCCTGCTTCGTCCTTAATGTAATGGTCTGCAGGAGTGATAATCATTACGCCGTCGCCGTATTTTCTTAAAATTTCCATAGCCGCATAACCGATGCATGCTGCTGTATTTCTGGCTGAAGGCTCAGATAAAATATGGTCGCTTTTAAGTCTTTCCTTTGTGGCTTCAAGCATTGAAGGAACCTGTGTAACATTGGTTACGATAAAGATATTGCTCTTATCTGCCACGAAAGCAAGTCTGTCGACTGCCTCGTTAACCATCAGTTCTTTTCCCGTAAGGTTAAGAAGCTGCTTGGGTGTCTCTTTTCTTGAAAGGGGCCAGAATCTTGTTCCGCCGCCGCCTGCCATAATTACTCCGTAAATATTCATGATTTCATCCTCCTGTGTATTCAGTGTAAGGTGCCCGGCTCGCGAAGCGTGCCCGGCTCCGTATCTATTGTGTCAAATTTCGGCCCCTGTTTTCTACATCCGGACGCCTTGACATTATGTTGTTATTTATTATAATCAAATTAAAGAGGTGCTACCGGAGACGGTTGCCCTGAGTTTTAAGGATAAACCTTAATAAACCCGTCGGGCTGGGACGGGTTTATTTTTTGTTTATCTCTTTGAAAATTATAATCAACAATGTAGCAAATGCAATGAGCATTATTAACAATTGTATTAAATCCTCTAGAGTTACAAACATTAGCATCCCCCTCCTTTCCTTTCGGGCTGGAGAGTGAGAACCCTCCGCAAAAATATGGAGGGCAACCGCCTACCGTTTTGGTAACACCTGAAATGATATTACCATTTCGGCTACACTTTGTAAATATTTAACAATGTGTTTTTATTATTATTGTGATATTGCACAATAATTTTATGTATTTTTTTATATACTTACACACGCGTCCTGGTGTCATTATTTGACAACGAACTCCGCCAGTCTTGAGATAACCGCTTCTTTAGAGTAATTTTCTCTTACGTACTCCGCTGCTTTTATACCAAGTTCAGCATTGGTTTTAGCATCTAAAAGTTTCGTGAGCGACTCCTTGAATTCCTCATAATTTCCAAATGAAAATCCGCCGCCGCTTTTCTTTATATGGCCGTCGAGAACCTCGCTTTTCGCGTTAACCAGCGCAGGCTTCTTACAGGCCATCCCTTCGAGAAGCGTAATTGAAAAACTCTCAAATCGCGAAGGAAGGCAGATTGCCATTGAGCCCTTCATGGCGGAGAACTTGTCTTCGTCAGAAACAAAGCCGAGATATTTTATGTTTTTATCATCGGGAACGCTCATGCCGCCTTTGCCGGTGAGAACGAGTTTCACAGGTTCTCCACCAAGTTCCGCATTGAATCTCTGCACATATTCAACAAGCATCTTAACGCCCTTGTTTTCCTCGATTCGTCCGCAGTAAACAATGTATTTGCCGTCGATTCCGTTCTTTTCGCAAAACTCTTTTGAGTTATCTTCGTCAGGGATATCTATGCCCATTCCGTTGACGATGGAAGGGACATTGCTGTTTTTAAACTGTTTGTTGACAAATTTCTTTTCCTCTTCGGTCAGATATATGATACCTTTTACACTGTTGAAGAGTTCTTTGTAAATCTCCATGTAAATCGGCTCTTCGTTATGTGCCGTCGGCACAAAGAAGGCTTTTTCATACACTTCCCTGGCGCCGAAATACGTCGGATAAAACATATAAGTCACGAAGATAAAAGCATCGTACTCGTCTTTGTGTTCTTTTATGAATTCAACTAAATCCGGAGTGTACGGTCCGCGGGCTTTCAGGCGTTTTTCTTCAAGTCCTATTGAGCTTATGCTGAATACATTTTTTAGGATCTGAAGAGAGCGCTGAGTGAATCTGTCGCGGTTTTTGGCTGTTTTAAAACGACGAACCGTTACACCGTTTATTACTTCAACATCCTTTTCGTAGTAATTCGCCCAGGTCTTAAAATCAAGCGCCTTGCTGGTTAAAACTTCCACATCAAATCCATCACGCAAAGCAAGTGCTTCTGCGGTCTTCCTCGTATATGTTTCCGAACCGCCAAGCACTTCGACTCCGTATCTTTGATTGATGAAAGCTATTTTTTTACTCATTAATTTCGACACCTTTAAGGCTCTTTTTAAGTTCTGCGACCGTATCGTCCCAGGTCTTGGGAACATATCCTTTTACGCGTTCGCAAAGGGCTTTGTATTTCTCTTCATTATCCAGCAGGTCACTGACAATATCTGCCATTTCCACACTCTTATTCTGATCGAAAAACAATGCTCTGTCGCCCGCAATTTCACGGTTGATATTTGTATCCGAAGCAATTACCGGAACCTCTCTTACAAAGGCTTCGATTATCGGCAGACCATAGCCTTCGATGAAGCTCGGGAAAACCATTGCAAAGGCATTTTTGTAAAGATAATCGATATCGTCATCCGTCGCATTATCCACATGCCATATACCGTTCTGATAGTCAGGGTCGGAAGTCAGTCTTTCAAAGAAACCATCCATTCCCTGTCCCGAAAATCCGGCGAAAACAAAGTTGATTTTAAATCTTAAATATCTCTGGTATGCATTAAGCAAAAGCTCGTGATTTTTTCTGGGTTCTATTGTTCCCACCATGAGCAGATATTTACCCTTTGAGACTATATCTTTTATGCTGCTCTGGACATTTTCCTCGGCGTTTTCTTTTTTCTTAAAATCACCGCCCAAAGGAATGATATCAATCTCGGGAATATTTACATCCATGTTCACACAGTGTAAAAGAATCGCATCCTTTGTATCCTGACTGGTTACGACGATTTTATCTGCATATAATAACGATGCGCCAAAGTAATCCGTGAAGCTCAATACGTCGCTATGATCACAGAACTGCGGATAATCGATGCTGATAATATCATAAATAAGCGGAACAATTTTTACGCCTCTGCGCTTTAAAATCGGATATAAAAAGCTTCTTCTGGCACGGGTCTTCCATGCTGTATCGCAGTCGAAGAAAATGCTGTTTTTTTCTATTTTGTAAAAAGTAATGTGCTCACTGCTTCTGATGGATTTTCTGTTGTCGGTTTTAGTATTGCAGAAATCGATAAACTCTTTTGTTTTTAAAATCCTAAAAGAATCGTAAAACTGATCGTATTCAAGGAAAACAAGTTCGAATTCATCATCCGCTGCAAGTCTTTTTACGATTTCCATCAATACTCTCGGAATGCCTGTAAAACTGGTACCAATCATTACCATTGAGACATCCAGATACACTTTTCTCATCTGAAAGTCCCCCTTATCTTACTTTGTATTCCTTTAGGCATTTTCTTGGCCATTTTTCTTAATTTTGCTGAAGAAACTATCTTAGCCGCAAGGCTGAAAACTCTTCCTCTTATGCCCGGTCTAGGATTGTATACGCAATGTGTTATATGTACGCCTCTTATAGAATATGATGCCTTGTTTGCAACATATTTAAGAAGCTGAATTCTGTTCATCTTTGAGCATTTTTCATTTTCTTCTTTGGAGGGAAGTCTCTGAAAGCATTTTAAAAAAATACATGACAAAAAAGCCTCCGAATCCAGATCTTTTAGCTCATCGTAATTAATTTCTTTCGGAGGTGTTCCTGTAGAATACAGAAATCCCGTTTTGTTACAGTTCAGAGTCTGCCTGTTTTCTTCAAGCGTTTTCTTCACATGATCAAAGAGATCCGCATATACTTTTACATCCTGTTCTTCGACCAGCATTTATATCTCCTTTAAACCGGCGTCTTTATGAAACGGAAGGTATAAAACCACCGGTAAAGCAATCGCAATCATCAAAATATATCTGTATGAATAAGCAATCGGACAGGCAAGCATAACAACCGCCCAGCAGACTGCCATAGGTACAAAAACAATCAGTTGTCTTCTTTTTTCTTTCTGAGCAAGAACCGATGTGAAGGAATACCACATAATCCATACAATGGTTCCCGACGGAATAAATTTTATCATAGATAACAGTTCGTTGTTAATCGATTTTCCGGTCAGCTCACAGAATAAATCTCTGTTTACATATCCATCGTTAAGAATATCCTGTATTCCAACGAAATAATCATAATAGTAGCCTATATAAACTCCGGGCTGCCAGAACCCTAATGTAAGCATCATATAAGCCTTAACGTAGGTTTTGAAATTCGGGAATAAAAGCTGTACCCATACAACGAGAAAATCTTTTACGTGGTCATTTAAATATTCCTGGTCTACGACTCTTTTAAGATCGTCACTTAATGACGGCACATATTTATTCTTCCAGTCTTCCTCGGAAATAACGCTATACAGTACTTCCTTCTGAGAGTCAGTCAGTTCTTTCCCCTCGCCTATTACCGCAGCAATCTGCTGAATCGGAACTGACATAGATTCATTCAGTGAGTCCTTTTGCACTCCGAAAGCATCATAAACAGGTCCCTGAATTATAAGTGTAACGGCGAGAACAGCCGCACCCGGAATCAGCAGGCGCAATACCTGTTTTCTGAAGGCGATAAGCACAATAATGAGAACAGCCAGAAAGATATGAAGACCGTTGTTTTTCCAAAAGCACATAAAAAGTCCTAAAAGTCCGAACTTAATGCAGAATCCGACGGTCACTTTTTCTTTTTTTGTAAGATCCCAAAGCAGCAAAGTCAGTAAAACTACCGCTGCCGAGAATAGTGTATCTTTCCAGAGCGCGAGGCCGTACGATGCGAAAAATCCGGAGATTGCATACATAATTACAGTTCCCCACTGAATCAAAGCATGTGCCCCTTTTACTCTTAATTTATACGCAACATATGCGCAGACACCTGAGAAAAGCACGGTCTGTGTGACGGCATATAAGAATACTCCGACGTTTATATCATCACTTATCAGTTTGCCGAGCCAGAGGAAGAATCGTAAAACCATTATATAAAGCAGTACCCAATGGTTGTGCATTACGGCACCGGGAGATAACGAATATCTTAAGGTCATTGCTCCGTCTCCGACTACGCCACCGGGGTAAAATGACAGGGTATAAGGCAGCCAGCAGATAAGGATTATCAGCCACGATATAAAGAAAAATAAAGGGTTTTTAAGAACTCTTTTTTCGGAAAGATTATTTAATTTCACTTTGGAAATCAGAACAGAAAGTTTGGAAAAAACAGGGAAAAGAAGTGCCGAAAGCGTAATGACCGTCAGAATGGCTTTCTTGCCGATAACTATGTAGTTTTCGGACATATTGCCTCTTATATAGTCGAAATGAACCTGTTTGCCCATTACAAATGCAACGGAAAAAAGAAGCGAGTATATCAGGAAAACCCAGCTTTCTTTAAATGATTTCTCGATTATCATCTGTCTGTAAAGATAGTAAACCAGTGCTGAAAATACTACGATAAAAACAGGCTGGTAACAGCCTAAGAAAGGCAGGGTCCATACCGTAAAAGCAACTACACCCGCCAGTAATGCAATTTTCCACGAAAGCTCTTTAAGAGTTTTTTTCATACTGATTAAAAACCTTTAAATACTCGCAAGTAATATTTTTTATATCGTACTGCTCGAAAGTATATTTTTTCTTTTCAAGCAGAAGTGCTTCATTAATCTTTTCAACCCAATTTGAAGCATCCTTCGGGTCATCGACGTAGAGTGCTTTTTTCTGCGTAACTTCTTCGAGACAGGCGCATCTGGTGGTAAGTACTCTCGCACCCTTCATCATAGCTTCGACGGGAGGCATTCCGAATCCCTCGAATATGCTCGGGAAAAGGAAGAGACTGCAGTTTTCATAGAGTGAATCTCTCTCTTCGTCGGACACAAATCCGGTGTCGATTACAAGGTCTTCCACGCCCTCTTCTTTGACGCACTGACTGAACTTATCCTTGTTTCCGCCTACGCCGCTGACAACGAGTTTTGTATCACCTTTTTCTTTTAAGAGCTTCATGGCTTTAATTAAAGTTTCAAGGTTTTTATGCGGAAGCATTGAACTTAATGTGTAAAAATATCCGTCCTTTTCGATGCCGTATTTTTCCTTAAGTTTCTCAAAAACATCTAAAGAACTTTCTTTTCTTTCTTCAAGGGTTACCGCATCGTAAATAACGGTTGTTTTATCCTTCGCAAAAGGATAATTTTTTATAATATCTTCTTTGCAAAACTCCGATATCGTGATGACTTTTCTGCTCTCAGCGCAGGCTTTTTTCCACGATCTTTTTGCAAAAATAATCTTCGATTTGGAGAAGTATTCGGGAAAATGAAGCGCCTGCAAATCATGGATAACCGTGATGTAAGGAATGCCGCCCTTTTCCACGCTTAAGCTGTTGGGTTTTGAGTACACGGGAACAAACATGAGGTCCACTCCTAAGCTTCTTGCAAGCTTGTCGAGTTTCGAGTTTTCCCACGCGATTCTCTTGACTCTTTTAAGGCTCTCCGTATCGCATATTTCGATCTTCATGTTCGGATATTTTTTGTATTCCTCGAAGGTCTCGGCCGTGTCTTTGCCGACGAAAAGCATATATTCATTTTTATCATCATACATTCCGAATCCGTTAATCAGATTTCTGGTCGCGGACTCGGTTCCTCCGCAGATTCTGGGGCGCACCCAGAGGAGGTCGATGCCGATTAACATACTTTTTACCTATTAGCTTAAAATAAACTTCGCAATTTCAATGCCCACGCACTCGAACCACGACCATATGCCGTAGCCGTTGTCTCTGTAGGCTTTGTAACGGTCCTTACAGCGCTTCTTGCACTGCTTGAAACTCTTTTGATTGCTCGCACCGCCGGTCATGAAATTCGCCAGTGTGACGTTCTTTATCGTAATGCGTGCGTTCTTCTTTCTTGCTCTTAAAAAGAACTCAAAATCATCATGAATTCCCACGCACTTATATGTACCGATCTCGTCGTAATAAGCTTTTCTTACAACCATCGTCGGATGGTTCCAGTGACGCGATGTGGGAAGCTTGTCGTACTTGCTTTTCTTAACGATTATTTGGCCGTTATCCTTGATTAAATTGATGTCGGCATAAAAGATATCGTACGGCTTTTCTTCGTACGCTTTAACGGCCGTTTCCACCATTTGGGGCTCATAAAAGTCACCCGAGTTAATTAATCCGACAAGTTCTCCTGTGGCTTTTGCGATACCTTTGTTCATGGCATCGTAAATGCCTTTGTCAGGCTCGGAAAAGATCTTGTAGTCGATACCTTTTTCAGCAAATGCATCTTTGTAAGACTCCGCTATCTCGACTGTCTTATCCTTGCTTGCGCCATCTATAATCAGATACTCAATATCCGTGAAAGTCTGATTCAAAACCGATTCAATTGTCTTTTTTATGACTGCCTCACTGTTGAAGCATATCGTAATTATGCTGACTCTTGACATTATTTCTCTGTAATTCTGATACTTTCCTCAAGCGAATAAACGCGATAATCGTCTTTATATTCCGTCAATTCTTCTGCATAGGTCAAATTACCAAATGCTTTGTTAACAAGGCCTGTGAAGTGGCTTAAAAGTTTTAAGAGCCATGTCAGGCCGCCCATGAGTGCTTTCTTTTTGCCGTGGGCTTCAGCTATCATTTTTACCATCTCTGACGTGTTGGAAAGTTCCTTGTTCGCAGGATGGAAAATGCCTCTTTCATCATTGTCGATCATTAGGCGGATGAACTCGCACAGGTTATCTATGTAAAGCATTGAACGCTCATTGGCAACTTTGGGAAATACCGGAAATTTCAGAGCAAATTTCCTCAGTGAATTATAATTGCCCTTGCAGCCCGGTCCGTAAATCATCGGAGGTCTTAAAATAACGACCCTAAAATCATCAGTCGCCAGTTCAAGAAGTCCTGTTTCCGCATTCAGCTTGCTCTCGCCGTAAAAGTTCTCGGGTTCGGGCTTTGTGTCTTTATTAATGATTTTTTCTTTTCCTATCGGAGAGCTGGCGCCGTATACAATCGCAGAGCTCATAAAAATAAACTGCCCAACGCCTGCTGCCTTTGCTTTTTTTGCCGTTTCAATCGCAAGCTCGGTATTTACTTTTCTGTAAAGCTCTTTGCCTTCTTCACTGACTTTTCCAACATCAGCATGCGCTATGCCTGCCACATGAAAAACAACATCAAATCCTGCGAAATTCCAGATATTTTCAGTTTCTTCTGCGTTTGCATTGCTTTCGGAAATGTTAGTATCATCACTGACAATCTTACCAGTCAGCGTATCCATCACACTAATCTCATATGCATCATGATTTGCGTGATTCTTTATGTAGTTTTCGAAGGAGGTACCAATAAAACTTCCGGCACCCGTGATCAAAATTTTTCTCATATTCAACTTTTTACGGGTGTAATGCGGTTTACTTTGATTTCACCCGTAATTTTCCTGTAACAGGAACTTATTTTACGGGCTTTTTAGGTTTTTATGCTTTTAGCCCGTAGTTTGCCGGTGCAAGGAGCTTGTTTTTACGGGCTTTTTAGAGTTTTTATGCATTTAGCCCGTAGTTTGCCGGTGCATGAGGCTTGATTTTACGGGCTTTTTAGAGTTTTTATGCGTTTAGCCCGTAGTTCGCCGGTGCATGAAGCTTGATTTTACGGGCTTTTTAGAGTTTTTATGCGTTTAGCCCGTAGTTTGCCGGTGCAAGGAACTTGTTTTTACGGGCTTTTTAGGCTTTTTAGCGATTTAGCCCGTAGTTTCCGGCATAAGTGCTTAGCTTAGCGGATGCGACGGGTCTGCAAGGCTACTTCGCTTCACGGCACGGTAAGTGCAACACTACTTTCCCTTTGCGTCGCCTGTGATCAAAATTTTATCATTGACCTGCCTTATATGTCGGGACTATCTCTGCGATTTTCTTTTTGATTTCTTCTATGTCGGGCTCGCCTTCCACGAATGTCTTAAGAGCCTCAATCTGCTCCATAAAGACCTTCTCATCGAAGTTAATCGGATGACCGATGTGGATTCGCTTGTTACGGGTTTCAGTCAGGCCTTCCTCGTCCATAAGCATCTCTTCGAAGAGCTTTTCGCCGGGTCTAAGACCGGTGAAAACTATCTCGATATCGTCGCCGACACGAAGGCCGGAGAGCTTAATTAAGTTTTCAGCCAGATCAAGAATCTTAACCGGTTCGCCCATATCGAGCACGAAGATTTCGCCGCCCTTTGCATATGCGCCGGCCTGTAAAACCAGAGCAACAGCTTCGGGAATTGTCATAAAATATCTGATGATTTCAGGATGTGTAACGGTTACGGGACCGCCGTCTTCAATCTGCTTTTTAAAGAGCGGAATAACGGAACCGTTTGATCCTAAAACATTTCCGAATCTTACCGCAACAAACTCGGTCTCGGAACGCTCGTTGTATGTCTGAACTATCATTTCGCAGATACGCTTGGTTGCGCCCATTACGTTTGTGGGGTTAACAGCCTTGTCTGTCGAAATAAGTACGAACTTTTTAACCTTCCATTTATCAGCCGCCTTAACGACTTTAAGTGTGCCTAAAACGTTGTTCTTAACAGCCTCATTGGGGCTTTCTTCCATGAGCGGAACATGCTTGTGAGCTGCCGCATGATAAACGATTTCAGGCTTATATTCTTCGAAAATCTTATCCATTCTAAGAGTATTACGAACGGACGCGATAAGAACAACCAAGTCAAGCTCAGGATACTTTCTCTTAAGTTCCTGCTGAATGTCGTAAGCATTGTTTTCATAGATATCCACGATAACAAGCTGCTTGGGATTGTGACCTGCAATCTGTCTGCAGAGCTCGGAACCGATTGATCCGCCGCCGCCCGTAACCATAATGACTCTGCCTGAAACGTAGCCCATGATTTCATCTAAGTTGGTTGATACAGGCTCACGTCCTAAAAGGTCTTCAATCTGTACGTCACGAAGTTTTGACATGTCTGCCTGAACTTCGCCGTTAATAAGCTGATACATACCGGGAAGGATACGAAGCTTACAGCCTGTTTCCTTGCAGATATTAACAATTTCCTTTATCTCATTAGGCTTAGCCGAAGGAATTGCGATAATAATCTCTGCGATATTGTATTCTGCCGCAGCCTGAACGATTACGTCTCTGCCGCCTACAATGGGAACGCCACGAAGCTTTTTGCCCCAGCAGCCAGGACCGTCATCGACGATACAGCAAACCTTCATTGTCAGGTACTGAGTGGTGGATATCTCTTTTATGATCTCGTTACCGGCCGAACCTGCGCCGATAACCATGCATCTTGTGGGCTCTTTGCCGCTCTCGCGAATTCTTCTTTTCGCACGAAGAATTCGAAGTGCACGATAAGAAAACCTGATCATCGATGTAATCGCCAAAAGCGCAACCAGGTAAATCAAAGGATATGATCTCGGAATCGGTAATTTAAAAATGAATTTGCAAATAACCTGTCCGATGGTGGCGGTGGTAACAGCTCCGATAATGTTGATGAGTTCTGTGGCGGAAGCGTATCTCCAGACGGAGGTGTAAAGGTTCCACGCCACGAAGCTGATCATCGTCACAACCAGGTTAATCGGAATGAACCAAATAGTAGATTTTAAAAAGTGTTCAGGCAAATCCTTGAAGGAAAAATCATAGCGAACATAAATAGCAAAAACCGTAACGACAAGAATCGAAATCATGTCCATTACGGCCAGCAAAATTATTCTTAAGATCATTTGCCTGCTTATGTGCAGTTTAATCTTCGACATCTAAAGCCTCATAAAAGATTTTCTCGTCATCAAGCCTCAGGCAGGCGAGCTGACTCGATTTGTTTCGAAGCGCCATACCGCAGTCGATGTTCATGATATGGTATCCGTCAAGGAAGTTCTTGTCATCGAGAACTATGCCCCTGCCCTGTTCATCGACACTGTCGAGACGCTGAGTAAAGATATGTCCCAAAACGTAAATGTATTTTTTGTTCGGGAATATTTTTTCATTGAGTTTCTTGGCAAAGCCCGCATCGTAGATATTCTGCCAAACGGCCTGGAATACATCTCTGTAGATAAGCTCGTTGTATTTGACTTCGTTGTCAAATCTCTTGCTCACGGCGTATGCGTGACAAAGATAGTATGTCTTTTTGCCCATTTTGACTTTTTTAGCCACGATTGCGTTGTCAAGATATATAAGAATTTCCGCTTTTTTCTTGGCGGAGCATTTCTTAAAATCCTCGAAGGTCTGACGGCCGCCGTTGCATTCATCTAACCAGAGGTCAAGTTCTTCGGTGTCCTGTCTGCCTTCTTTTTCGCATTCCTCGACGTTTCTTAAGGCTTCCATCATCAAAAGCTCATGATTGCCGAGAAACATTTTTACATTATCCATCTTCATGATGGTCTTTAAAATTTTTATACCGTCCGGGCCTCTGTCTATAGCGTCCCCGAGTACGAAAAGCGTATCATTGTCGGAAAAATTGATCTGCTTTAACATGTTCATAAAAGCATCATATTGACCGTGAATATCACTTAAAACGTAAGTACTCATTTCTTTTCTAATCCCCTTAAACTTCACAAATATCTGTCACATCAACCAGGATGACGGGCCTTATTCCCATTGGCACGTCAAGTTTCCAGTTCCTAAGCATTCCGGCCTGGATTGACTGACCGTCGCAGCTTTCACCGTAAGTGAAAGTTCCGTTATATTCGTTAACCGTTCCTCGGGTTCTTAAACCATATCCCATCGGAAGGCTTTCATTGATTTTCTTGGCATCCGCAAACTGCGAGAAGTAGCACGGTGCCTGCTCTTCGAAAAGTTTGAGAGAATTATTCGCTCTCACTGCGCCCGTACGCTCGTCGAAGCCGTTGATCATTTCTTCAACGCTCGGCAGGAATACACGGTCGTATGTGGTCTTGTCCGTAAAAGTAGAAATCGGAGTTCTTATTTCTTTTACGATGATTCGCTCCTGCTCCTCCTTGGAAAATGCTTCCTGGAAGAAGTCTCTGTTAAGCCACTCTCTGATGCCACTGGATTCCCATACGATACCTGTACGAATCTTGCCGATTTCACGCTCGGTCATATCCATGTAGTCCTTGTCATCAAAGAGCTGATAATCAAGCACGTACTCGGACTGCAGAATCATTGTGTTGCCTTTCTGCTGTCTGATAACCCAGGGAATCTCGGTGTATTCGAAGTATCTGTATTTTCTGGAATCTTCCTTAATCTTGGCTCTGTTAACGTTTCTGTATGCGGTGCTCATAAGAGCGCTTGCAACGTTGAATCTCTTGAATTTCGCACCCTTAATCATTGTGGAATCCACGAGATCGTAGGTTGCGTAAATAATATCTGTCGTAAGTCTCGAACCTGAAACTTCGTTCATCGGATAATGACCGAACCATACTCTTCTGTTCTTCTTGTCGTAGAGCATCTGTGTATTGATGGTCGGGAAGTAAACGGGCTCGTTCTTTTTGTTCATCTCTTCCTGTGAGAAGCCGTAGAGTGAGCGGCGAAGCTGTCCCATATCCTGCTGTCTGTCGGCGCACTGCATGTTCATGCCCTTCATGATGGCATCCGCTACACGCTGATCGATCTGGATATTGTAATCCGTAATCGGTGTCAGCGGTTCGTTCATACTTCTCCTAAAAGCATCGGTCGGAATATCGCCCGTAATCATGCAGTACATGGTCGCGCAGATACCGTAAACGTCGGTCCACGGTCCCTGTCCTTCGCCAACCATCTGCTCAAGAGGCGCATATCCGAATTTGCCGAAGTAAACCTGTGCGGTACGATTGTTTAATTTCTTCGTCGCACCGAAATCAATCACCTTGATGCTTCCGTCCGAATCAAGCATGATATTTTCGGGCGAAATATCACGGTGTATCAATCCCGCTTTATGAATTTCTTCCATGGAAACGATAACGGGCTTCATCAGTGAAAGTGTCTGCTCTACCGACAGATGTCCGCCGTTATTGTCGATGAATCGTCTCAGTGTGCCGCCTTCGAGATACTCCATTACCATGTATCCGGTATTGTTGGCATAGAAAAGCTCTTTAATCGAAACGATACCGGGATATTTCGCAAACTGTGCGAGCATTCTCGACTCACGAAGGAATGCCTTAAGTTCTGCCTGGAATTCTTCTTCCGTGGTATCTCCGGCTACGATTAAAGATCCGTCTTCTTTTCTTTCTACCATTTCATCGGGAAAGAACTCTTTGATAGCGACTCTGTATTCGAGCAGCATATCAAAACCGATATACGTTATACCGAAACTTCCCATACCGAGAATATTACCGATAAGGAATTTGCCGTTTAAAATCGTACCCGGTTCAAGTGCTCTTCCGAATGTTTTTACCCCTTTTTTCGGCTTGCCGCACACAGGACAAAAGTCTTCCTCTTTTGTCATATGCATGCAGCTTAAACACATTTTTTTAATCTCTGATATTTCCATACATTATCCCCTTGATTTATGTCACGTAACAGGCTTCTTCCATAGCCTGCGTTGTGTAGTCTGATTATTTAGGTAAAGTGAATGAACTCTTAAGGCTTACGATACGGTTAAATACCGGTGCGCCTTCCTTGGAGTCCTTGTAGTCCACGCAGTAGAATCCGTTTCTTACGAACTGGAAACTCTCGAATGCTTTGGCCTTTGCAAGATCCGGTTCAACGTAAGCGGTTACAATCTTTCTCGAGTCGGGATTTACATTGATGCTGCCGTCTTCCTCGTTGTATACGCCCTTTTCTTCGTCAACAATGTTTTCGAAGAGTCTAACTTCAACGGGAACTGCGCTCTTTGCGTCAACCCAGTGGATTGTACCTTTAACCTTTCTGCCGGTAAAGCCGCTGCCTGACTTTGTCTCGGGATCGTAGGTACAGTGAACAACCGTTACGTTACCGTTTTCGTCTGTCTCGTAGCTTACGCATTTTACGAAGTATGCGTTCATAAGACGAACTTCGTTGCCCGGGAAGAGTCTGAAGTATTTCTTGGGAGGCTCGATCATAAAATCTTCTCTCTCAATGTAGAGTTCTTTAGAGAAAGGAATCATTCGGCTTCCGAGTTCCTCGTTCTCCAAGTTGTTGGCTGCCTCTAACATTTCGCCGTCGCCTTCGTAGTTATCGATTACGAGTTTAACGGGATCAAGGATTGCCATCATACGAGGTCTCTTTAACTTAAGGTCCTCTCTGATACAGTACTCAAGCATTGCCATGTCGGCGATTGAATGGGCCTTTGATACACCGCAGAGGTCTACGAACATCTTAATCGATTCGGGTGTGTAACCTCTTCTTCTAAGTGCTGAGATGGATACAAGTCTCGGATCGTCCCAGCCGTCTGCGATACCGTCTTCAACGAGTTTTTTAATGTATCTTTTACCTGTAACGACATTCTTTAAATAAAGCTTGGCGAACTCTATCTGTCTGGGAGGTCTTTCGTATTCAAGCTCCCTTACAACCCAGTCGTATAAAGGTCTGTGGTCTTCAAATTCAAGTGTACAGATGGAATGTGTGATGCCTTCCACTGCATCTTCGATAGGATGAGCGAAATCGTACATCGGGTAAATGCACCATGTATCACCTGTTCTGTGGTGAGTCATGTGAGCTACTCTGTAGATAACCGGGTCTCTCATGTTCATGTTAGGAGAAGCCATATCTATTCTTGCTCGTAAAACTTTCTCACCGTCGGCAAACTTGCCGTTCTTCATGTCTTCGAAAAGCTGTAAGTTTTCTTCTACGCTTCTGTGAATGCCGGGATCTTCTTTGCCGGGCTCAGTGAGCGTGCCTCTGTATTCTCTGATTTCATCAGCAGACAAATCTGAAACATAAGCTTTGCCTTTTTTGATAAGCTTAACTGCGCCTTCGTACATCTGTCCGAAATAGTCCGATGCAAAGAAAAGTCTGTCTTCCCAGTCTGCACCGAGCCACTTGATGTCTTCAAGCTGTGAATTTACAAATTCGATTTTTTCCTTTGTGGGGTTTGTATCGTCGAAACGCATATTAAACTTGCCGCCATATTCTTTAGCAAGTCCGTAGTTAAGAAGTATACTTTTTGCGTGTCCGATATGAAGGTATCCGTTAGGCTCCGGCGGGAATCTTGTATGTACCGTATCGTATACTCCCTCCGCGAGATCCTTATCAATCATCTGCTCTATAAAATTGCGGCTTGTTTTCTCCTCAGCAATTTCTTCATTTTCCGCTGTGATATTTACATTTTCTGACATTTTAAATCAACCTCAGTTACATAGTTTTTCCATCTAATCATAGATAGAGTAATTCTACCATTTTTTGAGTATAATGTAAACCTTGACGGCATAAAAAAAGAAGGCCTTTTTAAAGCCTTCTTTTATGCTATTTTCTGTGATTTTCCGCTTCTTCATGCTTCTTTTTGATTGTAACTATCGCGGTTGTGCCTTTCCCGACTTCACTCTTCATAACGAGATTGGCTTTTCCGCTGCTCGAAAGTCTGAATCTGGTGTTTTCAAGACCTACGTGTCCGCGGCCGTCTTTAGAGGCCTTGTCAATCTTTTCTTCTTTCTCTTTTCTTCTGCGGCTTATGAGTAAAACGCCTCGGTCGGTAGCGTTTCTTATGTCAAATATTGCATCGTTTTCGAATTCTTTTGTATCAAATCCGACACCGTCGTCAATAACTTCCACGACAAAGTCGTTATCTTCCTCTCTGGTCTTGATAATAACTTTTCCGGGGCCGGCTTTTTTACGAATGCCGTGTTTTATCGCATTTTCGACGAGCGGCTGTATGGAAAGCGGCGGAACTTCAAAGTCCATCGTATCAATATTGTATTCGACGGTCAGATCGTCTCCGAAACGCATTTTTTCAATCCAGACATACGAATCTATATGCTTTAATTCCTCTTCAAAGGGAACCCAGCCCTTTTTACCGATGGAATCGATGTTTCCTCGAAGGTAATCGGAGAATGTCGCAATGGCTTCCTTGGCTTTTTTAGGGTTTTTGTCAACGAGTCCGTAGATTGCGGACAATGTATTGAAAATAAAGTGAGGGCCGATCTGCGAATACATCACTTCTATTCGCGTCTGCCTGATGATTTCCTCTTCCTGCTCGAGCACCGTCTTAAAGTACAGCATCAGGAAGTAGATAAGTGTCGATAACATCGTAAAATTAACGATGATTCTTCTCGACTGGTCGACTGTTTCAATGATGGAACCCGCGATAACGACTATGGCCGAATATACTACGGCGAATGACGTTTTTTCCTTACCGGAACCGAAGTATTTAATCGAGTCAATGATAAGGATTAAAAGATATAATGCGCTGACCGCGAACGGAACAAATCCCAAAGGTCCTCTCTGCCAGTGGGTTCCGTCAGCTTTCGTGATGTAATAGAACGGAAGGTCCGTGAAATAAGCACTGCAGCAGACAATCGTGTCTATGATAAGCGGGAAAACAAGAAGCAGATTAAACTTCGGATTTAAACGTTCACTTACCAATAGATAAAAATAAACAATCAGCGTCGGACGAATGATGTAACCAACTATATCCACAGTGATTCGAAGAGGAATCATCTCCATTTCGGGTGTGAAGATGATGTGGTTTAAGGTCTCCGAAAACATCAAAACAAGGTCCAGCGCAATGATCTTAAAAAGATAGTTTTTCTTCTTTTTACTGATCGTATTGTTGGATATGAAAACCGTGGTAAGTCCTATCATTATGACTATCGCGGTTAAATATTCGTGAAAAAGCGCCGATATGTACTCTGCGATCATGGTACTCTCCGATTAATAATTTTATTGGCAAATATTTCTCATCGGTTTATAATCAACCTTGTTAATGAGGTAAATAATGATTTCTTTTAAGATTGCTTTTATAAATGTTCTTATAGCCCTTTTGTACATGCTGCCGGGATACATTCTCTGCAAGGCTAAGAAGGCGACGGCGAACCATCTTTCAACGGTTTCGGCTATTTTAATTTACGCCTGCTCGCCGTGCATGATTGTGTCTTCTTTTATTTCACTTGAGTTTAACAAAATAAATCTTATCTATATGGGACTGTTTTTCGTAGTCTCTTTTGTAGTGCAGCTTTTGTTTCTGCTGCTTGTATATTTCATCTTCAGAAAGAAATTCAATATTTCAAAATATCGCATGCTCACGATTGGTTCGGTGCTTGGAAACTGCGGTTTCTTCGGTCTTCCGCTCATAAAAGCATTAATGCCCGAAAATCCCGAGGTAGCCTGCTATTCGTCGATATATGTCATAACAATGAACCTGCTGGTATTTACCGCAGGTATCTACTGTCTTACTCAGGATAAAAAATATATTTCCGTAAAAGCAGCGCTCGTCAATCCGACCACGTTTTCGTTCTTGGTTGCATTCCCTCTGTATCTTACATGCGCATCTAACTGGATGCCTGCAGTACTTAAGGACAGCATAAATCTGCTTGGCAAAATGACGACTCCGATGTGTATGTTTATCCTCGGAATCCGTCTTGCAACAATGGATTTTAAAAAGCTTTTTACGAATTCGTTCGTGTATTTTGCATGCGTGGGAAAACTTATCGTATTCCCTCTCTTTGCGTATGCACTGCTTTTCTTTATCCCGCTGCCTCAGTCTTTTAAGGCAAGCATGCTAATTCTCGCTGCCACACCCTGCGCATCGATAATTCTTAATCTCGCGGAGATCCACGGCAAGGAAACCGAAATGAGTGCGAACTGCATTCTTTTAAGTACGCTTCTCTGTATCCTTACAATACCTCTCTTGGCATTTCTTATCTAATCCACAAAACAACTTTAAGAATTCGTGTATTTAATGACATCAGTATACCATATTACTTGAAATTTACACTATCTTTTATACAATTATACTTACAGTTATATAAAATTTTGAGGTATCAAACATGGCTGAAAACAATGTAAAATACGATGCTTTTATAAGTTACAGACATTCAGAACTGGATAAATTTGTCGCAACGACTCTTCATAAAAAACTCGAAGCCTTCAAACTTCCCAAAGGCGTTAAATCCCCTACGGGCAAAACCAAAATCGAGCGTGTTTTCCGAGATCAGGACGAACTGCCGCTTTCAAGTAACTTAAGCGACCCTATCAATATCGCGCTCGAAAACTCGGATTATCTGCTTGTTATATGTACACCAAGACTCCCTCAGTCCGAATGGTGCAAGAAGGAAATTGAGACCTTTAAGAAACTTCACGGCAAGGAAAATGTCCTGGCAGTTTTAGCCGAGGGTGAACCTGACGAATCCTTCCCCGAAGCGCTCATAAAAGAAGAATACGAGGAAACAAATCCCGACGGCACGAAAGAGATAAAAGTACGCTTAAACGAGCCCCTTGCGGCAGACGTACGAGGCAAGAGCAAGCGTGCCATGAAGAAGGCCATGAATGATGCTGTGCTTCGAATCTGCGCGGCTATATTCGGGCTTAATTATGATGCCTTAAAGCAGCGTCACAAAGAACGTGCGATGAGACGAACAATTGCTATTATAAGCGGCGTGGCTGCCGGTTTTATGCTATTTACCGCGGTCTGCATCGGTTTTATGTTTAAGATCATCAATCAGTCCGAAATGATACTCGATCAGAATGCGGAAATCATGAGTCAGAACGCGGAAATCAAAACGCAGTCCGACCAGATTATGCAGCAGAAAGAACAGATTGAAGCACAGTACACGGAATCGCAGATAAATCTCGCACAGGCTACGACGGTAAGTGCCGAGACACTTATAAGCGACGGCAGAAAACTTGACGCAGTTTACGCACTTCGTAAGGTCATGCCTACGTCATCAAACGATAAATCTTATCCGTACACAGCAGAGACCGAATATGCTTTGTCAAAGGCTTTGGATGTATACGCAAATCCTGGCCACCTTGTGGGCGGTCGAACCTTCGAATCAGAGTCAATCATAAAATCGGTAAAATCATCTCCTAACGGCACAAGGGTTGCATCGGTTGATGCGTGCGGTAATCTTCATGTATGGAACCTTGAAACCGGCGAAGAACTGTATGCAAATACACTTTCAATTCCTATAGGACATGATGATAATGCATTCTTTTTGCCCGACGAAGACAGTATTGTTTTCAGAAATGACAAAGAAATCAAAAGAGTAAATTATTCCGACAATTCAGAGAAAACAATCACAAATCCCGATATGTCGGAAGGTTATATCGGAGATATTTATTATTTTAAGAACAAAGCGAATTATATGATTTTCAGCGCAGACGGTTTTACGATGTTTGATATCAAAACCGACGCGATTAATGAAAGCGTTTTTTACAGCGAATTGTACGATGATGTATTCATCTATTCATACAACAATGTGGCTGTTTCTGCGGATGAAAAGTATGTTGCCTTAACATTTTCGCCGGCAGCTTCGGGCGTGTACGATCTCATTATCTTTGATACCGAAACGGACGAAATGAAGAAGTATGAACTGCCGATTGATATCGCATCATCACTTATTTTCTCCGACCATAAAATATATATTTCCGCAGCCAAATATATAGGCAACAGTCTGTCAAACAGCGAAGATCATTTAATCTGCATGGACGCCGAGACGGGCAAAGTTATATGGAACGCCGTGGCTCCCGCATATTTAAACGAGATAAAGCAGAACCCCGCATCAAATAAACTCTTCGGCTACGGATACAGTACGCTGTACGTGTTTGATACGGAAAACGGAAAATGTTTGGACAGCTACAATGCGCAGGCGCAGATCAGCGGACTGTCGGCATATGACGACGGCAGAGCTGCTGTTTTCACAGCCAACGGAATCATGTATTCATACACGGAAGGCACGATGGGCCTTTACAATTATCAGTATTTTAACAATACTCCAACCATAAGAATCGAGAAATACTACGGCGCAACAGACGGCGTTTTCCTGCAGTTTGCGGGTGAAACATATTTCACTCATTATAAGAACAAACCCGATAAAGGCGAGGAATTAATTAAGGCATATTCATCTGCAATAATGACCGTGAATGAAGCTGAGGGATTCTTAAGATTAAACAACGATGCGAAACTGATCGAATACTTCACGCTTAAATCCGGTGAGCCTTCGATGAGCACCGAAAAGAAGAATTCGAATTATACTTTCGTGGGCGATGGCAGCGAATACTTTGCTTCCTTCGGCTCGGGCCTTTGCATCCAAAAGCTATCGGACGGCTCAATCGCAAAAGAACTCGGTATGATGGATACTCCTTCTTTTGGCAACGGCGCGGTAACTAACGACAGAAATTATATAATAAGCGATATGTCGTTTCAGGGCGATATATTCCTTTATTCGTTAAGCACGGGCGAAGTTGAAGAAGTTTTAAGACCTGATATTCCCGAAGGTGAAAACGTTACGGTATACGGATTAAGCAGGGATTATTACGCAGTAAGAAGAGAGTCCGGTGTCCTTGAAATATATAAGAGCAGTGAGAAAGAACCGGTGTTTACGACCAAGAGGGTTTTAAGTTCTCAGGACGATGTCAGAGTGTGCTACAAGGCTGATTGTTTTACCGTGACATACTTTGACAGTACAATTGAAATTTACAGTTTCGGAGAAGAATTCAAGCTCTTAAAGACTACGAAGCATTCAGAGTTGACCTCGGCAGGAATTGAAGAATTCAATTACTACGCCGGTCAGGGAATGTATGTTTTAGCCGTGAACAACAGGACCATCCTCTTCAACAATGACTTCGAAATGCTGGCCTTTATACCCTACCGGGCTAGCTACATTCCTTCGAAAGATTATTTCGCATTTTACAGTGCTTCGGCCCTTCGTTCGGTCAAGCATTATCACTACGACGACCTCATAAAAGAATCAAACGTATTCCTCGGAGATTATTATCCGTCGGAATTTGCGAGAGATACTTACAACCTGGCTAAATAAAAAGAACCCGCAGATCGTGAAGGTCTGCGGGATTTTTCTTTTATGATTTTTAATTTACGCCGGGTTTTTTTCTGCCACATTCCGTGCAGAATGGCATTGCGTTAAGTGTTCCGCAATCAGGGCATTTCCAGATTTCATATGCACTGGACGGCACATCAGTGTTTATTTCAGGATGGGCGTTATAATCCATCGTCATTGTGTTTCTTGATTTAACACCGATTGTTACGTCGTGGTCGGGCATTGTGAATGTAATCACATATCCGTGTGCGTTGTCATAATCGGTCTTAATCTTCACATCATCGTTTTCACAATAGAAGTTATAGTCGGTGTCTGTCGCAACATACTTAAAATAAGCCGTAACTTCCTCGCCTGCGGCATAAGATTTCTTGTCCAATTCAAAACCGCTGTCGGCGTTAACCTTGTACTTCTCTGCCCCACATCCAAGCAAACTCATAACCGCCAATACCTCCAATACAAACAAAATCAATTTCTTTTTCATATATTCCCTCTTTGTAAATTTATCTTTACAGGAAATATGATAGCACATTTTAGGTTTCATGTGTCGGATTTTTTAAAGGCGGTAGGGTGCGCAGGCGTAGTTGTAATCATTTCCGTCTCTTCCGCAGATTACTATGCAGTAACTACCCTGCGGCGGTTCGCCGTATCGCCTGGAGAAAAAGGTTACTTTTACTTCGTCGCCGGCTTTTAAGACTTTACTATATGCGGGAAATGTGCCGTAATAAGCATCTACTGCAGGATCATCATCAAGAAAGTACCACTCTCCGTCCGCGAAAACAATCATTCCAAAGAAAAGCGTTCTTTCCTCATAATGCCAGTCTTTTTCGCCGTTGTTTTTAAGGTTTATATCAATCATAGGAACACCGTCTATTTCGTATTCCCGTACGACTGTGGCTTCGATGTCGGGATTTCTTTTATCCATGGCTTCAGTGGTTTTTAGGTAGTCTGGGTTCCACTTATGATTCGCGTATGCGAGCGGACGGAAACAGCTCATCTGCATTATATCGTCAACTTCGACTTCCCTGAGGAAATCGTTTTCGTTAACAACCATCAGGTCCGAGAAATCGATGTCGCATTCGTAGACGTTGCCCGTCTGAGTAATTAAGAATCCGTTGCTGTAGACCCACATTTCGCCGGTTTCGTAAGAATCCGTTAGACCTGTTCGCGGCTCGATTTCGAACGCATACATCGGATATACCAGATCGTCGGGTGTCCAGTCCTCTGCTAATTTTCCCTTAGTTTCAAGGATATCGTGCGCATATTTGTTATATATTCTTACATCATTGTCGTACCATATTCTGTGAACAACCCAGGTCATGGCCGTGCCGTCGTATCTGATGACATCAATATCGTACCAGTCGGCAGGCATTCTTGCGATTCTCATCATCTCCGGAATCTGCTCTCCCGCATACTCGGGCGTGGGACGGCCGAAGAAGAGGTTGAGGAGGAAGAGGATGAGGATGGCTTGGGTGAAGAGAAGGATGGCTAGGATTATGGCTATGTTTTTTAAATTGGCATTTGTATTATTTCTATTCATTTTTGCGACCTTGTTTTTATCTGTTTAGGCTTTTATGTTTTATAAACAATTCAGAAGGGAAAAAATTACAAAAGCCCCGCACAAAAATGTGCGAGGCTTAGTTCTCTTAATTGATTATTTCAAAACTGTATTAACTACTTTCTTAACATCATCTTTCTTTATATCAACCGCCTTGGTCTTGTCATTTACTTTCTTGATAACATCATCGGCAACCTTGGTGTCGAGTGCTTTATCTACTACTTTTTTAACGTCCTGTTTGTCAACATTCTTGATGATTTTTTCAGCTTCCTTTTTGATATCTCCCATAATAAACTCCTTTTGTAAAAGGCGATGCCGCCTACGAGTTTATTATATCAAATTTGAAAAAGAATTTGTACAGAGATGTGTCCCCAACTGTTCAAAAAAGCCAAAATAGAACCGTCCCTAGTTGGCCGCTTTTTTCTTTTTAAGGAAGGCGATGCCGAATGTGATTGCTGCGATAACTATTGCTGCGGCTGTTGCGATGGCAACTACCATCCAGTTAACGCTTGCAAGGCCTGCGAAATCGAACTCACCTGATTCAGGGTTCTGAAGGAAGGGGAAGATGCATGCGATATCAATGATAAGGCCTGCTGCAAGTGCAAGTCCGCCTGTCCATAAAAGAAGAGGAAGTTTGGTCTTCTCTGTCTGAATCATGTGCTTGATGGTAGGATTTCTGAAATCAATCAGTGAACCGATGTAATAAGCAAGTGCAACTGTTACGATTGTTTCAGGAATCATGTATGTTGCGTTGTAACCGAATGAATAGATTAATGCAGCGTTGGTGGGAATTGATAAACCTGCCCAGACTGTAGCGCCTGAGATAACGTGACATGCATATCTTAAAAGACATGCAACGATTGTACCTGCTACCAAAGCTGCAGGCTGATTCTTGATGATCTTTCTGAAGATACCGCCCAGGCCGATAACTGCGAATGCAATTACATAATCCAAAAGGATTACTGCAATGATTGAAACCCATGTTGTAACATATGAGAGTGTGTTAAGTCCCAAAAGCTGCTGAATGATACCGTAGCAAAGTCCTGTGATAAGGCCGTATTTTAAGCCGTGTCTGTAGGAAATGATGATAACGGGTAACATTGAAGCTACTGTGACTGAACCGCCGTAAGGCAGGTCGATGAGTTTTACGAGCGAGAGTACGATACCTACGGCAAGCATTAATGCACATTCAGCAAGTATTCTCGTGTTAGAAATTGAGTTTGGATCTTTTGTTACTTCTTTTGTTTTTGACATAAAAAAACCTCCTAAAATAATGCAGGAGGAGACAATAAAACTGCTTCCTTACGCCGGAATTACCCGGTTCAAGTAATGAGGGTTAGATATAAAATATCTATCTCAGCTAAAGCTCCCCTAGCAAAAACAATAATTTGTATTTATATACAGCGGTTATTATAGTGAATTTGTGGATAAAGTGCAAGTGGGAATTAAAGATTTTCTTCTTTTTCACTTTATACTTTCATATTCTTGATTTCCTCTATCATTCTTTCAGGGCCATAATATTAGTCGGTTTTATATGATAGGATATTGACAAAATCCTATCATTGTAATATTGTGTTCTTGTATTGATAGAATTTCTCAAAAATGCTATCATGTATTGGAGGAATACCTTGAAAGTTACTGTTAATGATATCGAAGAATATCTTATTGATGTAAAAACGGCAGTTAATGCCGATAGATATAGAATCGAACTCAACGAAAAAAGGCAAGATAATCGTGACCTGTTTGCAGAATATGTTATTAGCGAAAAAAAGCAAAAGGAAATATTATTAAGTCTTACTGCCAAAGATTTTTCCAAAATAGTCCCAAACGAGCATAAAGGTTATGAACATGAAATGTTATATGTCTTTGGCAAAAGTATTAAATTGCTTCGTAGGTTTAGCTCCGGGGAAAAACCGGTGTCATTATATATCAAGTTTAATAAAACAGAATCCCAGTATGTAATAGTTATCTCTTTTCACGAACAAAAATATCCATTACATTATCCTTTCAAATAAGGGTTCTAAACAATAGGGGGCAATTTTATGTCAAAAGAAAAACACTTTGATTTTTGTACGCAATGTCGCAAAGAAGCGGCATATTTTTTACGTAAGAAAACCTATAAAAAAATAATCAGAGACAAAGAATACGAATTTGAAATTACTACGGCAATCTGCGAATCTTGCGGAGCGGAAATGAATATTCCCGGTCTGTTGGATTTGAATGCCAAAGAAATCGATGAACAATATAGAAAAGCGAACGGAATAGTCAGCATCGATGATATTAAAACAATCATGCAAATCTATAATATCGGGAAAGCTCCTCTTTCTATCGCACTTGGATTCGGCGAAATTACCGTTACCCGATATCTGGCCGGTCAGATACCTTCAAAAGAATACTCGGATATTATTAGAAAGGCTTTATCTTCGCCTAATTATATGGTGGAGCTGCTTAATAAGAATTCCGAGAAAATCGGGGAAGCCGCTTATAAGAAATCAATCAATGCTGCAGAAGAAATCGCGGATATGTTCTGTCTGTCAGACAGAATGATATCAACCATCTCTTATATATTTGAGCAAATGCAGGAAGTTACACCTCTGGCTTTACAAAAAATATTGTATTTTACCCAGGGAATCCATATGGTTATGTTTGGCAGCCCTATGTTTACCGAAGACTGCATGGCGTGGGTTCACGGCCCTGTCTATGAAAAAGTATATAACCTTTTCAAAGATTTTAAATATAATCCGATTGAAGATGATCGATTTGCCATTTTTAAGCAGCGCTTCACCGAATTGGAAGAACCGGAAAAAACAGTAATTGATCTTGTAATTAACACCTTTGGAAAATATAGCGGAAAAGTACTCGAAGACATTACTCACGAAGAAGCTCCCTGGAAAAATGCCAGAGTGGGATATGCTCCTACTGAACCGTCCAAAGAAATAATCGGCAAAAATGAGATAAAAAAATACTTCTCCAATGTATCGAAGAAGTATGACCTGACTACCGAAAAAGGTATTAATGCGTATATTATGAGTTATATGTAAAAAATCTTTTCCCATGAAAATTAAAAGACCCAACGTGGTCCGCATCGTTGAGAGGCGTGTTGGGTTCTGTTGAAAATATTATATGTTATCCGTCTGGAAAAAACAATATCCAGTGCTATTAGTTTTATCGAGTGGCTCACTTTCAAGTCAGTGTTTATGTTAAAAGCGGCTCACTTTTAGATTAGCATTTATACCCGCAGGCGTGTAAGCGTCTGCGGGCCGGTTTTGTGTTAATCATAAAAGAAATGCGTTTCTAACGGCTATTTTCTCTTGGCCGAATAGAAGTGATAAAGGCGCGGTTCGTCATCATAAATATCCTGATACATGCGTACATCCAAAAGATCAAATCCGGCCTTTTCGGCGGTCTTGCAGGAAGAAACATTTTCGTCCAAAACGGTGGCAATAATTTCGTCTTCACCATAGTGGTCGAAGAAGAAATCAAGATAAGCTTTTACGGCCTCTGCGGCGTATCCTTTTTGTCTATATTCGGCGCCGATTCCGTATGTGATACCTATCTTACCGGTGTCCTCATAAAAGGTATTGCCCACGGTACCGATGACTTTTCCGTCATCTTTTAAGCATACAATCCAGCATATATAATCAACTCTCGGATTGTCCTGCTCGGCTAAAGAGATGGCTTCATCAATCCATTCTCCTATCCATTCGGCGCAGTCCGAATCAAGCCCCAATTCGGAAAAACTTCCGTCGCGGGACATTTGTTCAAGTATTATTTCATCGCCACATTGGATGGGGCGGATTGTGAGGCGAGGGGTTTGGATATTCATTGTTTTTTACTCCTTGTTTTAGTTATTGACTATGTTTTATAAATGGTGTAGTATACACACATCTTATTTTCTTATTTTTTCCCTTTTTAATATTATATTCGGTGACACTTATTTTTTCCACTTACAAAAATAGCCCGTAATTTTGTACATTTACGTTTATTGACACTCTATCAATTGAATTGTATACTATCAATTGATAGTGAATATCATGTGAGGAGATGATTGAAATAGTTCTTAGCATACAATCGAAAAAACGTGAGGTAATCGCTTTTCTTAAAGAATTAAAAGAAATTCTGGAAAACGATACTTTTGATATAGATACTAATTTTACGTTAATAAGAAAGAAAAAGCCCAATGATGAGGAGCACTCTACACCATATACCCTGTTGGATTTAAATTATGATGTATGGGATGTGGTCAAAAGACTAAAAGAATTAACTGTTTCAGAGTATTCTGAAACAAGAATAGATAAAGATGATCAGAATCCACTTTTATTATTTGTTTTTGGAAAAAACATAAAAGGAAAACTCGTATATGTTAAATTAAAAATCAAGGGAGAGCAAAACCGACGCGTATTATGCGTGTCATTCCATTATGCCAGGGAACAAATGTATTTCCCGTATGCGTAAATGGAATCGAAAGGAGTAAATCATGGGAAAGAGCAAATTAATCAGAAAAGTTCACATGGATTGTCCGCTATGCGACAAGACACACGAAGTAGAAGAAAGAATACGCAATGCAACCATTACCATAAAGGGTGAAAAAGTAACCTATGAAGAAAGGTTTTATTTTTGCGCAAATGCGGATGAAGAGGAAAATGAATTTGAAACCGGCTCTATGGCAAACGAAAATCTTCTTAATGCCCGTAATGCATATAGAGTTAAACAAGGGCTGCTCACTTCTGACGAGATTGTTGCTATAAGAGAGAACTATGGTTTATCTCAAGTTGATCTTGCAAGATTGCTCGGATGGGGTGAAGCAACAATTTCTAGATACGAAAGCAAAGCCATTCAAGATGACTCATATGATATAATGCTGCGTTTAATCAAAGACAATCCACTTCAAACATTAGAGTTCCTTAAGAGAAATGCTGATAAGTTTTCGGCTCATAAAAGATATGAAATAAGATCTAAAATCGTAGAAAAGCTCGACTCATACGGAAAAGAATATTTGACGAGACAAACACTTGAGGGCGAATATGCATGTTTTGACGAGCCGTCCGATTCAAACGGTTATACCATTCTGAACATAGATAAACTCGAAGCCGCTATATCTTATATAGCCGAGAAAGTATCTAATCTCTTTAAAGTTAAGTTAGTTAAAATGCTCTGGTATACTGATGCACTGTCTTTTAAAGAAAATGGACATGCCATCACCGGACTGGTATATCAACATAAAGCAATGGGTGCCCTTCCGATTGGACATCATAGCCTTCTGAACCTTGAAAACCTGAATGTTCAGGAAGAAGAAAGCATTAATTACGATTCCATGTTCCATATTTACCCTACTGAAGGTATGGATTATAGCATCCTGGACGATAAAGAAAAAAAAATACTGGATACCGTGATAAAGAAGTTTAAGAATTATAAGGCCCAAGAGATTGTAGACTATATGCATAAAGAAAAAGCTTATAGCAAAACAAAGGCTGGTGAGATAATACCGTTTTCGTTGGCGAAGGAAATAAGGGATTTCTAGACAATTATATAATTGATATGAATAAAAGTTAAAAAGGTATCGGGCGTCAGCCCGATACCTTTTGTTTCACTTGGCATTTCATTTCATTAAAGCGAGAAGTGTCCCCACCTGGCAAAAAAGGCCAAAATAGAACCGTCCCTAGTTGGCCTTGGCAAAAAAGGCCAAAATAGAACCGTCCCCAAATGGCTATTCCGCGATGTGCCCTTTGGCCTTGATGACATCAATGACGGAGTCGACGTACTTCTCGCAAAGTTCATCGGATTGGGCTTCAACCATAACTCGAATCTTGGGCTCGGTGCCGGACTCGCGGACGAGGATACGGCCCTCATCGCCGAGGGCATCTGCAGCAGCTTTAACCGCAGCCTGGACGTCGGGATCGTTCTGGGCGTCGGGTTTGCTCTTAACGCGAACGTTCTTTAAGCACTGAGGATACATCTTCATTTCTTCTGCAAGCATTGAGAGAGGCATCTTTTTGTCGAGCATGGTCATCATAACCATGAGGGATGTGAGGATGCCGTCGCCTGTTGTGGCGTATTTGCCGAAGATGATGTGTCCGGACTGCTCGCCGCCGATTACATAGCCGTTTGCCATCATGTTTTCGGCTACATATTTATCGCCGACTGCTGTCTTTTCGGTACGAATGTCGATGGCTTCAAGAGCCTTGTAAAGGCCCATGTTACTCATTACGGTTGTAACTACTGTGTTGCCGTCAAGCTGGCCTATTTCTTTTAGGTACTTGCCACACATATACATGATATGGTCGCCGTTTACCACGTTGCCCTTCTCGTCTACAGCGAGACATCTGTCGGCATCGCCATCGTATGCAAAGCCAGCGTTCAAACCATTGTCGAGCACGTATTTTTGGAGGCCTTCGATGTGTGTGGAACCACAGTCTTTGTTGATGTTCACACCGTTGGGTGTGTTGTTGATAACATATACTTTAGCGCCGAGTGCCTCGTAAACCGCACGCGCAATATTCCATGATGCGCCGTTCGCACAGTCAAGACCAACCTTGTAGCCATTGAAAGCACGTGTGGGAATTGTCATAAGATATCCGATATATCTGTTACGGCCTGCTGCGTAGTCAACAACATTACCCATTGCTTCACGCTCAGCCAAAGGCAGATCTTCGTCGGAATCAATGTATGCTTCAATCTTTTCTTCTATCTCAGCTTCAATCTTTTGTCCGTTGGCACGCATAATCTTGATGCCGTTATCATAAAACGGATTGTGCGAAGCCGAAATCATAATACCGCAGTCAAAACCATCTGTTCTGCAGCAATAGGAAACGGAAGGTGTAGTAGTAACGTGTAAAAGATACGCATCCGAACCTGAAGAAGTAATACCGCAGGCAAGCGCATACTCAAGTGTATAAGAAGAACGTCTAGTGTCCTTACCTATGATGATACGAGCTCTGCCGTCTTCGTGCTGTTTGCCGTAATACCATCCGATATAGCGACCAACCTTAAAAGCCTTAGCCGCTGTTAATTCTTTGTTTGCTTCACCGCGGAAACCGTCGGTTCCAAAATATTTACCCATTGTTTTGTCCTCGCTTTTCTTTGAATAAATTTCATTGATACTGTATTTTCGAAATATTTCTCTTTTCGAATAGATTTCAAAATTATTATTTTCCCATGCAAATATAATTATATATTTCTCAAATTAGTCAATTCTTCTTTATACTGATACATTTTTTCACTTTGTAATACATATATACCCATTTTAAATATCTCATCATAAATATTTTCATTTTGTATCATTTTTTGTGATTTCGTATTATGACGAATCCCAAAAGTGTTTACAGAATTAAAAAACTCTTCACTTATCGCACTGCAACTTAATCCCTTATACTTCTTTCTATTCGGTTCCAAATACTGATAAATAGCTTCTATCGCCCTTTTCTTATATTCGCTATCATTTATATTTCTGATGTCATAATACCCAAGAAGGATCTCTGATAATTCCGGAGCAGTTTCTAGTACCGAATCAACCTCAACATCCCTTTTTGATATAACATAATAATACTCATTTTTACTATCATCATATTTTTCTCTTATTTTCATATTACAGGATTTTTCAATAATATATTCTATATTTTCTATAATTCGAATAGATTCAGTTTCTACTTCGCTTGAACTTAACATTAAGCTCATTTCTGAATCTTTTCGTTCTTGTTTAGGTGCCCAATATAGAAGATTAACCATTAATTCCAATATATACAATATATCTTCATCTTTTTGAGCACGAAAGAAATCAATATTTATTTGATAAAAATAATCTTCAAATCCAATTGCGCCCATTCTAAAAGGCCAATTTTTTAAGCAGTATTCTAAATATTTGAAAAATCTTTCACTTCTTGCATTATAACAGCCTTTATTTATTGTAACAGTTATATTACTAATGTCGTTAAAGAATTTATTATATGCTTCTATTAAGTCTATTCTTCTTTCTATTGTAAAAATACTATCTCTCATCCAAATTTCTTTTCCTTTAATTATCTTCTCTAAACTTAGTTTATTTGTTATAAACACTTTATATAAATGCTTTTTTCTATTAATTTACAATATAACAAAATTCTTTAATTTAGCAATACATATATTATAAAAACCCATAGGCGCGTTAGCGCCTATGGGTTAAAACTAAACTCTTTCAAAAAAATAAATTATAAAACAATCATATCCATCCCTTGGTTTAGAGATGTGTCCCTCGGTGGTAAAAAAAGACCAAAATAGAACCGTCCCTAGTTGGCTCATTATCTCTCCGCTCTCATCGGATTGTTCAGGAAATCCTCATAAGCGAGTTTGATACCATCCTCCAGCTCTGTGGTGTATGTCCAGCCAAGTTCCTTAGCCTTGGAAACATCAAGAAGCTTTCTGGGAGTGCCGTTGGGACGTGAAGGATCCCACTCTATTTTACCGGTGTAGCCTATAACCTTGGCTACAAGTTCGGTAAGTTCCTTGATGGTGAGTTCTTTGCCGGTGCCGGCATTGACGGTCTCATTACCGCTGTAATTGTTCATCAGGAATACGCAAAGATTAGCAAGATCATCTACATATAAAAACTCACGAAGAGGTGAACCGTCTCCCCAGCATGTAACGCTTTCAACTCCTGCCACTTTGGCTTCGTGGAAACGACGAATTAATGCAGGAAGAACGTGGCTGTGCTCGGGATGATAGTTGTCGTTGGGTCCGTAAAGATTGGTGGGCATTACGGAAATGTAATCGGTACCGTACTGACGATTTAAGAATTCGCAGTATTTTAGACCGGATATCTTTGCCAAAGCATATGCTTCGTTGGTCTTTTCGAGTTCACTGGTTAAAAGACATCCTTCCGTCATAGGCTGAGGAGCCATACGGGGATAAATACATGAACTGCCTAAAAACTCGAGTTTTTTACAACCATTCTTCCAAGCCGAATGAATAACATTCATTTCAAGCATCATATTATCGTACATAAAATCAGCCAACGCAGATTCATTAGCCACAATACCGCCAACCTTGGCTGCTGCAAGAAATACGTATTCGGGTTTTTCTTTCGCAAAAAATTCTTCAACATCATCCTGGCGCATTAAATCAAGTTCTTTGTGTGTGCGAACTATGATATTGTTATAACCCTGTCTGTTTAATTCTCTTACAATTGCTGAACCCACCATGCCCTTATGTCCAGCAACGTAGATTTTCGCATCTTTCTCCATCATTTTTCATGTCCTCTCATAAAAACTATATGTGTTAGTACTCAATCATTTAAAATATGATTCAACAATTTATTTATTTTCCTTTTTACCTTGCCATAAAAACCTTTGGTTGGTTTATTGTTCTTTTCAACTAGCAAAAAAGTTTTATTTATGTCATTTTTCCAAAATTCACTACGATTTTCCGGCTTCTGACACGGTGTTTCAAGTGGTGGCTGCATGCTATCTTCAATTCGCGTTTTTCGGATATCCAACATTTCACTCACCTTCTTAAATGCAGAATATCCCGTTTCATCATTAATCAAAACTAAACTAACACCTTTATCATCATTAAACCCTGGTGTAGCATTATCAATTCCCCAATAGTCAGCCAATGTAATATTTCCCGGATGGATAATATCTTTATATGGACAAACATAACATGAAGGACGTAAAATAGAATGTTCATAAAACAGTGTGGTGAACACGCGGCTGTTAATTATTTTTCCGTTTTCAAAAACAATACTTTCCACATGGTCCTTCCATCCAAAATCCTTCTTATTTCTAAAATCCACCGACTTGACTTTACTATGATTTTTCTCCTCTTGCCAATAAATATAATCTTTCCAAACTAAGGGGCTGGGGACACCATGACATACAATATCTATCGTCAATAGGTTTTCATAACTTTTCCCAAGAAAGCCGATTAATCCAGACACTTGGCATGAAGTACCTGAAAAAAGAACATATTTTTCACTATCTAAATCTTCTTTAACTTTTTTATAAACATCTCCCATTTCACTTTGAATATATTTCGAGCCTCTCATTCTATCTCGCGTAAATGTTTCAGTCGCTCTAATATGAATTGCTGAAAAAGAATCATCTAAAACGCAACCATAAACAATACCACCTGATAATAGAACATAATCTGTCAATGCAGTAAAAACCCCGCCCGATCTGCTCGCCATACGTACATCTATATCTTTATGCTTAACAGCAAAAGTAATTGGCTTATCCCACTTTTCATTTTTGAAATAATTATTCATTTCAGACACCTATCAACAAAAGGCAAGACCATTATTAATATTTTTTCCGCTCGATTTTATTTATAATAACCCTTTGCCGCTTGGTCAATTTTAAACACACAAACAGAAAGGCATTTGTAACAACGAATACATTTTTCAGAATTTATCACCGGATAAAGAAATCCTTCCTCATCTAACTCCATAACTATTGCTTGCACTGGACAAATTGCATAGCACGCCGTACAGCCACAACAATTCTCTTTCTGTTTATATAATTCTGGTAAGGGCTTTAATTCAGTTTCTTTTATCAAATTATTATTTTCTGTTTCATCGCCTAAACTATTATTTTGAAATACCATTTTTCATATTCCTTAATTAATCAAAATTGAATAGCTACAAATGTGATAATAGAATTTTTTATCTTGGGAACTTCTATTTTGAAACAGAATACCAAATATAATGATTTATCTCTTCTTCTGTATATCCACCTATTTCCCTTATTTTTTTTAACAAATCGACATTATTACTAATGCATAGTCTTGAATAACAGTTTTTATCATAAAACTTTACAGCACGTGAATTTATCGGATCTACGCACCAGTAAATACAATTTAAACCCAATTTTTCTAAACCATATTGAATAGTTTCCTCCATTGCGCTTTTGGAATAACCTTTTCCCATTGCACATTTCCGTATAGCAATTCCAAATTCTGCTGTTGATTCCGTAATATTCTTAAGACTTACAGTTCCCATATATTCGTCAAAATCATTAACTATGGCAAAATGACAATTGTCGTTTGTTCTATTGGATTCTGTAATAAATCGTTCGCAATCTTTTATGTCCTTTTTTGAAAAATCCGTTTTTAAATCTTTTACAACATCCTCATCATGCATCCATTCCAACATATATTTTGCATCTTTAATACATAGATTTCTTAGTTTCATTGTTTTCTCCTTTTTATTATCCTCTAGAAGAACTATCTTAATTGTGAAATTATCAATTCTTTATCTCGAAAGGATTCTCTTTCAATTTCCATCTATAAGTATAAGCTATAGCGCATGAAATCAAGTACGGTATTAAGCTGTAAAACAATGTTTGAGGATTCCCAGAAATACCATAAATCAGAAAAAAGACTTGATAAATAAATGAGAATAAACAATTCCTTTGTATATCATTCGAGTAAAATGTTCTGTTTTCAGAAACTAATCTCAAATTTCTATAAGCAGTATATAAAGACACTAAATAGAACAAACCAAAAATACACGCTCCAACAATACCGGTCTCACAAATTAACTGAATATAAATATTATGAGGATCATTTCCATCTAAGTTTACGCTTCTAAAGTGTAACCATCCTATTCCAAAAATAGGGTGAGCACGAAATTGTTCAATTGCTGTTTCCCAATATCCATATCTTGCTAATAAGTTTCCATCTGATTGCAATGCCGAGAATCTATGTAAATAGTTATCAAATACAGGACTAACAACGGAAACGAAATAGAAAACACCCACAACTGAAATAATCGCAACGATAAACTTAAAAGATTTTTTGGGCGAAGACAGGGTCCAATTAAATATTATGTATCCCCAAATAATTCCTATAATTGGAGCTATAACTTGGGCTCTCTTTCCGCACATAATCATTGCTACAATATTTAATACTATAATAATATAATACTTCCAAGGACTACTATTCTTTGTCTTAGAAATCAAACTCGATGTATATAAAATCAATGAGTTCGCAAGCATTATTCCATTATGAGAATAATGATCAGTTATGCCACTAGTAATTTGATGTGATTGATAATAATCAAACATACCATAGGGATATAGTTTATATGCAAAAAATCTATAATATGAATTAGTATCAAAATAAAGCCATATTGTTGTAAAGATAAAGATTAATGAAAATGCAGAAACCAATTTCATATTATAATTAATCCATTCCCCATCATTTATGCAAAACAAGAAAGCAATATATAATAAAATATATTTTATGTTTAACATCGTACTGTACGATCCTGTTCTTCCATTCCAGAAGAAGATACAAATCAATACTATAACTAGCGCTATTTTCAAAAACTCTTTGCTTATTCTTTTTTTTAAGTGATGTGTTTTGTTATGATATGCTAGAAGTATTATACCTATTAGAATCAACATATCATTAACCATCATATTATTAAAAAAAACATCATAAAGAGAACAGATATATGATTCAGTAAACATCAAAAACAATGCAACTGGATAAATAATATTAGAAATTTTCACTATCCACTTTCTATCTAAATCTATTTTCATTTCTTCCTCCAAAATCGGAATGATGTCTTCATAAAAAATTTTTCATTAAAATTTAGTCCATTAATTATTTTTTTATTGTTTTCAAAACCTTTATAAACTCATGATTAGCCGCAAAATTTACTAAAAATCCTATTATTCCATAAATAAAGGTAAGGGCAATTCCATGAATAATGAATTGACCATATGTTTCGATATTTAGAACAACAAAATTATTAAGCACCACTGTAGCCGCAAACAATCCAAAATTTGCAAACATTATTTTCAAGGTATACCAACAAGAACGCTTTAAGACCACTCTATCCGAAAGAATAGTTAAATAGACAATCTTTAATGGCAAAGCCAAGACAGTAGCCGCCAAAACTCCCACAATGCCAAATTTTCTAACTAATATAATTGATAGGGAAATATTAAGAAGCGCTTCAACAAAAGAAACTATACTGGTGGGTTTTGCGTATCCTGCAATTCCCGACAAATTACCCGAAATATATCTACTCCAAGATAGAATCTGCACCATACAGAATAGAAAAGGCAAGGATGAAATAACATATTCGACATCAGTTACATTCTTGGTATATAGTTTAACAAAAGGAATTGTGAGCATATAAGAGATACACATAAGTGTCGTCATGCCACCAAAAAAAACACTATTATATGTATCATGAATTTTAATATACTTTTCTTTATTCTCAAAATATGTTTGACCAAGCAAATAATTTAGACTGTTATACATTGCACTTAAAAGAGAGTTGATGTTTACAAAAACTAAATTATAGATTGCATAAACACTGGACAATTTCGTGCTCAAAAAAATAGAAAGAACAATCATATCAGTCGAAGAAAAAATAGTCCAGGCAATTTCAGTAATAATAAATGAGTTTCGATTCTGTAACTTTGCATCTTTCGGAGCTGATTTATAATCAATCCAACTGTAATTCTTACGAAAATAATAAATATAAAAACATATTTTTAATAATGTCAAAATAAAATATGCAAACTGCAAAAAAACAATGTTTGCCTTTAGCAAAGCCATCAAAATTTTTACAATATAACTAATTGTTTTATTGGTAACATCAGTACCATTATTAATGTATCCTTTCCCACTTGCAAACAAAATACTTCTTTTGGTTTGTAAAAACAAAAAGGATACAACGCCTGACATTCCTTCAAAAAGAACAACAAAAAATACTGTCCAGTAACTAAGTGTGGTTTTTATTACGAACGGAAGAGCGAACGACAAAGCCAAGACGCAAATCCCATAGTAAACAGAAATCCGCTTATAATATCTATTTGCTATCGAAACTATATAGGAGAAATCTTTATTATTATTTTCCGAAATAGGTTTATAAAGCGCTATTTTCGTTGCTTGTCCTATACCGGCTTCCAATAATGCCATATATGTAAATATTTGTCCTATCGTACTTATAAGTCCGTTTGTATCAGATCCATATTTAGTTATCATTATACGGGGAATAATTATTCCTAAAGCAATTATTATAAATTGCCCTCCAAATCCCCATATTATGTTTTTTGTAAATTTGTTCTTCAAAAATGTACTCCAGAAATTTTAAATTGTATTATTGCATAATATTTTTTTCAAGATATTCCAAGGATTTTTCTCTCAACTGATTCAATGTTAATGAAATAACCGAATAATTAAAACTTTTTTCAGCAATAGTAAAATCATTATTATTCAAAAGCAACTGTTCAACTTGCAAATCTATTAATAGTTTGGACACCTTCTTCATTATGAATTCTGTAGGATTAAAAACCATATTTTTTTGAAAAACCATTCCAAACATTAATCCATGAAATGTACTCGTTAAAATACAACTTGAATATTTAAAGTATCCTAACCATTCAAAGGGAGATAATTGATCTCTTCTAATTGTTTTATCGCACCAAGAATAGCACTTTCCCATAAACTCAAGATTAATTATCTTTAGACCTCTCTTTTTAGCAAATTCTGTTAAATTCTGTATCTGCAAATCCGTAAAATCGCTTCCATACACAATAGCATATGGTTCTTTTTCGTGAGGTAGTATAATGTTTTCATCGTTTGAAAAATCATATAAAAGCGTTGGATCCAAAACCAATTCAGGCTTATTTCCTGTAATTATCTCAACAATTTTCTGAGAATTCTCATCCCTGACAGAAATTGCGTCTAACGATGAAATTAGTTCATTTACATATTCTGGAATATCATCTATAGAATTGCTATTGCCAAAACTAGGCGCATAAGATATTTTTTTCTCCGCTAATACTCCCCCTCCAAAAAGGTACTCTTCTCCATATAATAATTCGCTATTATAATCCCAGATAATATCACTACCTAAAACTAAAATATCCATTTTCTCGCTTGGAAATTTAATTATACACTTATTATATGTATGAGGAATAATATTATAATGTTTAATGTATTTTCTCAATTCAAATTCTTTTTTTAGGCGCAATATTTTTCTTTTATCGAAACGACTATTATAATAAAAATCATAATGTTTCTTCCCTAAATAAGCAATTTGCTTAACATCATCATCTTTACATATATGTTGTAAAACCATTTGAAGAGCATAAGCTTGAAGAAAACAGCCATGATTTGGTACACCCCAAAATGTTAATATGCGTACTTTCATTCGCCAATCCTTTTTGTTCTCGAATTAATAATATTTTTTATCATTTTTCGGTATATATTAATTAAGAATCCCATATGCATTGCTAAACCGTACCGAACTTGATACCAAATCTTAAAAAAACTATTCGCATCCCTATATTTCATAGTTCTTTCTATAAAGGATAACCTATAGTCTATTTCATTTTGCTTTAAACAAGCAAAATCGGAATTTCTGTTAACATAGAACTCTCTAAAATCCGCAAAACTTCTAATCCAATTAACTATTCCCCATCCCTTCAATATTTTTGATGCTTCAGAATAAACATATAGATTTACATATGCTTTTTGAAGAGGATTTCGCATATTCCAAGAGCTTCCTTCGATTTGTCTATATGCTACCATACAATCTGGAGTAAACAGAATATCCCCATACTTTATAAAATTGACCGTAATGGTATTATCATCAAAAAAACTTGAATTTATATGCTCCACATTTTTATGATAGATATTTCTAAACATAAATGTATCGGCGTGAATCCAAGAATAACTCCAGTATATTTTTTTATTTATTATTCTTGTGAACTCGCAAGGATTGCATGCAACTACAGATTTTTGAGATTCGTTCTCCCACACAAAATTGATTGGATGCGCCGCACAAATACAACTAGGATTCTTGTCAAGAATATTCTTTTGTTTTTCAATTTTATTACAGTCAGTAAAATAATCATCCCCATCTAAAAAAATGACATATGAGCCTTTTGCTTGTGCATATAAAG
>JAEEOJ010000038.1 GCA_016284175.1 Lachnospiraceae bacterium | reverse complement strand
TTTAGCAGCAGGTCCTTTTCCAATCATAATATCGATACAGAAATCTTCCATAGCCGAATAAAGTACTTCTTCAACCACTCGGTTAAGTCTGTGGATTTCATCGATAAAAAGAATATCACCGGGCTTTAATCCGTTAAGGATTGCCGCTATGTCTCCGGGTTTTTCAATAGCAGGTCCGGAAGAAATCTTTATATTAACGCCCATTTCGTTAGCCAGAATCTGCGCCAATGTTGTTTTGCCAAGTCCGGGAGGTCCGTATAAAAGAATATGATCCAAAGGTTCATTTCTTAATTTGGCCGCCTTTATAGAAATACCTAAAGAAGACTTAATCTTCTCCTGTCCGAGATAATCATCAAGTCTGACAGGTCTTAAGCCTTTTTCAATCAGCACATCTTCTTTTGTAAGTTTTGTTTCAATTGTTCTACTCATAATTTGTTAAAAAAATCAATTAGTATAACTCAATATGGATATGGCACTCATAAGAAATAAAATTCCAAATAAAGCACATCCTAAAATAAGTAACATTCCCAACAACGCTAAAATTGCAGCCAGGATTTGATTCTTATCCTGTATTTTGAAGCTAAAAAAGACCATTAATCCGCCAATAACAAGTCCAACTATACTTACTAATACAATAATAACAGAAAATCCTAAAACCAATCCCATATTTTATCCTCTTAATTATCAAAAAACATCAAAGCCTTGGAAAGCAAATCGGATAAATCGGTATAATCGGTAACTTTTCTTACCGCAATCTGCGCATCCTTCTTCTTAAAGCCAAGAGAAATAAGTGCATCGATGCATTCGTTGACAGTCTCGTCATCTTCTGCTTCTTTTACGTATTCGATCTCGTCAACGGCGAATGCAGAAACTTTATCTTTAAGATCAATAATAATCTTCTCAGCGGATTTTGCTCCAAGTCCGGGGGCTTTTGAAATAGCCTTGGCGTCTTTGTTAACAATGAAAGTAACCAGTTCGCTGATTGTAAAATGAGAAAGGACACTCATTCCAAGCTTAGGACCGATTGAATTTACACTAATTAAGAGTTTATAGAAATCAAGTTCTTCGGGGCTTAAAAATCCATATAAGGAAATGTCATCTTCTTTTACGGACGTATAAGTATAAAGCTTAATCTCTTCTGTTTCCCCGAGTAATTCGTTATATGTTTTCTCGGATATATTCACAAGATAACCTACATTTCCCGTATCAATGCATACCTGATTATTCTTGATATATTCAATTGTGCCTTTAATAAAACCATACATATATTCACCTTTAAGCAAATGCGCCGAATGCTCTTGCCACAAAAATTACTATAAAAACAATTAAACCTATAATTACTGCGTAAAACAGGAATAACAATAAATTCAGGACGAAACCGACAACCCAAATAGCAATATAATGATATTCAAAACATTTCTTACGCAAAAATAGCGAAAATATAAGACCAATAATTGGATATACAATGCTTAATATCGTAAAAATAACAATAAACGTCGGGCTATCAAGTATAAAAGACAGTAAAAGCGAAACAATTGAAAGAACGCCTGTTATTATCGGAAACCAAGGCAAAATTTTATTCATTTACTTATAAATCCCCTCAAAAATCTTTAGAATAAATTATTCTACAGTAATTATATAAAAATCATCTTTCGCTTTTTTTGAATATTTAAGAAGTTTACTGCCGGTAAAATATCTTCTCCAGTAAATCTGACCGTCAGCATCTTCTTCGGCACCCTCTGCTATAAGTGCTCCGTAAGTATTATATAAATACGCCTGGCAGTCATCCTGCGATAAATCGTTTTCATATACAACAAATGTTATATATTCAATCACAGGCTCAGCTTTTGACTCATCAAAATGCATTTCACCTGTAACGGGTGCTCCGATAAACATTCCTTCAAAAGGAATAAAATCGTTTTCTTTTATATATTTTTCCTCATAAAATTCATTTACTGCCTTGCCCGGATATTCAAAAGAAGAAAATGCATTGTCAAAATAATAAATCTTATCTTCTTCTAATGATTCTATCGGAACAAACTCTGAAAACTCAGGCTTTGAAGCACATGCAAAACAAAATAAAGCAAGTATAACAGGAATAATTAAATATATCTTTTTCATTTCAGTCATTTTTCTTAAGAAATTTGAGTCTGTCTTTTAGGATAAGTACAAGATACCCGTTTAAAGCCCCTGACAATACGCAGAAAAGCAATGTAAAAGGCAGATAATACAATATTCCCAAAGATTTAATTAATATCACGGCAACTATAAACTGTCCGATATTATGGAATACAGCTCCGAATACCGATACTCCGATGGGAGAAAACTTATCGGTCTTTTTTATAATCATTTCAATTATCAGAGCACAGGCGGCTCCGCTTAAAGCATACCAGAAAGAAAAGAACGATCCGAATAAAAGTGACGCAAGTATTATACGGGCCAGATCGACAATCACAGCTTCTTTAAAACCGAATAAATAAAGGGCTAAAAGCACTGCAAAATTGGCAAGCCCGATTTTAAATCCGGGAATCGGAACCATATTCGGAATAAGTGTTTCCAGGAAAGAAAGAACTAAAGCAACCGCCGTAAACAATCCTAAAAACGTTATCTTGGTAGTTTTTTTCATTTATTTACTGAATAATATCGTATTCGTTATCCTTTGATTTGACAGTTACTTCAAATCTGTGAGGAAGACAAATAACCGATTCGTTGTTTCTCTTTATATAACCTTTATTTACGCAGTCCTGATTCGGACAATCAGCTTCTGTTACTCTTACTTTTCCGTCATTGACCTCAACTATATTGTAGCCATTATCGTTTTTATATGTGTAAGTACCGTTTATTGCAAGGTTTAAAGTATCAATCACTTTTCCGTCGGATTTAACAACGGCTGTAGCTCCTTTAGAGGAATTCAAAAGAAGAATAGCTATCGGAAGCAATATTATTACAATTACTGCTAAAAGAATAAAATCGTGTTTCTTCATGACTTTACTTGCACTTTTTCATTGCAAGAGTACCTGTGCGCGAAAGCTCGATAATACTGAATTTCTTAAGCATATCGATGAATTTATCCACATGATCGGGAGTATCGCATAAAAGAAGTATCATATTGCTGTCGGTAGTATCAACTATCTCAGCCTTTGTAATCTGACAGATTTCAATTATTTCGCTTCTGTTGGCTGCGGTGTATTTAATCTTAACTAAAATAAGTTCTCTGGATACAGAGTCTTCTTCTTTAAAAGTACGAACCTTAATGACATCAAGCTTTTTATTTAATTGCTTTTCAATCTGTTCAAGATCGTGAGGCGAGCCGCTTGATACAATAGTCATATTTGAGATTGTGGGATCATGTGTTTCGCCCACAGTAAGGCTCTCGATATTATAGCCTCTTCTTGCAAACAAAGAAGAAACCTTGCTTAATACACCAAATCTGTTTTCAACCGAAACGGAAAAAATCCTTTTCATACGAAATTCTGCTCCGTAATTTTATCTACATATTCATGCATGTAAATGCATCTCTGTCTACGTTCAGTTCAAGAATACATGTATCCTTTGAATCAAGAAGCCATTTAATGCAGTCTTCCATTTCTTCATTGGAATGACATTCTCTGTAATCAATATCATAAGCTTCCGCAATCTTATCAAAATGAGGTAAGCCGTTTAGTTCATTAAATGTGTAATTATTGTTGTATTTAAGGTGCTGATACTCTTTTATCATTCCGAGAGACTTGTTGTTAAATACAACTATCTTAATATCAAGTCCTTCCTGCTTTAATGTAGAAAGCTCGCACATAGACATCTGCAACGCTCCGTCACCGTTTAAGGAAATAACTCTTTTTTCAGGATTGCCCATTTTGGAACCGATTGCAGCGGGAAGGGAAAATCCCATGCATCCGAAACCGCCTGATGTAACAAATTCTGCACCCTGTGATACAAAATTCGAACATGCATAAATCTGATTCTGGCCTACATCTGTAACAAGAATCGATTCTTTCTTTAAGCGGCTTGAAAGTTCATATACGAACTCCTTGGGATCCACATAAAGATTAGTTGTCTCTTTATTGCCGACTCTGGTCATTTTATATGTATTAATTCTGTTAACCCAGTCGGTAAAATCAAACTTCTCTTCAAAGCAGTTAAGCTCATCAAAGACTTCTTTTAAATCTCCTACTACAGGAATGTTTGGACCTGCATTCTTACCAATCTCTGCAGGATCGACATCTATATGAATCAAAGTTTTGTCTTTTGTGATTAAGTCTGGCTGCTTTACGGCTCTGTCGGCTACTCTCGCACCCGCTACAATCAGGCAGTCTGCATCGTTAATGGCTTTATTGGCGTATTTAGAGCCGTTATTGCCGACCATACCGATATATAAGGGATTATCCTCATAACCGATGCCAAGGCCCATTAAAGTTGATACAAAGGGTATATTATGCTTCTTTGAGAATGCAAGAACCTCTTCCTTTGCTCCCGAAAGCTTAACGCCGCCTCCGACCATAATGATAGGTCTCTCAGCTTTTGAGAGTTCGTTGATAATCTTCTTTATCTGAACTGCATGACCTTTAACGGTAGGCTTGTACGTTCTTAAATTGACTGTTTCCGGATAATTAAACTCAAGACCTTCTTCTAAAAGAACGTCTACGGGAATATCAATAAGAACAGGACCTTTACGGCCTGTAGTAGCTATATGGAAAGCTTCTTTTACGGTTTTGGGAATAAGAGAAGCATTTTTTACAAGATATGAATACTTAACAAAAGATTCGCAGGCTCCGACAATATCGGCTTCCTGGAAAAGATCCGAACCGATATGCTCACTCTTAACCTGTCCTGTAATAACAACTAAAGGAATACTGTCGGCAAAAGCAGTTGCAATGCCTGTAATAAGATTGGTTGCGCCGGGACCGGAACTGGAAACACATACACCGGGTTTTCCGGAACTTCTGTAATATCCGTTAGCCTCGTGTGCGGCATTAACTTCGTGTCTTACAAGTACAGGATGAATCTTTGATTCGGTTAATTTATCGAAAAACGGGCAAATAGAAACACCGGGATATCCAAAAAGAACATCTACGTTTTCACATTCGAGCGATTTAACAAGAAGGCTTGCGCCGTTCATAAATACCTCCGAAAATACTAAAATCATTATAAAATACCTATTTAATACTATCATAAAACAATTACCTATTCAATAATTGTTTGTTGCAAAAAAACACAAAATATGGTATTTTTATCAAGGTATCATTACTATGTAATGTGAATCGGAGGAACATATGAGAATTAAGAAATATGCTCTCGCTATTTGTGCCGCACTTGGCATTATGTGCCTGTGTGCATGCTCTTCGAAGACGAACAAATACGATGAGTATCATAAAGAAGTAGAAAAGCTCTATGAACAGATAGTTACAACCGGAGCGATAATAGATACAATTGATATTGAAAATGAAGACTACAGGCAGGAATTATACGATTCTCTGGATGATTTAAAGGTAGCATTCGATGACTTTTCAAAGGTGGAACCTCCAAAGGAATTTAAAGACTGTAAAATGCTTTCCGAAAAAGCCTCAACATATATCGCGAACTCTTCTACCTGCTTCCATTACGCACTTGATGAAGAATACAACGAAGAAATGTTTAATGCAGGAATATCAAATTACGGTGAAGCTATAAAATGTATTAATTATATGGGTGATGTACTTCAGAAAAAATAATTAAAACAAATAAAAAATCCCGACTCTTTCGAGCCGGGATAATTTTTTTATAATTAAGATAATTAAGCTTTGATAATTTTAATCTTTCCGATTAAAGGTGTTTCGAAAGGCTGACCCATGCAAGCTTTAATAAATCCGATGATTGTACAAACGCCTACGAATAATACCCATAAATCGAGGATCCATCCAAAAATAGGAATCCATCCTAAAATTACAGGAAGGCAGAAAAGCATATTTACAAGCATGTTGTTCATATGCTGAGCTGAATACTCATCCTTTGTTCCTGCTGCAAGAGCAATGATAAAGCCTACTAAAGTTAAGTAAGTAACGATACCAGTAGTTTTCGAATCCATGATATAACCTCCTCGTGTATTTTTACATAATTAGAAGCATTAAACCCGCAGGCTTAATGCTTCTATTATTTAATAATTATTGATTAACAAAAATTATTTGATAATGCTAATTCCACCGAATAAAGGAAGGGGAGTCTCATCTTCCTGGATAGCCTTGATTAAGCCCCATACGCAGAATACGATACCTACGATGTTAATTACAGGAATGCAAAGTAAGATTCCGGGGATAAGGCCCTGGTTAAGGAACTGCTTAGCACCTTCTTTATCGCCTGCTAAAAAGCCGATAAGCCAGAAAATAATTCCCAAATTAGCAAAAATACTTGTCACCTTCTTGTTCATACTTGTTTTCTCCTTTTAAACTATAAAAATTAAATTTTTACTTGTGGTGTTTAACAACTATAAATACTATACCTTGTATATATTTATAAGTCAATACGTTAATTAAAATATTTAACAAAAAGTTAATATTCTAATTAGAACTTACCTGCATCAGCAGCTTCCTGTACAGCAACTGCTACTGCAACAGTCATACCAACCATAGGGTTGTTACCGGCACCGATAAGTCCCATCATCTCAACATGAGCAGGAACTGAAGAAGAACCGGCGAACTGAGCATCTGAATGCATACGTCCCATAGTATCTGTCATACCGTATGAAGCAGGACCTGCAGCCATATTATCGGGATGAAGTGTACGTCCTGTACCGCCGCCTGAAGCAACTGAGAAGTACTTCTTACCCTGCTCGATACATTCTTTCTTGTATGTACCTGCAACAGGATGCTGGAATCTTGTGGGGTTGGTTGAGTTACCTGTGATGGAAACGTCAACGCCTTCCTTGTGCATGATTGCAACGCCTTCGCAAACATCGTTTGCACCATAGCAGTTAACCTTAGCACGAAGACCTTCTGAGTAAGCGATTCTGTTTACTTCTTTTACGGTGTTTGTATAAGGATCATACTCTGTTTCAACAAATGTAAATCCATTAATTCTTGAAATAATCTGAGCTGCGTCTTTTCCAAGACCGTTAAGGATAACACGAAGAGGTTTCTGACGAACTTTGTTAGCCTTCTCTGCGATACCGATAGCACCTTCAGCAGCTGCGAATGATTCATGACCAGCAAGGAAAGCGAAGCACTCTGTCTCTTCTTCAAGTAACATCTTACCTAAGTTACCGTGTCCGAGACCAACCTTACGTGTATCTGCTACTGAGCCGGGGATACAGAAAGCCTGTAAACCTTCACCGATTGCTGCAGCAGCATCAGCAGCACGACGAGCATTCTTCTTAATAGCGATTGCTGCGCCTACTGTATAAGCCCATTTTGCATTTTCGAAGCAAATAGGCTGAATTTTTTCTACCATGTGGTAAACATCAAGACCTGCGTCCTTTGTGATCTTTTCAGCTTCTTCAAGGGAAGAAATTCCATAGCTTGCAAGAACTTTTTCGATCTGAGGGATACGTCTTTCATATGATTCAAATAAAGCCATTTCTTTTTCCTCCTTAAATTATTCTTTTCTGGGATCGATGATCTTAACAGCATCTGCAACACGTCCGTACTGTCCGCTTGCTTTTTCATATGCTGTAGCTGCATCGTCGCCTTTTTTCATAAAGTCTGTCATCTTACCGAAGTTCACAAACTTGTAACCGATAATCTGATCGTCTGCATCAAGTGCGATACCTGTTACATAGCCTTCAGCCATTTCAAGGTAACGAGGACCTTTTTTAAGAGTACCGTACATTGTACCAACCTGAGAACGAAGTCCCTTACCAAGGTCTTCAAGACCTGCACCGATAGGAAGACCGTCTTCTGAGAAAGCGGACTGTGATCTACCGTAAACGATCTGTAAGAAAAGTTCTCTCATTGCTGTGTTGATAGCGTCACAAACAAGGTCTGTATTCAAAGCTTCAAGGACTGTTCTTCCGGGAAGAATTTCAGCTGCCATAGCTGCAGAATGAGTCATACCTGAGCAACCGATTGTCTCAACTAATGCTTCCTGAATGATACCTTCCTTAACGTTAAGAGTAAGTTTACAAGCGCCCTGCTGAGGAGCACACCAGCCGATACCATGTGTTAAGCCTGAAATGTCTTTCACTTCTTTAGCTTTTACCCATTTTGCTTCTTCGGGAATGGGAGCACAACCGTGATTCACACCCTGAGCAACGGTACACATTTCTTCAACTTCTTTTGAATAAATCATGTGAATTTCTCCTTTCAAGAATTAAATATATATTTAAAAATTTAAATATCACTTATTTTGGAAAC
>JAEEOJ010000037.1 GCA_016284175.1 Lachnospiraceae bacterium | reverse complement strand
TGCCCGATATGGTTGCGTTAAGCTGCTTAAACTCGGCCTGTGTTGTATTGGCGATAACTTTCGCAAGCGTGGTCTTACCGCATCCAGGAGGACCGTAAAAAATAAGCGAACCTATACGGTCTGCTTCTATCGCTCTTCGAAGCATTTTGCCCTCGCCTAAAATATCTTCCTGACCTACAACCTCATCGATGGTTCTCGGACGCATCTTACCTGCAAGGGGCGCTTCTTTTTTAAGATTCTGTTCTTTGGCAAATTCAAAAATATCCATTTTATTTAAACTGGTTCTTCGCAGAATCATATTTAAATCCTGCTGCCTCAAGTTTCTTCTTTATCTCTTCTGCGCTAACGTCAAGTCCGTCAGCCAAATCATCAAGGCTTGCATACTGATCACGAAGTTTCATGTTTATTACACTTAATAACATTATAGGGTCTTCGGGTAACATTATTGTCTTCCTTCAAATATCTTTTTCTTAAAATATTCGCCTCTTTCAGCGAAGTTTTTAAAATATCCGTAGCTTGCTGCCGCAGGTGAAAGAACCACAGCGTCTCCTGCCTCTGCATATTTTAATACCACTTCCAGAGCTTCGTCTATGTCTTTTACCTTTTTGCAGTTAAAAGGTCTTTCAGCCTCTTCGTAGATTCTCTCGCCCGTTGCATATGCACAGAGGAAAATGATGTCTCTTGCTTCTTTTATGAACTTTATAAGTTCCTCATAGCCTATGCCTCTGTCCATTCCGCCGATAATAGCTATCTTAATGTTAGGAATGCTCTTGCAGGCATTGATTGTTGCAAGAGGGATTGTTGAAATTGAATCATCGTAATAATCGATGCCGTCCACATTTCCGATAAACTCGAGTCTGTGAGGAAGTCCTTCGAATTTCTCTATTTCGGAAATTGTATCGTCTTCGTTTAATTTAAGTCCGCTGACACACACCTTTTTTACAAATTCTGCATTCCACTGATTGTGCTGGCCGAGAATTATTAAATCATATCTTCTTTCGTCGAATTCGGGAATTCTGTATTCGAGCCCGCGCATATTAAGTCTGGGAACGCTTTCGCCTACAAATATCTTATCCCCGGGAACCTGGTATTTGCCGATATTCATTTTCGCAAGAGCATATTTTTCGAATGTTTTGTAATAGTCGAGATGCTCTTCGTAGAGATTTAAAAATACCGCAAAGTGAGGCGATACGCGCACGTTGTTAAGCTGATGACAGCTCATCTCCATTACCGCGATTGCCTGTGAATCGGAAGCCATTTCCTCATAATAATCCAGGCAGGGAATACCGATATTTCCTACCAGAACAACTCTGTTTGAAATAAGATTTGTCAGGACATGATAAAGCATACTGGTAGTGGTGCTCTTGCCCTTCGTACCGGTAATGCCTATCGTACGGTCTCTGAATTCTTCTAAGAACAGTTCCGTCTGTGAAGTATATTTTTCATCGGGATAGTCTCCGGGAATGCCGGGACTTTTTATGATAAAATCGTATCCTTCTTCGTTTAATTCTTCGGGTTTGCCTTCGAATATTTCTATCTTTGAAGGTTTGCAGTATTTCTTAAGAAAACCTTCTGTGGATTTGCCTTCTATACCGTAGCCCCAGATGAGTACGGATTTGTTATCAAATTTCTCGGTTATGCTCATTTCTTTTATCCGTCTTTACGAAAGTTTTTTGGGTGCGCTTTCAATCGCATATATAACATCATCAAGTGCTACCAGATCGTCTAAAAGATCGTATCCGCCATCTCCGTTGGTAATCGGGAAAATAGCTTCGATTCCGATATGATCCATACGTCCGCTTCTTGATGCAACAACCATAAAATTCTTAGCCTTAAAATCTTTTTCAAGAATCTTTAAGAAAGAATTGACTTTGTTTTCGTCTCTTAATTCAATGTATATCTCAACATTTTTTCTGCGCTCTCTTTTATCGTTTTCAAGCGTATATAAAACCGAAGTAGCTATAAGCACTATAACGGTACATGTGCATGCGCCTACATAAAATCCGAAGCCTGTTGCGATACCGATTGTACCTACCGCCCAGATACCTGCTGCAGTGGTAAGTCCTACGATATGATCTCTTCCTTTGGTAAGAATTGTTCCGACACCCAAGAAACCTAAGCCCGATATAACCTGCGCGGGAATTCTGGCAGCGTCGGAACTTAATTCCAGGTTTATAACAATGTACTGGGCAATCAGTGAAGTCATGCTGGCGCCAAGGCATACCAGTATATGCGTTCTGAAGCCTGCAGGTCTTTTGTATTTTTCTCTTTCAAGGCCTATACATCCTCCGAGGAAGCCTGCCAAAAGAAGTCTGATGATAACGGTTACTGAGTTAAAACTCTCAAGAAAATCGATTACCTGAGTCATATTCACCTCCGGGTTTATTTAACGCCCTACAAAAATTTATTATACCATAAAAACCGTCTTTCAAAAAGAATTACTCAAAAACGACATGCAGTCGCATGCCGTTTTTTATCAGTCGGTTATTCTTCTTCTGTATTCGGAATGTTCCATAGGATTTCTCTCTGAATCCGCAGCTCTTCTGTTAAATTCAGGATGGCTCTCATAGAACTTTTCTTTTTCCTTATACATGTTTTCGTCCGCTATATGCAAAGCTTCCCTTACCTCGTGCGAAGCTTCCACAAAGCAGGTTCCTACCGCAAATTTAATACGGTCGGATTCCTCGGACAGTTTTCTTATATTATCGACAAGCGCGTTGAACTCTTCTTCTTTTTTGTTTTCCACAAAGATAAGGAATTCGTCACCGCCGACTCTGTAAATATCCGCGTCTATGAAATTTTCTTTTAGGATTGCTGCCGCATCTCTTAATAACTGGTCGCCCACCAGATGGCCTTCACGGTCATTGGTTGCTTTAAGGCCGTTTAGATCCATAAAGGCAACGCCGTAAGGATTTTTAATAATGTATTCGCCGTTTACGATATCTGTGATTCTGTTGTTCATCGCATTACGGTTTAAAACATTTGTCAGCGAATCCGTTACACTCTGTTCTTTCATTCTTTCGTAAAGGAGATAATTGTTAATTTCCGCTGCTAAAAGAAATGTTGTTATCTCGAGAATCTGCTTTATATTGAGTGTATTGGATGCATCAAAATTGGTAGCCCAGATATATCCTATGGTTTCATTGTTTGCTCTTAACGGATAAAGGGCGAGATTGGTAACATGCGCTATCTTAAGCGAATTATACCATGCTTCGTTCTTCTTTTTTAATTCTTCGAGTTGCTCTTCGTCATGGATAATATAGCAGTTGCTGCCGGCAATCAGATCTTCCCAGGATTCGATGATTTTGAAGAAATTATCATCAAGATAATCTTCCATTCTTCTTGTATCTTCACCCTCCAATATACTGTGAGCGAGAACAGAAGCCGTTCTGTTTTTAAAATCCGTCAAAAGAACGCAGCATCTGCTGGCTTTGCAGGTTATTCTGATATCATCGATAACCGATTCCATCGCTGCCTTAAAATCAGACGTTTCATGAAGCTTAACGCTGGTTTTGATTACCTGTGTGGCAGTCTGTGCAGTTACATCACTTAACTTATCCGCTTCAACATTCGGAGTCATGTCATAAGAGAATAAACTGTATCCGATATTCTCATCATCAGACACTAACGGCATCATAAAAATATCCATCCAGGCGTTATATCTTTCAGCATTGATATATGAATGAATAAGTCTGTTTTCAAATATGCATCTTGAAGTCATGGCTTCAAAATTATAGTCACGGAAAATGTACTCATAATAAGGACTACCCGCAACAAAGTCTTTCGGATTGACATTTACAGACTTAAGATATAATTCGTTTGCTGCCTCAATACACGGCTCTGAATGAGTTCCGTCAGGATTGGTTTTAATCGAAATGACGCACGCAAGCTTTTTCAAATTGTTTACAAATAACTGATAATCCAAAAAAATCCCCTCCGATTTTTTCATACTCCACCATATTATTTATCGGTTACTATTATCCTATTCTTGACAAGATTTTTCCAGTTTTTTTATAATTTAAACAGTATTTCGGAGGCAGTTATGGGAAAAGAAATAGAAAGAAAATTCAAAATTAGAGAAATGCCCGACTTAAGCGCTTATCCTTTTAAGTGTTTGGAACAGGGTTACCTTAATACAAACCCCGTTGTAAGAGTCCGCAAGGAAGACGATACATATTATCTCACGTACAAGGGAAAAGGCTTTTTAGAGAGGGAAGAATACAATCTCCCGCTTAATAAAGAGTCTTATGAACACCTTATTGCTAAAGCAGACGGTCGGATTATTACGAAAAAAAGATATCTCATTCCTTATGAGAATTACACTATAGAGTTAGATGTTTTTGAAGGTGAGCTAGCACCTTTAGTTTTCGCTGAGGTCGAATTTGAGACAGTTGAAGAAGCAAATTCCTTCACCCCTCCTTCATGGTTTGGCGAAGATGTTACCGAAGATAAGAACTACTCTAACGCACATCTGGCGTTAACATAAAAAGAGCCAAACGGGGACGGTTCTATTTTGGCCTTTTTTACCATTTGGGGACGGTTCTATTTTGGCCTTTTTTACCATTTTAGAACCGTCCCCATTTGGTCACTTTCTTATTTCTACGATAGGGCCGCCCTTGCCTTCGATGTAGTCTCCGGTAATGGTTACGGTACCTATGTTTTCATCCTTGGGAATTTCATACATGATGTCGAGCATGAATTCCTCGATGATGGCGCGGAGTGCTCTGGCACCCGTGTCTTTTTTTATTGCCTTCTTTGCAATGGCTCTTAATGCAGAGTCGTCGAAGATAAGTTTTACTTCGTCGAGTTCGAGAAGTTTCTGATACTGCTTTAAGATTGCGTTTTTAGGCTCTTTTAGGATATCCACCAAAGCATCTTCGTCAAGACTGTCTAACGGACAGATGATGGGAAGTCTTCCGACGAATTCGGGAATCATTCCGTACTTCTTGATATCATCCGTTGTGACCTTGTGAAGAAGCTTTTTGTCTTTGTCGTACTTGTCTTTAAGTTCGCTGTTAAAACCTATGCCGGCCTGCTTTGTAAGACGCGCCTTGATGATTTCCTCCAAATCGGGAAATGCACCGCCACAGATAAAGAGAATGTTTCTCGTATTTACTGTGGTCATAGGAACCATGGCGTTCTTGCTGGTGGCACCTACGGGTACTTCTATCTCAGCGCCCTCTAAAAGTTTTAACATACCCTGCTGAACCGATTCACCGGATACGTCACGGTGATTGGTGTTGGGCTTCTTTGCAAGCTTGTCGATTTCATCGACAAAGATAATACCGCACTCAGCTTTATCAACATCGTTGTCCGCTGCTGCCAAAAGCTTACTTACAACGCTTTCGATATCATCGCCGATATAGCCTGCTTCGGTAAGTGCTGTTGCATCTGCGATTGCAAGAGGCACATCAAGAAGCTTGGCAAGTGTTTTTACGATATATGTCTTGCCGCAGCCAGTGGGTCCGAGCATTAGAATGTTGGACTTTTCGATTTCAATCTCATCCATTGTATCCGTTGCGACTCTTTTATAATGGTTATAAACAGCCACGGATAAAATCTTCTTGGCTTCTTCCTGACCTATTACATATTCATCAAGTTTAGCCTTTAATTTGTGAGGCGCAGGTATATCTTTAAGCTTGATGATGGGCTCTTTTTTCTCATCGGGATTTCTCTTCTTAATCTTGGTTCTGGGATTGATATTTCCACCCATAAGATCGTTGAGATTTAAAAAGAATGTTCCGTGAGGCTGTGAGGGTCCTTTGGGCTTGTCGTCCTTTTTCTCTTCCTTCTTTTCAGGCTCGTCTTCGCCTGAAACCTTTGTTATATCTTCAGTTTTATTTTCCTGTATACCTGTCGGTGCATCCATCGGATTCATTCCCATTCCGGGGAACATTCCTGCCATGGTAGCAGGGTCCATTCCAAGCATTTCTTTATACGGGGACTGGTTTAACATGTCGGTACTCTTCTGCAGGCAGTCCATACATATGCATAAAGAATCGGACATTTTCAGCATTTTCCCCGCCACGCTTTCGGTTCTGTGGCAGACCGAACAGATATCTTCGTAATCGTTACTCATCTTGTCTCCTAAAATTATAAGTCTCTTTTATTTGCCCTGAAGTGTTACTTCAATCGTAAATTCTTCGTATTCTGTACCGTTGTATCTTTCGTAGGTAATATGTACCGTGCTTCCCTTTGCATACGAAGCCAGATACTTCTTAAACTCTGCCATCGATACAATGGAGTCACCTTCAAATTCGGTAATAATATCACCACGCATAAGTCCTGCCATATCGGCAGTACCGCCGGGAACAACTTCCGAAATATACACGCCCTTAGGAATTAAAGCACCCTCGTTTGTATAGAGCATATCATTAATTTCCACGGCCGAAATACCAAAGTAAGACTGCTGGTCTTCAGGTAATTCTATCAGCTGCTGTTTGTTCATGAGCTCACGGATAATGGGCTCTGCTTCATTGATGGGGATTGCATATCCCATACCTTCTACAGCGCTGCCGAAAAGTTTATCGGAGTTAATTCCGATGAGCTCGCCTTTCATGTTAAGCAGTGCACCGCCGGAGTTACCGGGGTTAATTGCAGCATCTGTCTGAATGAAGTTACCGGGTTCACCGGACTCTGTAATGATTTCTCTGTCTAACGCACTTACAACACCTGCTGTTACCGACTGGCCATATCCTAATGCGTTACCGATTGCTACAACGCCCTCGCCTACCTTGGTTTCATCGGAATTACCGATTATGGCAATTTTGATGCTGCTTAATGTGGAATCACTTAATTCCGAAAGATCGACAGCAACAACCGCAAGGTCCATTGAAACCTTTTTACCTTTTACTGTTGCGGGTGCATCCGAACCGTCACAGAAATTGATTGAAATCGTCTTGTTGTTTTCAACTACGTGATAGTTGGTTGCAATCAGAAGTTCATTGTCGGACTGACCTACGATAATACCTGAACCTGCGCTCTCGCCCTCGTATTTGTAACCGTTGTAATCATAATCTCCGACTACATTTATGGATACAATGGCAGGCATACAGTTTTCAGCAACTTCGGCTACCGTATATTCCTCGTTTGCCATTACGATATCTTCTACTTCTTCAATTACTTCTTCCTTCTTCTCCTCAATCTGGGCATGGAAATCGCTTTCCTTGTCACTCGGCTTTACCGGGTCTGTGGGACCGGGAGTAAATGTTGTCTGCGAAGGAAGTTCTCCTACAACCGCAGGAATAACAAGCTTATTGGATACAAGCGCAATTCCGGTATATGTTACACCTGCACATACACCAAATACTATCGCTAGAAATACTATCCATAAAAAAGATAAAAATTTATTGGGCTTTTTCTTATTTTCTGAACTCATAAATAATCCCTCCCTCCGGAGATTTTTTATTTAGTTTCTTCTTTTGCTTCGGTTTCGGTTTTTTCTTTTTCGGTCTTTATTTCAGGTTCGTTATCACTCTTCCATGCAACTTCCCTGTTGGTTGTAACTGCATGTGAACGGTCAATCATCTTATCCTTGGGACGAACCTTAATTTCATCCCTGAGTGTCGATTTTCTGCCGGTCTCTCTGTATGGGTCGGTATTGCTTGAAGCCTTGTGAACCATTCTGCCGTCCCTATACTCGGTTTCCGTGATACCATAGCCTGCATGGAAATTAATCTTTTTATTGTTTTCGTAAACATCCTTGCCTATCCAGTACTCAGGCAGTGACGAAAACTTCGTAAGCAGGAATCTTGGTAAAAACTCATGTATAAGACCTAATCTGTAACCCATAAACTTAAATGCACTGTTTATGATAAGTTTGGGAATAAGATATGCCTTTTTTCTTTTTTTAAGATGCTCGATTGTTTTTGATACAAGCTTCTTTCCTTCGCCGACGGATGATATGTTCTTAAATACATCGGGATAATCCGCCTGCGATACACCGAGATCAAAGTTTCTCTTAAAAAGAGCAATATTGCCGTAATCATGTGAATGAATAACTTCCGCACTGGCCGTATACGCTATCTTGTAACCTGCTTTTATGAGATGTGCGGCATAAATCATATCCTCGTTGAAAATAACATATTCTTCGAATCCGCCGAGTTCTTCATACACATCACGGTCATAAGCCGCGCATACATTTGAACAGAAATATGTCTTGATTCCGAGTTCATTTATATCAGATACGCTTTTGAGCCTCGATTTTCTTGGGTAATTGAAATTTCTTGTAAATCTTTCTATTTCACCGGACGTTTTCTTGGCTACCTGTCTGGCATAGGAAGCCGCTGCTTTGCCTGTAATAATGGGATTTATGAGCCTTTCGATCATTTCCTCGTTTCTGGGCACCGCATCATCCGTCATCATAACAAAAATATCGGCCTCCGATCTTAAGACGCCGTCTCTTCTTGTTCTGCCGTGATTGAATTCTCTTTTGGAAATATGTGTAACGTGAATATTATCGTACACCTTGTCCAGAGGATGACTGAACATAAGCTCGGAATAATATCTTTCCTCGGTGTTCATCACTATTATTCTGTTAATAGGATACGTCTGTCTCTCCAGCATCTCTATAAGCTTGATAAAAGATTCTTTAGGCTTATAGGAAGGGATAATGACGTCTACAATAGGGTTATCTCTCATATATTTCAAAAAGGTCTCCATATTTTACTATGGAGACCGCATTTATTTTTTACTTTCCGTACTGAGCCGCTTCGTTTTTAATATCCTGGGAAATCTTTTTAACTGTTTCCGAAGGAGTATAATCCAGACCGGGATAAAGGAATTCATGCAGTTCGATGACATTCGCTTCCAGGTCAACGGGAATTACACAGGATCCTTTAGCTCCGAGAAGACCCGAGGTTCTCTTGTCTTCAAACGGGAAACCGTCAGAAGCAACTATCGAATATTTTGATACTTCTGATGCTCTCGGAATAATATCTTTATCCAGATCCATATTTGTAGCCAGGTAAGGGAATACATCCGTACAAATCTTTGAAACCTTTACGGGATCAATTTTCTTAGCCTTGTCTACTATCTGGGTTAATACATCACGCTGTCTCTCTGTTCTTCTGTAATCGTCGCCCGCAGTATAACGGATACGGCAGTATGCAAGTGCCTGATATCCGGTTAATGTCTGAAGGCCGGTATTTTCAACAGGTGTAAAATCATCTGTAATTACTGCCTGGGATTCGGTCGAATACATTGATTTCTGATAGTCATTCAGATATTTGATTTCATCATACTGAATATCTATTTCTACGCCGTTTACAGCATCAATCGTATTCATTACTCCATCGAAACCTACGGTAATAAACTGTTCAACGAAAAGATCCAGATTCTGGTTAATCATATTGAGCGCTTTTTCAGGGCCGCCGTAAGCATATGCGGCATTGCACTTCTGATATGAAGGGTTCTTTCCTTTATCGGCAATATTTAAAAGAGTGTCTCTGTAAATACTGCAGAGTCTTGTTTCGCCGGTTTCATTATCAATTGAACAAATAATAATGGTATCGGTTCTGGTACCCTTTTCAAGCGTGCCGTTACGTGCATCTACTCCAAAAAATGCATATGTGGTATAGCCTTTTTTGATTTCAATTACAATGGGGTCGTCTTCTTCAATGTTTGTAACAATTTCATCTTCTTTCAATTCATATTTCTGAACACCGGTTTCCTCGTCCGTTGCTCTGAAAGCATAAATAAGAATTACGATTACCGCTACAAGCACTAAAGCTTCAACACCAATGATAATGTTTCTTACGACTTTATTGCCGCCTTTTTTCTTTTTTCTTTTTCCGTTTCCTCTTGTCCCGTCTGACATCTCCAAATCCTACCTAAGTAGCCTCCTAATAAGCATTTTTGTTGACAAACCCTTTCAGGAATGTCAAAAGAATAATCTGAATATCCAACCCAATAGACCAGTTTTCAATATAGTAGATATCGTATTCTACTCTTTTTCTGATGGAAGTATCTCCTCTGTATCCGTTTACCTGAGCCCAGCCGGTAAGACCCGGTCTTACCTGATGCTTAACCATGTAACGGGGGATTTCTTCCTTAAACTGTTCAACGAACTGAGGCCTTTCGGGTCTCGGTCCGATAAGAGACATATCACCCTTCAATATATTGAAGAACTGCGGCGTCTCGTCGAGACTGGTTCTTCTTAAAAACTTTCCGAAGCCTGTAACTCTCGGATCGTTTTTAGTGGTCCATTCTTTTTCCTCTTCCTCAGGCTTCTGCTCAATCATTGTTCGGAACTTGTACATCTTAAAGACTTTATTGTGAAGTCCGACTCTTTCCTGAACAAAAAGCACAGGGCCGTCTTTTCTGCTTTTAATAACTATAACCGATAAAAGCATCACCGGCGAGAAAAGAATGATTGCCACGAGCGAGCCTATTATATCAATGGCTCTTTTTAAATACCAGTTAAAAGTACTGGTTAACGGAACGCGTCGTATATTTATTACGGGCAGTCCCGATAAATCTTCGGTGTAAGGTTTGGACGGAATAACGGAATTGTAATCCGGAATAAACTTTGTATGTACACCGGATTTTTCGCACTTCCCTACGATTTCCTCAAGTCTTTTATAGTTCTTAAGTGGAAGCGCTATGGCTATTTCGTCAAGTTTGTTCTCAGGTAGAATTTCTTCGAGATTATCAATTCTTCCGAGAACCTGTATTCCTTTGTAATAAGTTCCCGCAGGAACTTCATCATCCAAAATTCCTCTTATTCTGTATCCCCACTGAGGATTTACAAGAATTCTGTCTATGTACTGCTCGCAGGCTCTTGAGTAACCTACGATGACTACCTGTTTGGCATTGTGTCCGACTTTCCTTATATGGGAAAGAATCCTTCTGACCGCAAATCTGTATGCAGTCATTAAAACCACATTTAGTACCGCAAAAAAGATAATCAGCGAACGTGAAAAGTTGGGCTGATTGATCAAATAAAGTACTACCAGGAATATCATCGCACCGATGACATTTGCTTTGACGACATCAAAGAATTCACCGATCATGGAAGACATTCTTTTGGGTTTGTAAAGGTTCAGTGTAGCAAATATGGCCAGGTAACCCGGTAGAATAAAATACAGGGCAAAAAAGTAAGTTTTCATCGGCAGGACACCCTGGTCTACCGGTGTGAAAATTACCATTCTGCCATACCATGCCAAAAAGTATGCTAAAGCCGTTACTAGAAAATCAAGCACAACATGCAATCTGTTAAAAAATGTTTGATTGTCCTTAATCATAAGCAACTTGCGTCCATCAACTCAGACGCCCTCGAATTATAATGATACAATACGAAATTGTTTTTTTCAAGCCTAATAAATTATGTTCTTTATCATGTCAAACTCTATCTTTAAGGCTCTTTTTCGCTTGGCAGAATCGAAAACAATTTTTCTGCTTCGTTCTGCTTCGTTTCTTTTAACTTTTCTTCCTTCTTTAATGCCGGCTCTGTAAACTTTGCCTAAGCCTTTACGGATAAAAAAAAGCTGCTTTATTATAATTCCCGCTTCCTGCGCGGGGAAATTTACAATCTTTTGTAAAACCGTCTGGTTTTTATATCTGACCAGAATGGAGTTTCTTGCTGCAAGTTTTACCTTGTATTCGTTGTAACGTGAACCGCTTGTGGCACTGCCTTCATGGAATACTCTTGCTTCAGGCTCGTACTTGTTTACATATCCGTAAACTCGCGCCCTGAATCCTATATCCACATCTTCCAAATATGAAATATGGTTCTCGTCAAAGAGTCCAAGTTCATTTAAAATACTTCTTCTGTATATGGCTGCACCGGCACATGATGAGAATATCTCGGTAGGTTTGTTGTGGCTGTCGGCTAACTTATCCTTGCCTCTGGTCCTGGCCCATCCGAATATATTGTAAAAATCTCCTGCATTGTCAATAATCGCATGATTAAAAGCCGAAAGCATTTTGCACTGTATTGAAAACGTGCTCGGTCCTTCCTCATCCATTGCTTTTATGAGCGTGCTTAAACAACCGTCGTCCACATAAGCATCATTATTAAGAAGAAAAATGTACTCGGAATCGGAAGCTTTAATTCCGTCATTTACACTGGCTGCAAATCCGCGGTTTTCGCTGTGCTTAATAAACTTCGCTCTCGGGTTTGCCTTAACTGTTTCTTCTATCCCTTCAACAGTTGAAGCATCGTCCACAACTATAATGTCGTAATCCGTGTAATCCTGTTTATCAAGTGCGGCAAGACATTTTTCCAGATACATTATTCCATTGTAATTGGGTATTACTACACTTAACTTCATAAAGGTTAATTACTCCCGCTTGCGATCGGGATCGTATAAAATCTTATACCCAAGTTCTTTTACCTTCTTACAGAAAGCAAGACTTATATCCACATAATCGGGAGCGTTTTTCGCAAGTCTCGATTCTACCATTTCATCATAGAGTTTTTCAAGAGCCGGATTTACTCTCATATTTCTTACATCTCCGGCCTCAACCTGCTGAATGAGTGAACCTCTGTGCATATATCCGCCCATGCCCTTGGCAAGTCCGCGGTACATAACCGTTCCGTCTTCTCTCATTGCACCGCCGGAAAGTTTGCCGAATCTGTAAATCGGTCCGCATACCATTCCGAGTTCCGATCTTGTGGTGAAAAGAAGGTTTTTATATTCAATATGATAAAATCCCAAATGAGGTGTATGGCTTACGGTAACAGCCCAGCCCATACTCTTGCAGAAATCATCCACTGCACGACGTCCGGCTTCATATGCATATTCTTTTGCATCGGTATTTCCTGCGGTTGAATTTGCATGGCATCTCCAGTGATATAAAATCTTAGGCACATGAAGCACCTGACCGTCGGGATTGTCCATGCTCTTTACAGCTCTTAAAAAGATATCGTAATCCTGAGCACCGTCATATTCAGGACGGAACAAAAGCTCCTGAATCAGATTTCTCTCTATGAATGCAAGATGACAGATATAATTGTTTGTCAGAAACATATCCAGATTGAAATTGGGTTTTCTGTTCGGCTCAAAGAATGATTTTCCTTTGGCATCCGTCTTATCTTCATCCGAGTAAACAAGTTTGGCCTTATATTCGTTTGCAACCAAAGCTTTTGACATATAGTAAAGTGCATCGGGTGTAAGCAGATCGTCGTGATCGAGTACTCCGACATAATCGCCTGTTGCAACTTTTACACCTTTATTAATGTTGGCGGATATTCCACCGTTTGAAGTAAGATGGATATATCTGATAAGGCATCCGTCGTAATCGTAGGATACGTCTGTATCCGCAGATAATCTGTGAATTCTTCTGATATCGTCTTCGCTTAAAGCTCGTCCTGCGGGTCTGTCTCCGTTGACCACTCCGGTCATGTTTTCGATTTCATCCATAAGTCTTCTGTTTCTTGAGCCGTCGACCACGATGAATTCCCAGTTGTTGTATGTCTGTCCGAGGACACTCGCAATCATTTCATCGAAATACATGATGTCCGTTTCGAACGCAGGAACTACCAAAGAAAACTTGATGCTTGAGGAAAATCTGCTGCTCCACGCTTTCTGTGCTTTTAATTCTTCAGTTGTAGCAAGCTGATATCTGAAACTTTTAGGAGGTTTGCTGAGTGCCGTGTCTGCCACTGCAACAGCAGTCTTCTCTATTCCGTTTCTTCTTAAATATCTGTTAGCCTTTCCAACCATTTCGTTTGCCTTGGCCATATCCGCTGCCTCCACGCCGTTTGAACCGGATTTCTGTTTCCCGGTTCCAAAAAATTCAAGTTAATTGTTAATTATGCAAGTTTGCTCTTTAAAGCATCTGTGAGTTCTGCAACCTTCGTCTTAGCATCTTCAAGGCTCTCACCCTTAACACCCATGTAGAATTTAATCTTGGGTTCTGTTCCTGAAGGTCTTGCGCAGCACCATGCATCATCTGAAAGTTCAAAGTAAAGAACGTTCGAATAAGGAAGTCCTGTTGAACTCTTCTCGCCTGTAGCGATGTCAATTCTTTCATCCTTTGTATAATCTCTCATGGCAAGTACTTTCCATGCGCCGAATTCCTTGGGAGGATTGGCTCTTAAGTTCTCCATGATGGCTGCGATCTGTTCGCTGCCTTCCTTGCCCTTCATGGTGATTGTATAAAGGTCTTCTTTGTAATATCCGTACTTCTCGTACATATCAAGCATCATATCCCATACGGTGATGCCCTGCTTCTTGCAGTATGCAGCTACTTCGCAGAGACACATAACCGCTACGATGGCATCCTTGTCTCTTGCATGGGTACCTGCGAGGCATCCGTAGCTTTCCTCGAGACCGAATACATAATTGTTGGTACCTTTTTCGATGAACCACTTAATCTGCTCGCCGATATATTTGA
>JAEEOJ010000036.1 GCA_016284175.1 Lachnospiraceae bacterium | reverse complement strand
TGCGGGCAGCGGTAAGACTAGAACGCTTACGCACAGATTTGCATATCTTGTCAACGAAGTCGGCATTCCCGCCGGCAATATTCTTTGCGTGACTTTTACAAACAAGGCTGCCAACGAAATGAGGCAGCGTATACATATGCTCACGGGCGACAGAGACACAGGGTACATCAATACCTTCCACGGTTTCTGTGCGAACGTGCTAAAAGAAGAAAGCTTCGTGTTTAATTACCCGAAGTCTTTTCTTGTTTTGGACAATTCAGATATCGATGCCATGCTTTCTGTCATTTACGAGGAAAGAAATCTTTCTCTTCGCGATATGACTTTCTCAAAGGCGCGCGATATGATTGAAATGCTAAAACTCTTCGAGCGCCCTGACTATTACATCGACATGTTTGATATGTCTTTAGAGACTCTAAAAGAAAAGTACGATTCCGCAATTACGCCTAAGGACATTATCTTTTACGGTTATCTCTATCAGGAAAAGAAATGTTTCGGCCTCGATTACAACGATCTTATTATCTTTACGCTTTACACATTCAAGGTAAACGAAGAATCCCGCTTAAAATGGCAGAAGAGACTCATGTACATTATGATCGATGAGTTTCAGGATATCGACAAGCCGCAGTACGACTTAATGGAAGTACTCTCGGATTATCATAAAAACCTCTTCGTGGTAGGCGATCCCGACCAGACTATTTACACATGGCGCGGCGCGGATATTCATTATCTTTTGGACTTTGACAAAAAGTTTAAAGGCACAAAGACCATCATGATGAATGACAATTACCGTTCTGTTAAAAGCGTGATTGATGTTGCAAATTCCCTTATTGCAAAGAACAAATACAGAGAAGAGAAAAATCTTGTATCAATTAGAGGCGAGGGTGCGAATACCGCAGCATACTTTGCGAAGAATGCGGATGATGAAGCTGATTTTATAGCTGAGAAAATCGTTGAGATAAAAGAAAAGAATAATGAAAACTTTAAGGACATGACGATTCTTTTCAGATCGCATTTCCTGACAAGGAGTCTTGAGAATGCATTATTCACAAAGCAGATTCCTTACGTCATTTACAGCGGCGTACAGTTTTATGACCGCGTGGAAATAAAGGTTGCGCTTTCATACCTTAGAATGCTTGTATCTGCTGACGACCTGGCATTCAAGCGCGTCATAAATACACCGAAGCGAAACATGGGAGAGAGGCGAATTAAATTCCTTGAGGAAGTAAGTGAAAACAATCAGACGACTCTTTTTAACTCGCTTAAAGAAAACATCGACAATCCGATTTTCAAAGGCACAAAAGCGGTAGAATTTCTGGAACTCATTAATACACTTTCCGAAAACTTTGAAACCAAGAGCATATCCGAACTTTTAACCAAGGTTCTTGATTTGAGCGGATACGAGGAAGCGTTAAGAACCGAGGGCGCGCAGGAGAGACTGGATAACCTCGCAGAATTAAAGCAGTCGGTTTACGACTATGAAGTTACCTGCGGCGAAGAGACGAATCTTGACAGTTACTTAAAGCACATTGCTCTTTATACAAATACCGATCTTGAAGATACCAAGGACCGCGTTAAACTTATGACCATTCATGCGGCCAAAGGTCTCGAATTTAAGAATGTATTTATCTGCGGTTTAAACGAAGGCATTTTCCCTTCGAAGAAAATCCGCACGCAGGTTGCAATGGAAGAGGAAAGACGTCTTGCGTTCGTTGCAATCACCCGTGCAAAAGACAGACTATTCTTAACCGAAGCCAACGGCAGAAACTTCGACGGCTCGCCGCGCTTCCCTTCAAGATTTTTATTCGATATTGAAAAACAGTACCTCGAATACATAAACGAGCCCAACGATGCACTCATAAAAGAAACAAAAGAATATGTCGAATTAAGCGATAAGCTTCTCATAAAAGACAAGAGTGATCTGTTACCCGAGGGCAGCAGGGTTAAACATATGATTTTAGGAGAAGGAAGCATTATTTCCATAGATCAGGAAATGCAGGCTTATGTGATTAAGTTTGATTCAAGTGAAACCGAGAGAATGATTGCTTTTAAGGTTTCATTGGAATTAATTTAAATTCAATTTTGTCTCGTATTGTGATAAGATATGAATGTATGAATAGGGAAATGCTAACCGGGAGTTTTTATGAAATCTGTTTGTAAATTATCTGGAATTATTCTTGGGGTGATAATGATGATATCTTTGTTTGGATGCGAAAAGCCCGCAAAAGAAAACAATGAGCCTTTGGCAGATCTTTCGCAGATTGAGTTTACCGAGGAAGATCTTTTAAACAGTGCTGTCGGAGACAATATCGTATTCGATTATTACGAAGCTGTTGTGGCAACTGTCGGCGGTAACGATTCGGAAGAATATGTGCTTTACACCAGTGATTACAGCGGATACCTGATTATGGTAAGATACACGAAGGACGACGGAGGTCCCGAACATTCATTCGCGCGCCTTGTACCCGCAACTGTATTGGATGATTGCATGAAAGCGGTCAAAAAATACAAAATGACCAAGTGGAAAGATGTAAGCGGAATGACCGGTAAAATGTATGTTGTAAGGTTTACCGTGGACGGAGAATTTTACAGAATTACTTCGGACAATATGCCTGAAGACGGAATGAAGGCTTTTGGTGAAATTGAGGACATTCTTGTTGCTGCATGGAAGGATGGTATAACCAAATGGTAAAGCCGTTCTTGAAGAATGAGGTTTATATTATTATAATTTGTAAATGAAAAGGTGTCTGGCTCCCGCAGGGTGCCTGACTCCGTGATATAAAGGAGATAAAAAAATGCGTATCGGAATTATCGGACTCGGAAACATGGGCGGTGCCATTTTAGGAGGAATCGTTTCCAAAGGAATTGTTTCCAAAGAAAACATTATCGGTTTTGATGTAAACGATAATATGAAAAATAAAGCATCCGAAAAGTACGGAATCAAGACTGCTTCTGATAACAAAGAAGTTCTTGCTAACTCGGATGTGGTTCTTCTTGCGGTTAAGCCCCAGTTCATGGGCAGCATGCTTGCAGATATAAAAGATTCATGGAATAATGACACACTTGTTATTTCAATCGCAGCAGGCAAGACCATCGCATGGCTTGAAGAGAATATCGGTTCCGATAAAAAGATAGTAAGATGTATGCCCAATACTCCCGCACTTATCGGTGAAGGATGTACAGGCGTATGTGCAAATAAAAACGTAAGCGAAGAAGATAAGAAGACTGCTATCAGTATTCTTTCTGCATGTGGCAAAGCAATTGAAGTTACAGAGAGCCAGATGGATGCGGTTGTCGGTATCAGCGGAAGTGCTCCCGCATATGTATTCATGTTTATCGAAGCTATGGCTGACGCGGGCGTGGCAGCAGGTCTTACAAGAGACAAGGCTTACGAATTTGCTGCAAGTGCAGTTAAGGGCAGTGCTGCTTTGATGCTTGAGACCGGCAAACATCCCGGCGAATTAAAGGATATGGTATGCTCACCTGCAGGTACAACAATCGCTGCAGTACAGGTTCTTGAAGAAGGCGGCTTCAGAGGCGTTGTTATGGATGCTGTGGAAGCATGCGTTGAAAGAAACAGAGAACTGTAATTATTTTTGATTTTCATACCGGGCGCCTGCGGGTGCCTGGTATTTTTATTTTTCTTTTTTGAGGGGAGAGGGTTATGAATATTCTCATTGTTAACGGTTCGCCGACCGGCAAAAACAGTATCACTTTATGCACGCTTCGTTATATCAAAAAACATTTTCCCGACCATAAATACAAAGTGCTCCATGTGGGCCAGCAGATAAGAAAAATGGAAACAGACAAAGATTTCTGGACAGCACCTTTAAAGGCTGCGGATCTGGTTATTTTCTGTTATCCCGTTTACACATTTCTGGTGCCTTCGCAGCTTCATCATTTTATTGAACTGATGAAGGAAAGCGGCATTGATTTTACGAGCAAATATGCTACTCAGGTTAGCACGTCGCTTCACTTTTATGATATTACGGCTCATAACTTCATAGAGGAAAACTGTGCGGATATGGGCTTTAAGGTAATCCGCGGACTTTCTGCCGATATGGAAGATCTGCTTCATGACAAGGGTCAGAAAGAAGCGCTGTCTTACTTTGAGTTTGTTTTATGGAATATCAAAAAAGGCTTTTCGCAAGACTTGCCTCAGGTTAAGAAGCCTGTGAAATTAAAGAAAACAAATCCTGTCGGAAAGATGATAGATGCAAAAGCTCCTAAAAGAATCGTAATAGTTGCAGACTATTCCAATTCAACCGACAACCGTCTTGAAAATATGTGCGAAAGACTTAAAAACGTTCTTCCCTGCGAGACCGAAATTGTTAATATCGCGGAGTTTCCTTTTACGGGCGGATGCTTAGGATGCTTTAACTGTGCGGCAGACGGCAAATGCATTTACAAGGACGGATTTGATTCATTTTTAAGAGATAACATTCAGACCGCAGATGCTACGGTTTACGCATATACCATAAAAGATCACAGCATGGGCTACCGTTTTAAGATGTTTGACGACAGACAGTTCTGCAACGGACATCGTACCGTTACGATGGGAAAACCTGTCGGATATCTTGTTGACGGTAATATTGATGCGGAAGAGAATCTTCGCCTTTTAATGGAAGCAAGAGCGCAGGTCGGTGGCAATACTTTGGCAGGAGTTGCCAGCAATCAGTACAATCCCGACAAAGAGATAGACAAGCTCGCAGAGTCGCTCTGCTATATCATTGATAAAAAATATCTTCCTCCGAAGAACTTCTACGGTGTCGGCGGCATGAAGATATTCAGAGACCTTATCTGGCAGATGCAGGGCCTTATGAGAGAGGATCACAAGTTTTATAAGAAACATAAATTTTATGATTTCCCGCAGAAGAAAAAAGGTGCAATGCTTGCAATGTATTTAGTCGGCGGTATGATGAGAAATCCTAAAATAAAAAAGAAAATGAACGGCAAGATGACCGAAGGAATGCTTATGCCGTTTAAAAAAGTTATTAAAGACAAATAAACCTTTTCAATATATACTTTTATGTGAAAAATGAATTCCGCTTTTAAGAGGATGAATGATATGGGAACTGTAAAAAAAGGGTTATTAAAAAGAATATTATGCACGGCATTGGGCCTGATTTTGTCTTTTATGATGTTTGCGGGCTGCACCAAAGGCTCTAATCAGGAAAGTGATTCGAGTCTTATTTTAGGCTTTTCGCAGATTGGTTCCGAGAGTGCATGGAGAATCGGCAATACGAAAGATATAGAAGATCAGGCACAAAATTACGGCGTTAATCTGATGTTTGAAAATGCCAATCAGAAGCAGGAAAATCAGATTGCCGCCATCAGAAGATTTATTGCATACAAGGTTGATGTTATTGCTTTCTCGCCCATAGTCGAAGAGGGCTGGGACAATGTGCTTACTGAAGCAAAGGACGCAGGAATTCCGGTTATCCTTGTGGACAGAGACATAAGCACTCAGAAGGAAGGTCTTACCACATGTCTTATCGGCGCAGACTTTTATAACGAAGGCGTGATGGCGGGTGAGTACCTTATAAGAAAAGCCGACAGCCTCGGACTTGAGCATGTAAATATCGTTGAGATTACGGGTACGGAAAACTCCACTCCCATGAGACAGCGTCAGGCAGGCTTTGCGGATGCAATTGCAAACGACAGCAGAATGACGATTCTTGAAAGCATAGACGGAGACTTCTTAAAGAGCCGCGGTGCAGAGTGTATGAGATACTTACTCGATACATACGGAGACAGTATTGATGTTATTTATTCTCACAACGACGAAATGACACTCGGCGCACTGCCTGAGATTGAAAAGGCAGGCTTTGCTCCCGGCAAAGATATAATCATTATCTCAATCGACGGCGGACAGGAAGCCATCGACGTTTTAAAAGAAGGCAGAATCAACTGCGTTGTTGAATGTACTCCCAAGCTTGGCAAAGAAGTAATGGAGACCGCGATTAAGCTTAAAGCAGGCGAAGAAGTTAACGAAGTTATCCATCCTGTGGAGCAGGTTTTCTCCGATGAGCAGGATACCTCAAAGATTCCCGACAGAGGATATTGATGAAAAGAGCAGGAAAAGAAAAAAGCATACTTGGGAGAATAAACGATCTTTCACACAGAATCGTTCTCATGCTTGTGTTCCCCATTATTATCAGCCTTTTGCTGATGCTTTTTTACGCGTATAAATATCACAGCTCCATTCAGAGAATGGAAACAATTGCAGGTCTTAAAACCGTTGTTGCGGAAGACATTCCCGGAGCTGCGTGGAACATTATAAGCGGACGTGAGACTTTTGCGGAGAGCAAAATCTATGTCATGATGCATGATGTTGAAGATACGGTAGAAAGAATTTCCGAGGAAACAAGCGAGGAGAACCGTCTTTCTTTGATGGTCGCAGGCCGTACCATGGAAACGCTGGAAAATTATGTCGATATCATAAGAGACAATATCGACAAGCAGGTTCCGGTTGTTGAAAACGAAGCGGTGTTAGTTGAAGTCAGAGACGTTGCTGCGCTCGTCGACAGTATGTTAAACGAATATGTAGCCAAAGAAATCGAATCATCTGCCAAGATGAGTATCAGTCTTTTATGGGTTATCATTATTACTGCCGTTGCCGAAGTAATCATTGTTATTCTTGCAATATGGTTTAGAAACAGATCGATGAAAAAGACTGCATCCTTTGTCAGACAGCCCATCGAAGAACTTGAAAAAGTAACGGCTCTTTTGGCAGAAGGTACTCTTGATGCGAGACTTCCCGACACGGATGTTACAGAGCTTAGAAACCTTACCAGGCAGGTTAACTCCATGGCCGACGATCTGGAAGCCATGATGAAAAAGAGTGAGCTTGATGCCAAAAGGTTAAGAAAGGCAGAGCTCAGAACTCTCCAGGCACAGATAAATCCGCATTTCCTTTACAATACGCTTGATGCTATTGTATGGAAAGCAGAGGCAGGCGAAAAAGATGAAGTTATCCAGCTTACAAGTGCGCTTAGCGACTTCTTCAGAATCAGCCTTTCATCAGGTGCCGACTGGATTCCCATCAGTCAGGAGAAGAAACATATCGAAGGTTATCTTAAGATTCAGCAGACAAGATACCGCGATATTATGAAATATGAAATCGATATTCCCGATGAAATCGGTGAATATTATATGCTCAAGCTGATGCTTCAGCCTTTAATCGAAAATGCGCTTTACCACGGAATTAAAATCAAACGTGGCGGCGGTATGATTAAGGTTGAGGGAAAAGCAGAAGACGGATATTTATGCTTTTCCGTTTCCGATACAGGTTCGGGAATGACCGCTGAACAGCTTGAAGCTTTAAACGAAAGAATGAAAAAAGGCCAGCCTTCCGTCAGTGAGGGTGGCGGAGGCGGTTTCGGCCTCGTAAACGTAAATATGAGAATTCGTCTGTACTATAACCAGGCAGACGGACTTATGATAGAAAGTAATTCGGAAGGTACGAAGGTAAGTTTCAAGGTACCTTTCAGAACGAAAGAGGAGATATCGGAACATGAAAGTATTTCTGGTTGATGATGAAATAGTAATAAGAGAAGGAATAAGAGAATCTTTCCCGTGGGAAGATACTCCTTATTCGCTTGTCGGAGAAGCACCTGACGGAGAGATGGCGCTTCCTATTATTCGCGACACCAACCCCGATATAGTTATAACAGATATTAAAATGCCTTTTATGGACGGCCTGGAACTCTGCAGGGAATTAAAGAGCCAGATGCCCTGGATAGGCATTATAGTTTTAAGCGGTTACGATGAATTTGAATATGCAAGACAGTGCATCAAGCTCGGCGTAAGAGAATATCTTTTAAAACCGATTAACTCCGCAGATTTAAGAGAAGCGCTTGACAAGGTAAGCGCACAGTTAAAAGAAGAAAGAAAAACACTCGAACATGCTGCAAGTCTCCGTGCAAGAATGGAAGACGGCGGCAAGTTCCTAAAAGAAAAGCTCATTGGTTCTCTTTTCTCCGATGAAACCGCATTAGAGGATGCACATAATGTTTTGAAACAGCTTCGCAGCATGGGATGTCCCGTGCCTGCTCATTTTTACGTTGTTATTGACGCGGCTTTTTCACCTACGGGTACAGGCCAGGAAGCGGCTGCTCTTTTAGCGGAAAGCAGCGGCGGAATAGTTAATGCATCCGCAAGCCGTACAGGTACCAGACTGCTTGTTTTAGGAGATACCGCAGAAGATGCGGAAGAGAGAGCATACGCTGTTGCCACATCTTTATCACAGGAACTCGAAAGATCCGAGTGTAAGGAAATCCGTGTGGGCATAGGAGAAATAGTAGACAATCCCGAGAAAATTTTCCAGAGCTTTAAAACCGCAAGGCATATAAGACACCTTCTTGCAGAAAGAAAGGACGAGCGTGCGGTTATTTTAGGAGTCAGGGAAATGGGCGAGGTTTCCGATGAAAAAGTGCCTTCGGTTATAAGCGAAGCCAAATTGTACATGTCACAAAATTATTCCAATGCGAACCTGATGCTTCAGGATGTCGCAAAAGCGGTTAATATGAGTAAGAGCAGATTTTCTACCGTTTTTAGCCAGACAACCGGTCAGTCGTTTACGGAATATCTTATATATTTAAGACTAAGCAAAGCTAAAGAACTATTAAAGACTAGCAATCTTAAAAGTTCTCAGATAGCAACGGAGATAGGATACAACGATTCTCATTATTTCAGTTATATCTTTAAGAAAAATGTCGGAATGACGCCGTCGGATTATCGTTCGCAGTATCAAAATCAACCGGAATAAAATAATTTTTAACTGTTTTTAAAAAAGTGAAGGCAAATCAGGATTATATTCAACCAAGTCGGTATGATGCTTGATTTACCTTCTTTTTTTTATGCTCTATCATTCAGTTAAACAGTCGCGGTGCGACAAATTATAAGGAGGAAAAAATAAGATGACAAAGAAAAAATTTGGGTCGTTACTTCTCATTGCTTCACTTGTTACAACGCTTTTATTCTCAGCTTGTACAACAGGAGGCGGAACAGGTTCTTCAGGCGGATCAAAGGGACCTATCAAGGTTGGTGTTGTAAACAACCCTCCTTCAGAATCAGGTTACCGTGAAGCTAACGTTAAGGACATGGAAGCTGTTTTCTCTGCAGCTAACGGTTATGAACTTAAGACAGCTTACAGTTTAAAGAACGATGAGCAGCTTCAGGCAGCTCAGGGATTTATCACTGAAGGTGTTGACTATCTGCTTATTTCAGCAGCAGAAACAACCGGTTGGGATGAAGTTTTAAAGAAAGCTAAAGAAGCCGGAATTAAAGTATTCCTTTTCGACCGTATGATCGATGTTGACGAAAGCCTTTATGAAGCAGCAGTTGTTTCAGACATGAGCAAAGAAGGCGAAACAGCAGTTAACTGGTTACTTGCACAGAACCTCGAAGAGTACAATGTAATCCATATCCAGGGTGCTATGGGTTCAGATGCTCAGATCGGACGTACAGGTGCTCTCGACGCTCAGTTTGCATCAGGCAAGATGAACAAAGTTGTTCAGCAGACAGCTACATGGGACGAAGCAGAAGCTAAGAAGATCGTTGAATCCGTTATCAACAGCGGTGATGACTTCAACGTAATCTACGCAGAGAACGACGGTATGGCTAAAGGTGCTGTAGCAGCTCTTGACGAAGCAGGTATCTCTCATGGTATCAACGGCAAAGTTGTTGTTATGGGCTTTGACTGCAACAAGTGGGCTTTAAGAGAATTAAAGGCCGGCAACTGGAACTATGACGGACAGTGCTCACCTTTCCAGGCACAGATCATCAGCGACATTATCCAGGGCAAGAAGACAGTTACATCCAAGAAGATTATCAACGAAGAAAAAGGTTTCGATGCTAAGACTCTTACAGATGATGACATCAATAACTACGGTTTAGGCGAATAATTAAATTTGAACCTACCTAAATGGCGCGGCTGGGCTGTGAAACATTCAGCCCGGCTGCGCCAAAACAATATTTGGAGGAACGGGTTATGCAGGAAACAACATTACTGCAGATGCGACATATAAATAAAGTTTTTCCGGGCGTTAAGGCCTTAAGTGACGTGGATTTTACTTTAAGAAAGGGTGAAATCCATGCTTTGATGGGAGAGAACGGTGCCGGAAAATCAACACTTATTAAGATCCTTACGGGCGTTTACGGAATGGACGGCGGTGAGATTATCGTTGAAGGAATGAACGTATCCATTCATTCCCCTCAGGATGCCCAGAACAAAGGTATCAGTACGGTTTACCAGGAAATTACACTCTGCCCCAACCTTACGGTTGCGGAGAATATGTTTATAGGCCGTGAAGAAACCGCACTGGTAAGACATAAGTATTATGAAAAACGTGCAGATGAAATATTAAAAAAACTCGGTATTCCCGCCAGAGCGGCTCAGCAGCTTGGAAGCTGTTCGCTCGCAGTTCAGCAGATGGTTGCGATTGCACGTGCGGTGGATATGGAATGCAAGGTTTTAATCCTTGACGAACCTACATCTTCTTTGGATGACAAAGAAGTAAATATGCTTTTTGATCTTATGAGAGATCTTAAAGGACAGGGTGTAGGAATTATATTTGTTACACACTTCCTTGAACAGGTTTACGAAGTATGTGACCGTATTACGGTTCTTAGAAACGGTGAACTTGTAGGTGAATATTTAATAGAGGATCTGCCTCAGGTAGATCTTGTTGCCAAGATGATTGGTAAGGAACTCGATGAATTAAGCGATTTCGGACAAATCGAAGAGAAACAGTACAGTAGTGAAGATATATTTTATGAAGCTGAGTCTTTATCGAGCAGCGATGCAATGCCTTTTGATTTTTGTATTCACAAGGGCGAAGTTAACGGTTTTACCGGTCTGCTTGGTTCGGGACGAAGCGAGAGTGTAAGAGCAATATTCGGTGCAGACAAAGTCAGTGGAGGCACTGTTAAGATAAAGGGCGAAAACGTAAAGATTACGAAGCCCGTTGATGCAATGAAACACGGCATAGGATATCTTGCCGAAGACAGAAAACGTGATGGCATTATAGCCGAGCTTTCCGTTCGTGAAAACATTATTCTGGCACTTCAGGTAATGAAGGGATTCTTTAAGCCCATTTCCAGAAGTGAAGCGGAAGCGTTTGCCGATGAATACATCAAAGTTTTAAACATTAAGACTGCGAGCCGCGAAACTCCCGTAGGATCGCTTAGCGGCGGCAATCAGCAGAAGGTTATATTGGCAAGATGGCTTTTGACCCATCCCGATTATCTCATACTTGATGAGCCTACCAGAGGTATTGACGTAGGTACAAAACTTGAAATTCAGAAACTTGTATTAAAACTTGCCGAAGACGGAGTGAGCGTAACATTCATTTCGTCAGAAGTTGAAGAGATGCTTCGTACATGTTCGCGTCTTATCGTAATGAGAGACAGACATGTTGTCGGAGAATTAAAAGGGCAGGATCTGAATCAGGCCCAGGTTATGAAGACTATTGCCGGAGGTGAGACGCAGAATGAAGGATAAATTTCAAAGAATCTTTAAAGGCGGACTCGGCCAGCTCACGATTCCCATTATAGCCATCCTCCTTTTGGTGATTTTTAATCTGATAAGAGATCCGTCGTTTTTCTCTATTGAGACTACATTAAACAACAACGGAAACATAGTTCTGGCCGGAAACCTGATCAGTATTATAAACGGTGCCAGCGAACTTGCCGTTCTTGCAATGGGTATGACGCTTGTAACCGCAGCCTGCGGCGGACAGGATATCAGTGTCGGAGCTGCAGCAGCCATAGCGGGCAGTGCTTTTGTAAAAATACTTAAATCATCACCCAACATTACCGGCGTGACTGTAGTAGCAGCATTTCTCTTTGCATGTGTGGTTGCAATGCTCTTCGGTGCATTTAACGGAACACTCGTTTCGGTATTTAAGATACAGCCGATGATAGCGACGTTGATTTTGTACACATGCGGACGTTCGATAGCATACTGGATTAACGGCGGTGCAACACCCACAGTCAGCAGTCCGATTATCAATGCGATCGGAAGCTTTATCCCGGGTGTTCCCATTCCCACGCCCGTGTTAATAGTTGCAGCGGTAGCAATAATATTCGTGCTGGTATTCCACTTTACTTCTCTCGGACTCTTCACACAGTCCGTAGGTATCAACGGAAGTGCTGCAAGATTAAACGGTATCAATTCAACATTTATTAAGCTTTTGTCATTTATAATTTTAGGACTTTGCGTTGCAGTCGCAGGTACCATCGGTGTCAGCCGTCTCGGCCTTATCAACCACGAGACACTCTTACTTGATATCGAAATGGATGCCATCCTAGCGGTTGCAATCGGCGGTAACAGCTTAGGCGGCGGTAAGTTTAAGATAAGCGGAAGTATTATCGGTGCTTATGTTATTCAGATGCTTACTATTACGCTTTATGCCATGAAGGTTCCTTCCACGGATGTAAAAGCATACAAAGCTATAGTTATCGTCCTGCTGGTTGTAATCGGCTCACCCGTTATTAAGAGCAAATTCCAAAAGTACGTTGCGAAAATTAGAAGCAACAGACAAAGAGTATCGATGAAAGGAGCGGAATAGTTATGAGAAAGAACAAAGATTTTCGCAGAGAACCGCTAACCGATACTCAGCTTTTGATGACAATCACGATTTGTATATTTGTTGCCATGTATCTTCTGGCAATGGCCTTCCTTCAAGGCGGTTTCCTTCATGCGCAGCAGATATTCGATATGCTTAACGACAATGCCAGCCTGATAATCGTATCATGCGGTCTGACGATCGTAATGATTGGCGGCGGTATCGATATCAGTGTAGGTGCGGTAACAAGTTTGGTTGTTATGAGCTGCATACTGTATTTGAACAACGGCGGAAATATATTTGTATCAATTCTTCTTGCGCTCGGTATCGGAGTTGCTTTCGGACTGGTACACGGCTTCCTGGTAAGCTATCTGGAAATACAGCCGTTTATCGTTACCCTTGCAGGTATGTTCTTTGCAAGAGGACTTACCACAATCCTTTCGGTTAATCCCCAGAAGGTGGATCACGAAGGCTTTGCAAAACTTCGCGATGCAAAAATTGTAATTCCCTGGCTCGGATATACGGCCAAAAACGGGAACAAGGTTCCTGCCCGTATAGAGCTTGGCGTAGTAGTTGCTTTTGTATGCGTATTACTTATTTTCGTATTACTTAAATACATCAAACTCGGACGTAACTTTTATGCGATGGGCGGCAACCAGACAAGTGCCCTGATGCTTGGTATCAACGTAAAAAGAACCCGCTTTATAAGCTATGTTTTAAGCGGACTCTTAAGCGGTATTTCGGGATATGTATTTATGATGCATACGGGTGCCGGAAACGCAACGAATGCTGCAGGTATGGAAATGAATGCGATTGCTTCTTCGATTATCGGAGGCACGCTTCTTACCGGCGGTGTAGGAAATGTTGTGGGTACATTATTCGGAACCCTTACACTTACAACCATCAAGAAGATAGTTGTTTCCAGCGGACTTAACGATCCCTGGTGGCAGAGCATTACCACCGGCGGAATGTTGTGCTTCTTTATTCTCTTACAGAGTGTTGTACTTGCAAAGAGAGCAAAGAAGAAAAAGTCATAGGTTTTTCAGATTTTCATTTCCTCAATACTCCACCCTAATAAGGCAAAGGGCATTGGCCGGGGCGCAAGCTCCGGCTTTTGCTCGTTCTTTTGCTTCTATCAAAGCGGGAATGGAAGAGGCCTCGCGCTTTCCTTCTCCGACTTCAAGGAGTGTTCCGGTCATGATTCTTACCATGTGCTGCAAGAAACCGGAACCGTGATATGTAAAGGTCAAGTAATCACCGTTTTTCTCAATGACAATCGAATCCACTTTTCTGACGGTGGATTTTTTCATTTTGGGATTTGAACAGAAAGATGCATAATCATGTTCGCCCGTCAGGTATTTAGCCGCTTTCTTCATCTCTTCGATATCAGGCTTAAAATCCAGCGCGTAAACAAACTTTCTGTCGAATACGGGCTTTGTATCACCTATATAACAGGTGTATCTGTAGGTCTTGCCTGTGGCATTGTATCTTGCGTGAAATCTGTCACTTGCGATAACACATGAATCAACGCAGATGTTGTCGGGAAGATATCTGTTTAAATAGTCTCTGACAACTTCGGGTTTTTCGTCTGTTTTAAGATGTGCGTTGCAGACATAACCTCTGGCGCTGACACCCGCATCCGTACGTCCGCAGCCGATTACTTCTACATCCTCGTTAAGCATTCTTGAGAGAACGCTTTCCATTTTTCCCTGTATGGTTTCCTCGACTTTGGGCTGATGCTCCCAGCCGTAATATTTTGTTCCGTCGTATGTAACTATAAATTTGTAATTTGCCATTTTTCGATCCTTTTATGAGTTCTTCCCCCTACGGGTTCAATAAGAGTATAAACGAGAAACGAGGGCACTAGCAAGAAAAAGTGTATATACAGGGCGTAAAAACCTCATAAAAGAAGCCCATAAAATGCAGGTAATTTGACGGACAAAAGAGGCTTGAAATATGCTTGTTTTTCTTGACATTCGGCCCTTAAAAATATATGATATAAGAGATTAGGTTTATGCTTGTGGGAGGGCATTTTAATGGCAAAATATGAATGTAAAATATGTGGTTATGTTTTTGACGAACAGCAGGCCGGTGAGACCTTTGATAATTTATACAGTTGTCCCATATGTGATGCTGACAAATCTGCATTCGAATTAATCGAAGCAGACGAAAACAAAGAAGACGGATTCGAAGACGAAGACGATTTTGTTTTTGAGGAAGCTGACGAAGAAACAGCAGAACTGAAAGCAGAAGAAAAAGAAGAAACCGTAGAAACCGAAGAAGTTAAATCCGAGGCAGAGGACGAAGGTCCCAATTTTGAAAGTTTGTTTACCAAAGCAAGCGAATTTTCATCTGCCGAAGAAAGAAGTATACCCGAAAAGAGTGACTTGGAAGACGAAAACCTTGTTTTCGCAAGTCTTTTCTCAAAGGCAAGCGAGTTTTCTTCTGATGAAGAAAAACCCGATATTGAAAAGCCTGAGAGTGACAGCGAAACCCCTGATTACGCTAATTTATTCAGCAAGGCTGAAGGATTCTCATCAGATGAGGAAAAGCCTAATGTTGAAAAGCCTGAATCAGAGAGTGAAGGTCCTGATTTCGCGAGTCTTTTTTCAAAGGCTGAGAGCTTTACATCCGATGAGGAGAAGCCCAAGACAGAGCATAAGGACTTTATAGACGAAATCCTTGAAGAGAATGCAAAGGAAGAAGAAGCATCCGAAGAGCCTGCTGAAGAGAAGGAAGAAGAAAATGCATCTAACGGCGGATTCGTAATTGAGAAGCGTCAGGAGTTCTGGAAAAAAGAAGATGACAGCGAAAAGGCTGCAGAAGATAAAGAAGACAAGCCCGCATTTTCATTCAGCCATGTCGGCAGTGTTCAGAGAGTTATCGGCGGAGAAAACTCCGACAGTGATTCTTCAAACGAAACAAAGATTGAAGAAAAAGACGAGCGCATTGATAATGGCATTATTTCCACATTCTATTCAGGCAAGCCTGTAAAGACCGAGGAAGAACTTAAGGCTGAAGAAGAAGCAAAGAATAAAGAGAACAACAAAGAATTCGCTCCTTACTATGGAGACGGACTCGGAACCATAAAGAAAGTAGTCGGCGCAGAGCCTAAAAAAGAAGAAGAGGAAGAAGAGGACGAGGAAGTAGTTATTCCCAACGATGACGAAGCCCTTTCTTTTGAAGAAGCTCCCGAAGCAGCTAATGAAGAAGCAGTCGATGAAGAAGTAGCCGAAGAAACTGCAGAAGAGAATGCTGAAGCAGTTGAAGAAGTTGCAGAAGAAACTGAAGAGGCAGCAGAAGAAACAGCAGATCTTTTCGAAGAAGCAGCAGAAACTGCTAAAGAAACAGAAGCAACTGAGGAAACCGAAGAAGTTTCTGAAGAAGTAAACGAAGAGGCGGCCGAAGAAAACGAAGCAGAAGATGAAGCTGAGGATGTTGCGGAAGTAACCGCAGACGAAGCTGCTGACGAAGTTGCAGAGGAAACTGAAGAAGCAAACGAAGAAGCAACCGAAGATGCAGCTGAAGAAAACGAAGAAGTTTCCGAAGAAGTAAACGAAGAAGCAGTTATAGAAGCAACAGAAGAAGTTTCCGACGAAGCAGCAGACGAAGAAGAATTCTCCTTCGAAGAAGCTGAAGAAGTAGCAGAAGAATCCGAAGAGATTTCTGAAGAAGTCACTGAAGAATCCGAAGAGGTTTCAGAAGAAGCTGCAGAAGAAACAGAAGAAGTAAGCGAAGAAAACGCTGAAGAGATTTCTGAAGAAGCTTCAGAAGAAACAACAGAAGAAACTGCAGATGAAGAAGCTGCAGAAGAAACAGAAGAAGTAAGCGAAGAAAACGCTGAAGAGATTTCTGAAGAAGCTACAGAAGAAAATGCAGAAGAAACCGAAGTAAGCGAGGAAGAAACCGCTGAAACAGAAGACGAAGAGTTTGCTTTTGAGGAAGCTGACGAAGAAGTAAGCGATGAAACTACAGAAGAAGTTGCTGAGGAAGCAGAAGCACCCGAAGAAACTATAGAAGAAAGCGAAGTTGAAGAAGCATCCGAAGAAAGCGAAGTATCAGAAGAGACTTCAGGCGAAATCGAAGATGAAGATGAAGGCGTAGTATTCCTTGATTTCGATGATAACGAAGAAGATTTCAGCTCCGCAGAAGATAATACAGAAGAAGCTGTGGCAGAAGATACTGAAGAAGTAGCAGAAGAAACCGAAGAGATAAGCGAAGAACTTTCCGCTGAAGCAGACGAAGAAGCAGAAGAAGTAAGCGAAGAAACCGCTGAAACAGAAGACGAAGAGTTTGCTTTTGAAAAGGCTGACGAAGAAAAAGAAGAAGTTTCTGAAGAAGCAGCAGAAAAAACCGAAGAAGCAGCTGAAGATATTGCTGATGCAGCAGAAGAAGTTGCAGAAGAAACAGCAGAAGAAACAGCAGTCGAAGACCTTGGATTTGCCGGCGCGGTAGCAGGCGCAGCAGTTGCCGGAGCAACGGTTGCAGGTGTGGCAGCAGCACTTAGTGATGATGAAGAAGCTGAGGAAGCTGAAGCAGAAGAAACAGCAGAAGAATCAGTTGCTGAACCTGAAGCAGAAGCTGAGACAGAAGAAGATTTCTTCACAGAGCCCGAAAGCGAAAAAGAAGAAGACGAAAGAGACTATATCAGTCTTGACGAAAATGTTGCAAACGCTGACGGATCAGGCGTAGAGTACTCGGTACTTAAGAGAGATCCCAAGTATGCGGTTGTTTATGATTCAAATGCCAAGAAACTGTTTGAAGACTATCGCTATGCAGACAGAAACAATGCATACGGTCTTGAAAACATTATTCTTCTTCCCGCACAGTGCAATCCTCTTCCTTTGGAAAGAGATGCAGAAGTTGAAACAAAAACTGTAATCGGTTCACGTACAGCAAGCCCTGTAGAAGTATTACAGCCTTTCTGCTTTTCAAAACTCTTTATCTGGGGAGAGCATATTCCTAACAACACCAAGCCTGAAAAACACACAAATGAGGCGCTGGTGCTCGTAAAGGGAGAAGAAGGACATATTCCTAACCTTGCAAGCAAGGAAGAACTTAAGGAAGAAGTTGAAATCGCAAGAGCAAGATTTAACGGCGCACCCATTGGTATTGACCTTGTTGCCGGAAGAATCGAAGATGATTTGGAAGCATGCGTTTTTGCAAAACTTGATTTCGTAATCTTAAACGATGTTTCTTTAAGAATCCTTCCTTACGCTTTAAGAAGAGCAAGAAATTATCTTAACAGAGTTAATTCAAAACTTGAGATTTTAGTACGTGTTGATGCATTAAAGGATGCAAAGGAACTTGCAAAGATTCTTGCACTCGGTGCAAACTTCGTACTTGTAGAAAAAGGATTTGATATCGATATGGCCAACAGCATGACCGAAGATCTGATGGATATCTGCAGAAGCACGGGACATAACAATGTTCATGATCTTAACTTAAACGACATCTGCACAATCGACATGGACCTTGCAATGTTTACCGATATCAGTCATGTATAATCAAATTGCCAATATATGTGTTTAAGCATATAAAATATTTTTATCAATCCGGAGGTAAAAAGAAATGGATAACAACAATTTAAACGAGACACCTGTTGTAGAAGAAGTACAGGATGTTCAGGAAACAGTAGAGCAGGCTGAGCAGGTTACATACAGCTATGCCGCAGATGCCGAAGAAGCAGTTGCAGAAGGCGGTTCCAAAGGCCTTTCAATCGCAGGTCTTATCATCGGTATCGCATCACTCCTTTGCTGCGCAATTCCCTGCCTTAACTGTGTATTAGGTATTGTAGGCCTTGTTTTAAGCATTATTGCAAAGAAGAAAAAAGCAGGCGGCCCTGCTACAGGCGGTTTAATTACAAGTATTATCGGTATTGTAGGAGCATTTATCGTAATTATTGTCTGGTTTGTAATCATTATCATCAATATCGTAAAAGCTACACAATAATATGAACGAACGCCTTTTTAAAGATGATCTTACCGATACCTGGTTTAAGCTCGGAATAGTGTTCGGTATCCTGACGATTCCGATTACAGTTGCATTCTTTGTACTGGGTGATTATCTTATCGACGGCGGTATGAAATGTGCGGTATACAGCATTATCCACATATACTGTCCGGGATGCGGCGGCACCAGAAGTTTTTACCAAATGGTACACGGTCATATATTACAAAGTATTCTGATGAATCCTTTTGTGCCGTATACATACGCTGTGTATATAGTTTTTATGATAAATACCATACTTGTCAAAGCCACTAAGAAACTTGGATTCCAGGGGTTTCCGGTAACGGTACTGATACTCGTCGGAATCGGTATTTTACTGGGGCAGTGGGTGGTAAGAAACATATTACTTCTGGCATTTCACATCACTTGTTTATAAAAGCAGTCTTCGGACTGCTTTTTTACTTTTATGAGGACTTGATTTTGTTGTATTTAATGTAAAAAAGAGTTAAAATATATAGTGTGTGCTTATGCGCAAAATTCAAAACTGAAAAGGAGTGAAAGACTATGGATTACAGGGAACAGTTTAACTTCTGGCTTGAAGACGATTATTTTGACGAAGAAACAAAAAAAGAATTACTTGCAATCAGAAATGATGACAAGGAAGTAGAAGATAGATTTTACAAAGAACTCGAATTTGGTACAGGCGGTTTAAGAGGTGTTATCGGCGCCGGAACCAACAGAATGAATCTCTACACAGTAAGAAAGGCTACACAGGGTCTTGCAAATTATATCCTTGCACAGGGAACACAGGACAAGGGTATTTCGATTGCGTACGATTCAAGACGTATGTCACCCGAATTTGCGGATGAAGCAGCACTCTGCATGGCAGCTAACGGAATTAAGGCTTATGTATTTGATGCACTTCGCCCCACACCCGAACTTTCATTCTCTGTAAGATACTTGGGATGTACAGCAGGTATTGTAATTACCGCCAGCCACAATCCTCCCGAGTACAACGGATACAAGGTTTACTGGGAAGACGGCGCTCAGGTTACAAGCCCCAGAGACAAAGACATTATTTCATACGTTAAGAACGTTACAGATTATCATACAGTTAAAACAATGGATAAGGCAGAAGCAATTGCAAAAGGCCTTTACATTCAGACAGGCAAAGAAATCGATGACGCCTTCATGGCTGAATTAAAGAAGCAGATTATCCATCCCGAAGTTATCAAAGAGATGGGCAAAGAGTTAACAATTGTTTATACACCTTTCAACGGAACAGGTAATGTGCCTGCAAGAAGAATCTTAAAGGAAATCGGATTTGAGAATGTGGTAGTTGTGCCCGAGCAGGAAATGCCCGATCCCAATTTCACTACTCTTGAATATCCTAACCCTGAAGATCCCAAGGCATTTACTCTTGCTCTTAAGCTTGCAAAAGAGGTTAAGGCAGACGTTGTTCTTGCAACGGACCCCGATGCAGACAGACTCGGTATTTACGCATACGATACAAAATCAGGCGAGTACGTTTCTTTTACGGGCAATATGTCAGGTATGCTTATCGCAGAATATATTTTAAGAGAGCGTACAAAATTAGGTCTTATGCCTGAGAATCCTGCACTTGTTAAGACAATCGTTACAACCAACATGGCTGACGTAATCTGCAAGGCATACAACGTAAAAGAAGTAGAAGTCCTTACAGGATTCAAATATATCGGCGAGCAGATTAAGTGGTTCATCGAAAAAGGTACCAACAATTATGTATTCGGTCTCGAGGAAAGCTACGGATGCCTCGCAGGTACCCATGCAAGAGACAAGGATGCCATCGTAGC
>JAEEOJ010000035.1 GCA_016284175.1 Lachnospiraceae bacterium | reverse complement strand
TTCGATCCCCGTCAGTACTTAAAGCCCGCTCGTCAGGCTGTTAAGGACATGGTTGCTCACAAGATCATCAACGTTCTTGGTTCAGACGGTAAGGCTTAATTTAATGTTTATTTTTGCCGGGCATCTTTTGGGTGTCCGGCACTTTTTTTATAAGGTGGGTAAAAAAATGATTTCTACAAAAGGAAGATATGCACTTCGAATAATGATTGATCTTGCTTCTCAGGATCCCGATAAGTTTATTCCGCTTAAAGACATTGCGGAGAGACAGAATATTTCAAAAAAATATCTGGAAATTATCATAAAAGATTTAGTAGAAGGCGATCTTTTAATAAGCCTTTCGGGAAAAGGCGGCGGATATAAATTAAAAAGAAAACCCGAAGAATATCCTGTCGGCGAGATTATTGAATTAACCGAAGGTTCACTTGCTCCGGTTGCCTGTCTGGCTGAAAAGGCTGAGGAATGTCCGAGAGCTTCAGGATGTATTACTCTTCCGCTCTGGAAGGAATACGGAGAGCTAGTGCACAATTTCTTTTACAATAAGAAATTATCCGACCTTGTTGAAAAGTAAATTAAAATCATAAGAACCCCGACGGTATCAGTGCCCGCCGGGGTTCTATAAAATGAAAATGAATTTCGGATCCGCTCTTCTAGTTTAAATCTATTTTCTCAAGATTTTTTCCTTTTTTAAGATAAACTCCTTCAATTCCGTTTGTATCAACCAAGTTTACTTTGGATATTGTATCTTTTCTTCCAAAGAGACTTCCGAATACGGATGTTCTTAAACCGTATACAACGAGTACATCTTTGCCTTCATAATTCTGAACCTTTGTTTTGTATGTTCTGATAGGTTTCTTCGAATCAAGTTCCACGAGAGAGAAATACCATAAATCAACATTGTCTGTTGCATAGTATATAATTCCGTCGTTTTCCATGCCTGAATCTTTGAAAATAATCCTGTGAAAATACACTTCATCAATATCATCTTCGTCCTCATATAATAAAACCGAATTTTCGGGAACATTATTGTATTTTCTGCCTGCCGAATCCAGCATAAGTGACGGAACTGTGACTTTAGCGTAAACGTTCTTCTGACTGATCGGAACGATGGGAAGATTAAGCAGGATGAAAAGCAGTACCAATGCTACGATTACAACGATGGAAACCACTTTGGATCTGTCGGTTTTTCTTTTAACGTTAAGACCTATTTTCTTAATAAGTTCCTCATCGTATTTTTCCGTGCTTTCAATTTCCTTTTCGCCCGGAATATCGCCCTTCATTGATTCATAAGCCTTCTTACAGTCGGGACATTCTTTTAAATGATTTTCTATTTCCTTTTTTGTTTCTTCGCTGGTAAGTTCGTCTATATATGATGGAAGCAAATCTTTTATGAGACTACATTTTTCATTCTTCATCATTCATCATTCCTTTCAGTTTTTCTTTTGAGCGGTAGAAGGTTACTCTTGCCCAGTTTTCGCTTTTGTGAAGCACATCTCCGATTTCTTTAAACGAGAGTCCCGAATCGATCCTGAGTTTGACTACTTCTTTTTCGATATCGGCCAGGGAATTAATGCTTTCTGCTAATTTCCTCTGTTCCTCTCTCTTCATGACTTCGGCCTCAACATCAGTGTTTCCCGCCACTTCCATGAAGTTTTCATCGTCTATCGATGCGTTCGTATTATCTTTTTTCTTTAAGTGGTTGAAATATATGTTCTTAGCTATCGTACACAGCCAGGCGAAGAGGTTGCCACCCGTAAAAGAATCATAATTCTTTATCGCCCTGTAAAAAGTTTCGGATACTATGTCGTCCGCCAGGTCCTGATTGCGGCAAATCGAAACGACATACTTTTTAAGCGGTATACAGTATTTAAGATATATTTCTTCCATCTCTTTAGTGGAAGCGCTGTTAATCTTTCTACCTGCTTTCTGTATGATAAACAACTTAAGTTTTCAAAATGTTACAAAAATTTTTTTATTTTTTAAAAAAATATCGGAGACGCCCGGCGAAACCGATATTTTTAAATATATCATATTCAATTTCTTATAAAGGTTTTCTTATGATTTTACCGCCGCCGATGACGCAGTCGTTCTCATCATAAAAGACAGCGGACTGACCTGCGGTCGCCGCACGTACAGGCTTTTCAAACACTATTCGAAGTGTATTCTCGTTGAAACGCGTAAGGATTGCATTTTCTCCGTCGTGACGGTAACGAATCTTTACCTTTGCGGGAATTTCCTCGCCTGTCTTTATATCTTCTATACTAAGGAAGTTAAGATCGTTTACGAAAATCTCATTATTATATAATGCTTCGTCTTCGCTTAAAACAACTTCGTTTGTTTCAGGTTTTATTTCTTTTACGAACATAGGATGTCCGAATGCAATTCCAAGGCCTTTTCTCTGTCCTATGGTATAATGAATGATTCCTCTGTGTTTACCTAGGATATTGCCCTCTTCATCAACAAAGTTTCCTTCTGTAGAAGTAAAATCCGAAGCATTCTTTTCTATGTAACCTGCGTAATCTCCGTCGGGAACAAAGCAGATTTCCTGCGAATCGGGCTTTTCTGCCACAATTATTCCTGCTTTTCTCGCAATTTCCCTTACTTCATCCTTTGAATACTTTCCAAGGGGCATTAAAGTTCTCGAAAGCTGCTCCTGGGAGAGTTTATAAAGCATGTAAGTCTGATCTTTCTGTGCGTAATCTGCTTTTTTCACGGTATATCGGCCGTTATCAAGCTTAACTACCGAAGCATAATGGCCTGTTGCCACAAAATCAGCCTGACGGATGTTAGCAAAATAAAGCATTCTTTCCCATTTCACGTATCTGTTGCACTCGATACAGGGATTCGGAGTCATTCCGTTTATATAATCACAGATAAAAGGCTTTGTAACCTTCTCATCAAATTCCGATATGCAGTTAAAAGTATGAAAAGGAAATCCGAGATGGTCTGCTATGCTTTTTGCATCATCAATCTCGCAGCATCTGCTCTCTTCGCCGTTTGAAGACTCCCAGCTTCGAAGAGTGAGACCAATAACATCATATCCTTCTTCTTTTAAAAGGTATGCACATACAGCGCTGTCAACACCGCCTGACATACCGACTACAACTTTACTCATTTGTTCCAAAAATCCTTTTTTATGAGAAAATCTCAAATCTACATATTGTGTATGGCTCGGATTTGCAGATTACTGCTTTTATGAGCCTGAAAATACGATATTTTTATCATTTTCAAATCGCCGGCGAAAAATTAAATCTTCGGTCTTTTGAAAAATGATGTTAAATCTAAATTTAATTTTTAGGGAGATTCTGTCAACGGATATTGTTTTCTTTTCGGAGTGTGATTTTCGCCTTTTCACCGGAAAAAATCGCTTCGCCCGACCGGAATCTCACCTTAAAATCAATTGTCTTTTATTCTACGGTTTTTTCTTCAGAAGGTTCTTCACCAGATATTGTGGTTTCTTCTTTTTCCTCAAAACCTTCTTTTCTGTTCATTTTGTCAGCGTATTCTTCTTTGGGCATAGGCTTTGCAAAGAAGTAACCCTGGATCATATCGCAGCCTTTGCTTGCAAGAAATTCAACCTGCTCTTTGAATTCAACACCCTCAGCAACCGTGAGCATGTTAAGACTCTTTGCAAGGGCGATGGCTTCGGTAATAACAATCTCACCTCTTCCGCCGTTAATATCGCCTCTGAAGAACTCAGCATCAAGTTTAAGAATATCCAGAGGCATATCCTTAAGTGAATTAAGCGATGAGTAGCCGGACCCGAAATCGTCCATTGAAACCATAAAGCCGTATTCTTTGAGTTTGAGTATTGTATCAATCATAGCCTTCTTATCATCAAAGAAAGCACTTTCTGTAAGTTCAATCTCAAGGAGATTACGAGGACAGCCTTCTGCATCAACAGCATCTCTTATCTGCTCAGCCAGGTCATTTTCGCTGAAATGAGCTCTGGAAACGTTTACGGATGCAGGAACGCACTCATAACCAACATCAAGCCATGCTTTCTGGTCTCTTGCAACATGCGTAATCATATAATGATCGATATCCTGAATAAAACCGTTCTTTTCCAAAATAGGAATAAAACTTCCCGGGCCTTTAAAGCCAAAATCGGGCGAATTCCATCTGATAAGCGCCTCTACACCCCTAAGTTTATTGGTTTTAGGGTCATACTTGGGCTGGTAATAAACTATATATTCTTCGTTTTCTATGGCAGATCTGCGTCTTTCCATTACGGCGTCAATCCACTTTTGTTCTTCAACGAGATTTTCATCAAAGAAAGCAATACCGGAATCATCGCATTCCTCAAGCGTCGATCTGGCCGTGCAGGCATTATTATATTCTCTCTCTATATCGATATTTTTTCTTCTTACCGGTTTGCCTTTTGCGTTCTTTCTGTTTTCAACGACATAAACACCGACATGGAAGGTGAATTTATGATCTTTGTCTATTGTTTCGAGTTTGTCAATTATCTGCTGGATTCGTACTCTTAATTCTTCACGATCTTTGAATTTTAAAAGAAGTGCAAAGTTTGCGGATGCATAATGAGCCGCCATTTCTTTTTTGTTTAAGCTTTGGTTTATAATCTTGTCCACTCTGTAAAGCATTTCCTCGCCTTCGATAACAGAATGGCAGACACAGTAATTTCTGAATTTGACGAATACCAGGTCAAGTACGGCATATGATTCTTTGGCGCTTCCTTTTCTCTTTAAAAGCTGTTCACCGCGGAAAGAAAACCACATCCAGTTATGTCCTCTGGTAATCGGATCCGTAAAGAAAACTTTGGATAGTCTTTTCTGATTCACAAGTGTATTAAGCATATTAACAAGCAGAAGAACAATGATACATGCGACCAATGCTACGCTAATCACTATAAATGAAACCAGGAAAACGCCATCCATCAGAGATATTTTGAAAAGAATCCGGCAGTTAAAAGTCTGCTTTCCTCCCTGGACGTCATAAGTCATCCACATGGGCAGATCAATAGAAGCTTTTTTCAGGTTATCCTGAATACCACTTTTCTCATAAAATTCAACGGCAAACAACAGCAAGCCAATCGGACGCGGTTTCAAATCCCCCTCTTCATCCGAATAAAATAAACCATCCGTTTCCTCATCAAAGTATATTTTTATTTTCTTTTCCTCGTTTGTTGAAACAGGTATTGATATGTATCCACTGTTTTCTCCCATGGTAATTTCGCCGTGGTGATATATTACATTTCCGAGATTATCTGAAATAAAGTAATTTCTTCCTTCTTCGTTTAAAAGGGAATAAACATTTTCGCCATTATTATCAATGTTCAGGTCATATAATTTGGACATGTATTCCACTTTTTCATATTCATCCATAAATTTCGTGTTCAGAATATAATCTGAAAAAACATCGGAAAAAAGTTTAACAAAAAGAGCTGTGTAAAAAGCAATTATCACACACAAAACAATAGTAAGCCAGATATGATTTTTGGTTACTATCTTTAAAACTTTATTCTTTTTTCTTTTAGGAGTATTAGCCATATTTAAAATTCAGATAAAAAATCTGCCTTTCTTAAATAATCTCTATCTGACACATCTTCATTGTTTCAAGTGCCGCATTATGGCTGTCGGGTGTAACTCCGGCACAGCATTTCGGATCAACAGATATTTTAATTTCCGGGAAAAGCGCTTTTAAAATAAGTGCATTGGAGACAACGCAGATATCTGTGCAGAGTCCGATGATTTCGATTTCTTCGAACGTGCGCTCTTTCCAGCCTGTATATCCGAATGAAGGCTTGTTAATAATCTCTGCGCCCTCAAAATAAAGGCCTTCCCTTATCTCCCATCCTTCGGTGTTTTCGATACAGTGAACCACGGGAAGATAATGTCCTTCGTTGGTATTAAGATAATTCTCGTGATGGGTATCTCTCGTAAAAATAACCTCATCGCCGTTAGCTCTGTATTCGCTTATTTTTTCTTTTACCGCAGGAACAATCTCAACTGCCTCTTTGCTTCCGAGGCTTCCGTCGATAAAATCGTTCTGCATGTCTATTACTATCAGAGTTTTCATAGCTTCTTCTCCCTTAATATCCGAAACTTTTATTAAAATCCTCAACTTATAATAATACCATATTTCTCGTATTTAATGAAGTTTGACCACTTACATGCAATTGGTGTCGGGGTCCTTATCCCAGTAATTATTTTTGGTCTTAACCATTGACAAAATATTATCTTCCGTGAAAGGTCTGAAGTAATTTAAATCCGCACAGACATTAAATCCGAAAGGCTTCCATAAACCGGTTCCTCTGTGTGTATGCGCGAAAAGGTTAAGACAGTCTTTTTTATGATCGACGGGACAGTGAATAAGATGGAACTTAATACCGCCAATCTCCACGTCCGCATCTTTTAAAACATCATAAAAGCCATGATTTTTAAGTTTGTTTCGCATGTACTCGAAATCGTTTCCGTACACTTCTCTTAAAACTCTCTCTTCGCCGTTGCCCATTATAAGGATGACTTTCGGATTTAGCCTCCTGACAATGGCAAATGCCTCATCAGGATCGGGATGGTGGCCTGAATTGTAATTAATCCAGTCGCCGAGCACATAGAGTTCATCTGCCTCTCCCGCCATTTTGTTTACGTTTTCAACAAAGACATCTTCAAACTCTTTGATGTCTTTAAACGGGCGCCATTCACGCTCAATTATTTCATTGTCGCCAAAATGTAAATCTGCTGTAAAATATTTCATAAGAATTCCCTCAACTCTTTTATTTTACTATGTCCGGAGATTATATTCAAATTAAAAAAGGGCGGGAGAACAAATCTCCCACCCTCATAAAAGATAATTATTTTTTTACATTTAAAAGGCTCGCATTTCTTAATGTGCAGTATGTGTAACTGCCTTCTTCGTACGTATCGAAGATACCTTCAACCGTAATGATATCGCCTTCTTCGGGATAATCGTCCGGAAACTTTAATTCATCGGACAGTTCAAACTCAATTCCCGTAGCACAGCAGGCGGTTGCATCCTGTACTATGCAGGCATCATATCTGACAGAATATGAGTCATTAAAATATATCGTATATATACCTTCCATTTTGATTTTCTTGCCCATATAATTCTCGGGAGTTGACATCATGTTATAGACTTCAGAATACACAAGGATGCCCGAAATAGCCGTTAAATCAACATCAATGTCGTCGGAGCCTTCAGAGGTTTCAACTTCTCCGTTGTCTGTGTTTTCATCTGCAGTATTTGCCGGCTCTTCAACGTCTTTTGGTGCATCTGTCAAAGTTTCTTCTTTTGAATCCTCTTCGTTTTCATCTGAAATAATCTCTGCAGGAGTCTGTACACTGTTTGTATCAATACTTTCAGTCTGTGCAGTACCGCCTTTAATACATCCGATAGCCATTACGGTCAGTATCATTATAAGAAATATACGAGTCCATTTTTTCATATATGATTTCTCCTATTTTAAAGCCTCTTTTAAAACCTCGAGATTGCTTTCCATTATTGAAAGATATGTAATGCCTTCTTCAACACCCTTTGAGGTTACGGACTGCATTGAATCCATTACAAGGATGTTCTGATTCTTATCTTTGGTATTATCGATGATTGTTTCGGCAATTTTATGATTGGTACCTTCGATGGTCATAACATTCTTAAGTGAAAGTTCATCCATCTTCTCAGCAAGGAAAATAACGGTCTGGAAGCTTGCTTCAGTCTCTGTGGAACAGCCGACAAATGCCGCATAGTAGGAAAGTCCGTAGTCATCCACGAGATATCTGAAAGGGAAACGATCTCCGAAAAGAAGTGTCTTTACATTACTCTCTGAAACAGCTTTTTCATATTCTTTGTCAAGTGCATTAAGCTTTGAAATATATGCTTCTGCATTTGCCTTGTATACTGCTGCATTCTTTGAATCGATTGTTTCCATTGCGGTATCTATGCTGTTTACGAAAAGAGCCGCATCTTTTAAGGAAAGCCAAACATGTTCGTCGTACTCGACCTCTTCTTCGCCTTCCTCTCCTTCTTCCTCTTCTTCCTCACATTCCATGCCTTCGATGATTTCTTCTTCCTTTGCAGCATCACCGAGTTCTTCCATCAGGTTAATGACTAAAAGGTCTTTGTTTTCTGACTGCTTTAAAACTTCATCAACCCATTCGTCGGATTCGCCGCCGACATAGATAAACAGGTCTGCAGATGTGATTTTCATAATGTCATCCACAGTAGGCTGATAGCTGTGAAGATCTACACCGTTGTCAAGAAGCAGTGTAATTTCCGCATTTGCGGGATTTTCTCCCAAAACGTTCTTAACCCAGTCATATTCGGGGAAAATTGTTGTTACAATCTGAATTTTATCGTCTGCCTTTGAGTTGTTTACATTTCCGCAGGCAGTAAGGCAAACTGCTGCCATAACGGTTAATAAAAACGCTAATATTTTTTTCATGTTAAAACCTCCGTAAGTAAATCAAAAGTACGCAAAAAAGACAGAATATGCTCTGCAAATCTGCCACTAAACGAAGGTTATATTCAATTGTTCAGTCGGATTTTGTTTGTGACGGGTGTTTCTTTTATGAGGTTTAAAGAAGTGATAAATGAAACACCTAAAACCAAAAGAACGGGAACAAACACCGCCGCGCAGGTTAAAGCAACATCCGATATCTGATGCAGTGTATTCTGACAAATCTGCATACATACACATATCGGACAGTTTTCCTCATCCTCGCATTTATGGTTTGCTTCCAGTGAAATAAAGAATGTGGAGAAAACAATATATAAAAGCATCATCATTGCGATGACACCTGCAGCGATTTTTAATTTGGAATCTTTAAAGCTGCGCATTTATGTCTCTCCTTAATTCACAATGTCAAATTGTAATGCCGCATGTAAAAAAAGTCAATTACTTAAAAATATTTATTGTGTTATTACATTTCGGATAACCGGTACATCCCCAGAATTCGCCGTATCTGCTTTTTCTTATTACCATTTTGCTGCCGCATTTCGAACATACGGGAATCGTTTTTTCGCCGTTTTCAAACTTTACGGTTTCTTCTTTCAGGCGTTCGTAAACCTTCTGGTTCATAAGACAGTCCGCAAGCGCTCTGTGGGCTCCCTCAGACGATAATCCGAAGTGTTCCGCAAGCACGGTAAGGCTTCTGTGTGCAAGTTCAGGCATGCAATGTCTGGCGATTAAAACCGTATCAATGTAATCGTTGTCGGGAACTTTGCCGTCAAACTGAAGCATGCATTCAATCTTAAGAAAATTCATATCAAACGATTTGATATTATGTCCTACCAGAATATCGTCGCCAATAAAATCAATAAACTCCTTGAGGGCTTCCTTCATCTTCGGTGCATCTTCAACCATATCGTCGGTAATACCGTTTACCATGGTGGCTTCAGGAGAAATAGGCTGTTCGGGATTAACAAGTGTGGCAAATTTTTCAACCACTTTGTGATTGATTACCCTGACCGCAGACATTTCCACAATCCTGTCACCGTCGAAAGGATTTAAGCCCGTGGTCTCGAAGTCGAATACCACGTAATCTGCCACAAAACCATCTATGTTGTTTCCAAGTTTTTCACCAAGCATTTAACTTTGTTACCTTAAAAGAGCAAATCGTGAGGTTATCACAATTCGCTCTTTATCCTTGTCTTTATCTTTCTTCTCTGAAGAATGACAGTCCGAGACTTGCCGGCGGCTGATTCTCCTTTTTGTTTCGCATGCTGGTAAGTACCAGTACGAGAAGTGTAACCACATAAGGAATCATCTTGTAGAGTTCCTTGAATTCCATGTAATCCATACCTGTCGGAATGTAGAGATATACGATGTAAAGTCCGCCGAAAAGAATGGAAGCGAATATACCGATTAACGGGTTCCAGATTGAGAAGATAACCAGTGCAATTGCAAGCCATCCTCTGTCACCGAATGCATCGTTTGACCATACGCCCGAAGCGTAATCCATTACGTAGTAAAGTCCGCCTAAGCCCGCTATCATACATCCTATACATGTTGCGAAGTATTTGTATCTGCTGACGTTAATTCCCGCAGCATCCGCTGTCGAAGGGTTCTCGCCGACTGCTCTTAAGTGAAGTCCCTTACGGGTCTTAAAGAGAATAATTGCAGAAATAATTGCGATTAAAAATGCAGCGTAGCAAAGGAATCCGTAGCTTAAGAAGACTTTGCCGAACCATCCCATCTTGGATGCGAAAGGAAGTGCTCTCGAATAAAATGCACTGGTTCTTGAAAGTGCTATGGACGGAACGTCTGCGCCCGATAATTTAATTAATGAACCGCCGAAGAAGTTACCGATGCCGACACCAAACGTTGTCATTGCAAGACCCGTAACGTTCTGGTTGGCTCGAAGCGTAACCGTTAAGAGGCAGTATATAAGTCCCATGATGAGTGAGCCTAAAAGCGAACAGAGAAGCGGAATCATAATAGCTAAAAATCCGTTCATATTTCCGCCCGCACAGTGCTGCTCATAAAAGAATGCGCCGATAACTCCGCTGATACCGCCGACATACATTACGCCGGGGATTCCCAAGTTAAGGTTACCTGATTTCTCTGTTAAGATTTCACCGGAACAGCCGAAAAGTAACGGTACACTCTGTCCTATTGCTCTGGGTATAAATGCAACTATATCAAACATATCACTTATCCCCCTTCTTTCTTCCTACAATTCTGTACGAGATAAAGAATTCACATCCGATGATAAAGAATAAAATGATACCCGTCAGAATATCCGCAAATGACTGATTAAGTCCGAAGTTGGTGGAGATTTCGCCTGCACCTCTTTCAAGGAATATAATCAGAAAACTTGTAAATATCATTGTAATCGGATTGAATTTTGCAAGCCACGAAACCATAACCGCGGTAAAGCCCTGTCCGGAGTTGATCGTGGTTGTGATTGTATGGTTGATGCCGCCTACTAATAAGAGTCCTGCCAGACCGCAGAGACCGCCGGATAAAAGCATCGTACGAATAATGATTTTTTCGGTCTTCATACCAACGTATTTCGCCGTCTTTTCACTTTCGCCGACAACCGATATCTCGTAGCCGTGCTTACTGTATTTAAGATAAATGAACATCGAAATCGTGGTTAAAAGAGCAATCACGATAGGAAGTAAATATTTCGAACCGAAGAGCTGGGGAAGCCATCCGGCATTTGTAGACTGATTGATAATACCAACCGTAAAAGAACCCTTGGGAACTTCCCAAACGATTGTAAAGAACGCTACAAGCTGTGTGGCTATGTAGTTCATCATCAGTGTGGAAAGAGTTTCATTGGTGTTCCATTTAGCCTTAAAAATCGCAGGAATAAGGCCCCAGACTGAACCTGCCAGTATAGCACTTACCGTCATGATAAGGATAAGCAGTACATTGGGAATCTTATCGCCTAAAGTAATCATGCAGGCTGCGGTTGCAAGTGCACCGACAAGTACCTGTCCTTCGCCTCCGATATTCCAGAATCGCATCTTAAATGCAGGCGTCAGAGCGAGTGAAATGATTAAGAGGATTGACATATTCTGCATTGTAATCCACACTTTTCTGCCTGAGCCGAAAGCACCCTGGATAAAGGAGCCGTAAACTTTGAACGGATTAAGACCTGTGGTAATTGTGGTGATAATACCGCATACTATGAGTGCGGCAACTATTGCAGCCGCTCTTATTCCCCATGATTTGTACCACGGGAGAACATCTCTTTTAACTATGTGAAATAAAGGTTCTTTTTTATTCATCACTGTCTCCGGTCTTCGGATCTGTTTCTTCTTTGTTTTCGTTATCATTCATTACTTTGGTCATCATAAGGCCGACCGTGTTTTTATCAGTCTCTTCGGCATTTACGATACCGCTTACCCTGCCTCCGCAAAGAACAAGGATTTTATCGGATATCTCGAGCAATACATCAAGATCTTCACCTACGAAAATAACCGCTACGCCTTTTTTCTTCTGCTGGTTGATAAGATCGTATATCGTGTACGAAGAGTTTATATCAAGACCTCTTACCGCGTACGCCGTAAGTAAAACCGTGGGTGCATGAGCGATTTCTCGACCGACCAAAATCTTCTGGACATTACCGCCCGAAAGTCTTCTGACGGGAGTCTCGATGGAAGGTGTTACAACTTCGAGATCATCGACTACTTTCTCAGCCAGCGAGTGCGGTGATTTTCTCTCCGTAAAAGGACTCTTTCCCTTTCTGAAAGAACGAAGCATCATGTTGTCGGATAAGTCCATGTTACCTACAAGTCCCATACCGAGTCTGTCTTCGGGAACAAAGGATAATGCAACTCCGAGCTCTTCAATCTTTCTCGGGTCTTTGCCGAGGAGTTCTTCCTCTTCACCGTTTTCGCCAATATATTTAATGCTGCCGCTTTCGGCAGGCTGTAATCCTGCAATTGCTTCAAGAAGTTCCTTCTGACCGCTGCCCGAAATACCTGCGATACCAAGTATCTCACCGCTTCGTGCAGTAAACGAAACATCTTTTAATTTATCAATACCCTCAATGTTTTTAACAGTCAGACCTTCGACCTTAATTCTGGGCTTCGGATCCACGGGCTTGGGTCTTTCAATGTTAAGCGATACGCTTCGGCCGACCATCATATCGGTCATTTCGCCGGCATTGGTATCCTTGGTCATCATGCTTCCGACATATTCGCCCTTACGAAGAATTGCCACTCTGTCGGAGATTGATTCAACCTCGTGCATTTTATGAGTGATAATTACCAGAGCCTTTCCGTCAGCCTTCATGTTACGCATAACGTTGAAAAGCTTTTCGGATTCCTGAGGAGTTAAAACCGCAGTGGGCTCGTCCAGAATAAGGATGTTTGCGCCGCGGTATAATACTTTTACGATTTCAACGGTCTGTTTCTGGGAAACAGACATATCGTATATCTTCTGGTCGGGATTGATGTCAAATCCGTATTTGTCGCAGATTTCCTTTATCTTTGCTGCGGCTTCCTTTTTGTTTAACTTACCCTCTAATCCGAGGATGATGTTTTCAGTCGCGGTAAGAACATCCACGAGTTTGAAATGCTGGTGTACCATACCGATTCCAAGCTCATAGGCTATCTTTGGCGAAGAAATGGAAACTTCTTTTCCGTTTATGAAAATCTGCCCTTCATCGGGATAATAAATACCTGAGAGCATATTCATAAGCGTGGTCTTTCCGCTTCCGTTTTCACCGAGAAGAGCAAGGATTTCGCCCTTGTTAATCTCAAGAGAAACATTATAATTCGCCCTGACCTGACCGAAAGATTTTGTGATGTTTACGAGTTTTACAGCTGCTTCTGCCACTTTGAACCTCTGAATAATTGAATAAAAAACGACTTAACAAAATAAAAAAGAAAGGCAGTCAGCGAGCACGCTCACTGCCTTTCTAAAGTTTATCACATATTAGTATGATTCATCAAGAAGTGTAATGCCATCAATTCTTAAATCGAAGTAAGGAGCTGATCTGAATCCGTCTGCAGATTCATTGAAAGCACCGCCCGAAATAACTTCATGATCGCCTTCGTATGCAGCATCGGTATCAACGTCTGCCATGTAAGATGTAACAGGTGCACCGCCTACTGTAAATGTTGATGTATCGAAAATCTTTCTCTGACCTGACTGGATTTCTGCCTTAACAGCATCCATCTTAGCCTGTGTTCCTTCAGCGGGAGCAATCTTTCCAAGGTCTGTAAGAACTACTGAACCTGTTTCGATTGTACCTGTGTAATCTGTAGGAATCTTCTCACCGTTCTGTACAGCCTTAATAATGAGTTCGAAGTAAGGAACCCAGTTGATACGTGAAGAAACGATGAATGTATTGGGAGCAACGCTCTCTGTGCTTCCGTTGTAGGAAACGTCGGGAATGTTGTTGTTTTCACATGCTGTAGGAGCACCCATTGAATCGGCATGCTGTGAAATAAGTACGCAACCGTTGTTGATTAACTTGATAGCGCCTTCCTTTTCAGCTGTTTCATCATACCATGAACCGGTAAATGTAACTTCCATTGTAGCTGTAGGGCATTCTGAACGAGCGCCGAGGAAGAATGATGTATAACCTGAAATAACCTCTGCGTATGTGTAAGCACCTACGTAACCGATCTTAGCCTGCTCGGGAGTAATCTCGCCGTTAGCGATCATTTCGTTAAGCTTCATACCTGCTGCAACACCTGCAAGGTAACGACCTTCGTAGATAGAAGCGAAAGCGTTGTGGTAGTTGGGAAGGTTCTCTGTATGAGCCTTTGTACCTGTTGCGTGGCAGAATTCAACGTTCTTGTATTCCTTAGCAGCTTCGATTAAGTAATCTTCATGACCGAAACTGTCTGCGAATACGATGTTGCAGCCTGAATCTGCGAGTTCGCAAGCTGCTTCGTAGCATTCCTGACCTTCAGGGATGTTTGTCTTTAATACGTACTCAACGCCGGCTTTTTCACAAGCTTCCTTAGCGGCATTGATGAAGTTGAGGTCATAAGTGGAGTTTTCATCATGTAAAAAGATAAATCCGACTTTAACCTTACCATTGGATGCATTGCCTCCTTTTCCGCCTACTGTACATGCAGCAAGGGATAAAACCATAAGACATGCAAGGAAAACACTTAAAAGTTTTTTCATAATATCCTCCTAAAAAGCAAATCGTCATAATCTGACAAGAGGAGTATATACCCGATTCAAAATCAGTGTCAATTCTAAAAAACTACCAAAAAACTAAATATGGCTAAAAAATACCCGATGTGCTAACATATACTCATAAAATTTTTTGAAAGGAACGGCTTCTGCCCAGGGTAAAAATATGAAATTACTGGAAGAAAGAATTCAGAAAGACGGTGTCGTAAAAGAAGGAAACGTACTGAAAGTCGACAGTTTCCTGAATCATCAGATGGATGTTAATCTCTTTCACGAAATGGGGCTTGAATGGAAAAGACTGTTTGAAGGAAAAAATATCAATAAAATTCTTACAATCGAGGCTTCCGGTATAGGAATTGCCTGTGTGGCCGCAGAATGCTTTAACGTTCCCGTGGTTTTCGCCAAAAAAGCACAGAGTATCAATCTCGACGGCGAAATGTACACCTCAAAGGTTGAATCTTTTACGAAGAAAAAAGTATATGACATCATCGTTTCCAAAAAGTTCTTAAACGCTGAAGATCATATACTTATAATCGATGATTTCCTGGCTAACGGCTGCGCCGTGAACGGGCTTATCGATTTAATAAACGCCGCAGGCGCAACCGTCGAGGGTGTTGGAATCGCTATTGAGAAAGGCTTCCAGCCGGGAGGTCAGATAATCCGCGAAAAGGGAATTCAGCTTGAAAGCCTTGCAATAGTTGAATCAATGGACGCTGCCACAGGAAAAATTGTATTCAGATAATTTGTTTATAAATGTATCTTTTAAAAACGGGTATTCTTCGGAATATTCGTTTTTTTACTGCATATTATTCTCTACACCAAGGAATACGGGAACGCCTGTCTCGTTATCTACGATTGCATATACGAAAGGTCTGTCAAGGTTGATGATAACGGGATCTATGGGAGAAATGCAGGCTTCGCATTTATCCATTTCCACTACTGTTACGGCTGCTGCCTTTGTTCCTTCTCTGTCGACTTCGATATGAGTCTTGTGGATAATCTGTCCAATCCAAACCTGTGAAGTTTCATCGTTGGTGAAGATTCCCTTAAACTCAGCTTTTTCTTTATCAAAAGGAAGATCCATTCCCATTTTCTTATAGATTTCCTTCATTTCATCATTTTTGTAATCATTTTCAAATTCCGGAAGATAAACAACTACTTCGCCGTATTCTGCATTTCTTACCGCTTCGCTGAAATCTTCGCCGTTTTCTACAAGGCCTTTAATGTATTCTTCCGTGCTGACACCTTCATCGGGAAGGATACCTACAAATGAGTACTCACCGCCCTTATAAGGTTTGATGAAACCGATGCCTTCGCCGAGTTCGAAATATCTGTCTTCCGTGCTTATAAGCTGTACGCACTCAGTCTCTGTACCATTGGCATTCGTAAATGTTTGGTGCTCCATTACAGCCTCATTTAAGTACTGCTCTTCCCACTCGCCTTCAAATGCTATTGCATTGACGATAAAGAGCATTGCATCAGATGAAAAATCATTGATTACATTATCAATCATTTTGTTGGTTTTCTTGTAAACCCATGAATTAATATCATTGACTATCGAAGGCTCAAATTCTTTTTTGAAAATTTCCGCATCATAAAACTCAATTGCCTTTCTTACGAATTCATCCTCGAGTTTGCAGGTTCCGTTATCGTTAAACCAAAGCGAATTTGCAACGCCCCATTTTACATCTTCTGCATTGTTTAATTTATAGGAAGTGTAGTTTAAAAGCTTGTTCATATCCTCAACGGGAATACCGCCGTTTGTGTACTCTTCCATCTGAGAAAGAGTATCACCGCTTGCACCGTTTTCTGCGATTGTAAGTGCAAATGCAAGGGATGCGGGTGAAAGGAGTACGTTCTCGCCTTCTTCTCCTTCTTTTATGGTGTTGTAAAATACATTTAAGGATGCATTTGAAAGGCCTCTTAATTCTTCATTACCGGGAATCATTCCTGCTTCGGGAGCTTTCTGTGTGCCGGAAAAGTTCTCGGGCATTTCTGATGTTACCGTGGATGATGTTGTAACACCGTATGCGGGAAGTGTACTGCCCTGATTTGTAAACGGAACCGAGCAGCCTGTCATCACTGTCATTGCTCCGATTAAAGATGTCATTTTAATAAGATTCTTGTTTATCATAATTAATCCTCCGTTTTCTTTTTACAACACATACACGAATCGGATTTTTTTATTTATGGGTTTTTTTAAAAATTCTTTAAAAGTTTGAATAAATGCCCAAAAAATGATAAAATTGAAACGATGTTTACCAAAAGGAAAGTTTTGGAAATGAAAAAGCACAAACATTTTTCCACAACCAGATTAATAATGCTTTTCTTTCTGCTTGCAATACTTGTAGGAAGTGTTCTTCTTGCACTCCCAATCAGCTGGCAGAAAGGTGTTTCCGTTTCCTATCTGGACGCTCTCTTTACCGCCACCACCGCGGTCTGCGTTACAGGTCTTGTTACAGTCACCACCTATTCCACATGGAGCATATTCGGTCAGATAGTTATTCTTATCTTAATTCAGATTGGCGGACTCGGAATCGTAACCGTAATGAGCGGCATTATGATTGGATTTCATAAAAGAATCGGTCTGGGCCAGAGAATGCTTATCCAGGATGCATTTAATCTTAATACCCTCTCGGGTATCATTACTTTTACCAAAAAAGTTTTAATAGGAACATTTATTGTAGAAGGCACGGGCGCGCTCCTTTACATGACTGTTTTTATTCCCGAGTTCGGTCCTAAAGGAATATGGATATCACTCTTTAATTCAATTTCAGCGTTCTGCAATGCCGGAATCGATATAATCGCCGACAACAGTCTCTGCAATTACACATTAAATCCGATGATAAACTTTACCACATCGATGCTTATTATCGTTTCAGGTATCGGTTATATCGTTTGGTGGGATTTTCTTGGAGTCATTAAGGAATTCCCTAAGAAGAAATTCAGATGTTTCAAAGAACTCACGTTCCACAGTAAACTCGCCATTCTGGTTACTTTAATCCTGATCGTTTTGGGCGGAATACTCTTCTTTATCTTTGAGTTTAATAACCCCTTAACCATAAAAGAATATAACGTTTTCCAGAAATTAATGGCATCTTTCTTCCAGTCGATAACCACGAGAACCGCAGGCTTTGCCACTATTCCGCAGGAAAATCTTACGAATGCTTCTTCGTATGTTTCACTGATACTCATGTTTATCGGCGGCTCACCCACAGGTACCGCAGGTGGTATCAAAACAGTAACCGCAGCAGTGCTTATAGCATCCGCGATTGCGACCATAAAAAACAGAGAAGAGACTTCTCTTTTACACAGATCGATTCCGAAGCAGTCTGTTAATAAATCCGTAGCTGTAATCGCAGTATCATTTGCGATAATGTCGGTATCGACGATTCTTTTATGTGCCGCAACAAAGGCAAACATACTTGATATTTTATATGAAACCGTAAGTGCCACCGCTACCGTAGGCCTGACGAGAAACTTCACATCGACACTTAATTTCTTCGGAAAGTTAGTAATAATTGGAACCATGTATTTGGGAAGAGTCGGCCCGATTTCACTGTTTATCGCGCTCAACACACAGAAGTACTCTCCCAATGCAATTAAGAACCCGACCGAGCAGATAAGCGTCGGATAACGAAAGGATTTATTATGAAGAAAAAGAAAACTTATGCGGTATTCGGACTCGGACGTTACGGCAGTGCCGTAGCAACCGAACTGGTTAGATGCGGTATGGAAGTTCTCGCAATAGACATGGACGAAACGCTCGTAAATGCTGCCATTGCCGACATCCCTTACTGTAAATGCGCCGATGTAACGGATATTGAAGTTTTAAAGCAGCTCGGCATTCAGAACATAGATGTCGTTATTATCGCGATGGCTCAGAGCCTTGAAGCCAGCGTTATGGCCACCATGCTCTGCAAGGAACTCGGAGTTCCCACCGTTATCGCAAAATGCGGCAGCACAATGAACTGTAAAATTCTTGAAAAGGTCGGCGCAGACAGAACAATTTATCCCGAAAAAGAGTCCGGTATGAGACTGGCAAAGAATCTTTTAAGTTCAGGCTTTATAGATGCGGTTGAAATTTCAAAAGATGTATCAATGATGGAAATCGAAGTACGCGACGAATGGGTAGGCAAGACTCTGATGGAATTGAATTTGCGTGCCAAATATTCTTTAAACGTAGTTGCAATTATTCAGAACAAGAAAATCGAAACTTACATCGATCCCACCATTCCTCTTGATAAGAGCATGACGCTTGTTGTTATCGCCAACATCAGCAAGATTAACAAATTACGAGACATATAAAATTGGACATAAAACACTAAGATATGTATAATGTTTTTGGAGGATTAAACATGGACGAGATTGCGGTACTTATCCCGTGTTACAACGAAAGCAAAACAATAGAAAAAGTCGTTACAGATTTTAAGACTGCTCTTCCTGATGCGGTCATTTACGTATACGACAACAATTCCTCGGACGGAACCGATGAAATAGCCAGAAAAGCAGGTGCAGTAGTTCGTTACGAGCACCAGCAGGGCAAAGGAAACGTTATAAGAAGAATGTTTTCCGAAATCGATGCGAAATGCTACATCATGGTTGACGGCGACGATACATATCCTGCAACAAATGTAAAAGAAATGGCAGACAAAGTTTTAATCGACCGTGCTGACATGGTAGTCGGTGACAGACTTTCATCCACATATTTTCAGGAAAACAAAAGACCTTTCCACAACTTCGGCAATTCACTGGTAAGAGCCAGCATAAATATACTTTTCAAGAGTGATATCAAGGATATCATGACGGGCTACAGAGCATTCAGTTACAGATTTGTAAAGACTTTTCCCGTGCTCTCGAAAGGCTTTGAAATCGAAACCGAAATGAGCATCCACGCAGTTGATAAAAATATGTATGTGGAAAATGTGGTAATCGATTACCGCGACAGACCCGAAGGAAGCGTTTCAAAGCTTAACACCTACTCCGACGGATTGAAAGTTTTAAGAACAATCTTCAGACTTTTCAGAACATACAGACCTGCCAGATATTTCGGATTGATTTCGCTTATTCTGGCATTACTTGCAGCAGGATTTATGGTACCGATTATAATCGAATTTATTCAGACCGGACTGGTACCCAGATTCCCGACATTAATTGTCTGCGGCTTCGCTTTAATCGCTGCAATTCAGTCATTCTTTGCGGGACAGATACTTAAAACGATTTATCAGAAAAACCGTCAGGATTTCGAAATGAATCTTTACAGCGTGACTTCCGAAATGAATGATAAAACTAAAGAATAAAAACCTCATAAAATAAAAAAACAGGGCGTGACAAAATCAAATGTCACGCCCTTTATTTTTTCACTTTTATTCCTTTTTAATGCTTAAAACAAATGCCATATAAAGCGACACAATCGCACATCCTAGAAGCACTCCGCCTAAAATGTCTGTGAACCAGTGTACACCACTTATGAGTCTTCCGAGCGCCATTCCTGCTGCCAGACAAGCACTTGCGATTACAACAATCTTTTTAATCAGATCGTCTTTAATTCTGTAAATCGCATATACTATCGCACTTCCGAATACGGATACCGCAAGCATTGTATGCGACGAAGGGAAGGATGCTTCAAGTTCGCCGTCCTCCAATATCGGTCTGTAATTGATAATTACAACCTCAAACATCAGGTAGAAAAGCGCTGTGATAACATATATCACTGCCATAGCGTATATGGCGAAGTCAACCTTGGCGAAGCTTTTTTCTTTTATGAGCTGTATAAGACCAATTACTGCGAATGCCGCAATGTAAAGGAAAGATACTGCTGCTATCAGTTTGGTTAAAAGATAAAAGATTTTGCTGTATGAAAATATGCCTGCCACAAAGCCGTTAATTGCCGCGAATCCGACTTCCGAACCGTTCGGTCCGATTGCGGATACATCTACGAATTTTACGGTGATTGTGTATATCGCAAACATTGCGAAAAGACATACCGGTAATAAAAACTGTTTGATTTTCATTTTATACTCCGAGTTCCTTAAATAAATTTACAAGCGACATAGCATCT
>JAEEOJ010000034.1 GCA_016284175.1 Lachnospiraceae bacterium | reverse complement strand
ATGGAAGCGCAGGCCTGCTTGAAAATAATCTGGTCGAATTTCATCTTCTTTTCGATGTAAGCTTTTATCCAGTCCATATCTTTCTTGTTTAATCCTACATAGGTTACAAATAAAACTTTGGTGTCGATTTTAGGACCTGCAGAGAGGCATGCATTGATGTAGTTTTTCCATGCGTTCTTGGATGAACCGAAGTAAATCTTTCCAAGCTTCATTCTGCCTCGTTTTAAAACGAGTACGGGACGCCCCATCAGTGATTTTACGAGGTTAGCCATACGCGGAGGAACCTGTTTTGCTCTGGCGAGATAATCAAGGTTGTCAACGATAAAGCTTGTATGAATCTTGCCTTTAATATTTTCAAGTTCTTCGATGATGTGCTTCGGGCTCATACCGTTTTCTGCGAGTCTGCAGGCCTCAAGTACCATGAGACCCTGGGCGCTGGATAAGTGGCCGGAGTCGAATACGAATACATTGTCGAAGGCTTTGGCGGCTTCCAAGGCACTCGGACATCCGCTGTTTTCGATTTTCGATGAAATCGAAATATGAATTACATTGTTGGCATATGAAAGCTGTTTTGCAAAGAATACTTCATGCTCCTTGGCATCGGGTGCCATCGGAAGAACCGAATTGGACGTATTTTCCATGTATTTGATTACGCCCGCGGTATCTATTTCATAGCCGTCCTTAAACAAACCTTCCTCGGTTCGTACTCTGTGAGGAATAATTGCAATACCGTAGTTTTCAATGAATCCCTTGGGAAGATCGGCAACACTTTCCGTTGAAATTGCAACCATCTTTCTCTTCTGACTGCCGTGCATCCAGGAGATTGTCTCTTCAAGGATTTCATCGTCGCCGCCCATAACTTTTACCATGTCTTTGGGCAGATGGCGTAACAGTTCACTTTCAAGCTCACTGCCGCTGACGGGTTTTACGAGATAACCGTCAAAGGCTTCCTTCGCATAGAGATCTCTGTTTTCTTCACCCGCATTTGCGGTAAGAATAACAATTTTACTGTCGCGGCTTCTTCCGCCTGTCTGGTTACGGATGCGTTTCTTACATTCGATACCGTCCATTTCAGGCATCAGGTGGTCCATAAATATAACATTGTATTCGATGTTCTGCGTCAGCTTAAGTGCAGCTTCACCGCTTCTTACGGTATCGATGACAACCTTTGTATCACGAAGAAGCTTTGATACAACCATAAGGTTTGCTTCGTTGTCATCGACTACAAGAATTCTTGCATCGGGTGCTTCGAATTTCTGTCTGTATGTGCTCTTTTTACCGTAGCCGTGGTTCTTTTCGAAATCATATTCACCAATCTGCTTGTCGTTAACAAGCTTCTGGGGAATCTCGACGATGAAGGTCGAACCTTTGGTATAAACACTGTTTACGGCAATTTTACCGCCCATCAAATCAAGGAACTGTTTTACGATGGAAAGACCCAAGCCCGTACCTTCGATATGTGTCGTGGCATCCTCGTCCACTCTTTTATAAGCGGAGAAAAGGAAAGGAATGTCTTCTTTTTTGATTCCTATACCGGTATCGGAAACCGTATAGATAATGTTGCAGGTTTCATTGTCAAGCTGCTCACACTGAACCGTTAAGGAAACTGAACCTTCCTTGGTGTATTTAATGGCGTTGTTTAAAACATTTATAAGTATCTGCTTGATTCTGACTTCGTCTCCGACCAATTCTGCGGGAACGTCAGGCGAAACATTGATTCTGAACTGCAGATTCTTTTCTCTTGCCCTGATCCAGAGCATTCCGACGAGATCGGAAAGCATATTTCCGGTATTGTACGGTGCAATCAGAAGATGCATTTTACCGGATTTGAATTTGGACATATCCAGAATATCGTTAATCAGGTTTAAAAGAAGTTTGCCTGCCGAACGGATATTTACCGCATCCTCAACTACCTCATCGTTGATGTTTTCACGAAGAATCATTTCGTTAAGACCGATGATGGTATTGATCGGCGTACGGATTTCATGGCTCATGCTCGAGAAGAACTGATTTTGGGCGGCATTGAGCATTTCGATTTCCTTTTTCTGCTCTTCCGCTCTCTTTTTCTCTTTCGTAAAAAGCTTAACTTCGAGTCCGACTAAAACACTGAGCGCAACGCTTATAAGAATCAGCGAAACATATGAGAAAATGTTGCCCTGAATTCTTGAGGATTCCACCACGACATCCGGATGCATAATGTTGATATAGTAGCATGCGGTCGCGATAAGAAGATCTGCAACATAAAAGATTATTCTGGTTTTTCCGTCTAAAAGAATGCTGACAACAAGTATCGAGTAAACAAACCAGATAGGAGCATCTCCGTTTATGCCGCCGCCGTATATAAATGTCATCGGGAAGAAAATAAATCCGAGCATAAAACAGATCATACTTGCGCCGAATTTAATCTTTTTCGTTTTTACGGAGAAAAAGGCTATGGCAAAAACAAACAGAATAGCCACTCCGATAAGAATCCTGTCTAAAAGTCTGTCGTCCGTTAAGAAGATTTCTATCAGCGTTACCACCAACAGAATTTCCGTAATCATTGAGTTTAAGACAAAGAGCCGCTGTCTGATGTCCGTATCGTTGTTATAAAGTTTATCCTTAAATCCTTCGTGCTTCATTCTTCCTCCATGGGTTCAAACTCAAAAACATCTTCGGATGGCTTCTCTTCTTTGCTGCCCTCGGGCCTAAATTCGAGGACTTCGTTTTCTTCACCGGCACCGGAATCATCGCCGATTGCATGATTTATTCTTTCTTTTAAGACCTCATAAACACTCATCACGTGATCATGATTGTCAAAAATGTAATTCTCTTTCTTTTCCTTGGCCGCTTTTTCGAGTTTCAGAGCTTCCTCGGATAAATCCATGGCTCCGATCATCTTTGACGTGCTCTTTAACGCATGAACGATAATCTCGTAATTGCCCCAGTCTTTCTGCTCATAAAAGTTCATCAGCGCGGGTATCTTTTCAGAGGCTTCGTTTGCGAACTGGATAAGAAGAGTATTGTAAAATTCTTCATCACCGAGACAGTATTTTAAACCTGCTTCAACATCTATATTGCTGCCCTCAAGTTTTTCGGCAAGAGTCTTTTCGCTCTCTTTTTCGGATAATTCTTCGCTTTTCTCTTCCTCTTCTTCGGCTTCCTCAATATATGAGTTTCCGTCTTCATCTTCATACTCGAAGCTTAAGAGAGACTTGGGGAGTACCTGTTTAAGCACACGCTCAAGTTCTTCAATTTCAATAGGCTTGGAAACAAATCCGTCGAAACCTTCGGATAAGAACATCTGCTTTGCGGAGCTCATTGCGTTTGCGGTAAGTGCAACAATGGGAACATTGTTGTCGAGTCCTAAGACATCTCCACGGATTTTCTTCATGGCTTCGACACCGTCCATTCCGCCCATCATATGGTCCATGAAAATAATGTCAAACTGCTTTTCCCTGCAGATATCGATGGATTCCGGACCGCTCGTTGCGGTTGAAACAACCATACCGTATCTCTTGAAAATACTCTTTCCAACGACAAGGTTCATAGGTTCGTCATCGACTACCAGAGCTCTGACACCGTTAAGACGAAGCTTTCCGCCCTCTTTTACTCGGGTGTTGATATTGGTATTAAGAATAGCGGTAACGGGGAAGCAGTAGAACGGCTTCTCCATGATTCTTGCGTTGGACTTTGTGGGAAGTGTGAAGTCGCCGTTTGCAACAACGACAACAATCATTTCCTTTGCCAGTTCTTCCATCAGTTCGATATCCGAACAGTATTCTTCCTCTCCGACGAAGAGATGTGTCATGTTAAGAGACTCTTTTAATCTCTTTAAGTTGTCTGTATTGTCAACTCTGTGCATCTGAATACCGAGGCCGTTAACAATGTTAAGAACCATCGAATTGTAGTATTCACGCACAGCGGGGTTTTCGAATTTTTCGAAATGAAGGAATGCGCCCAGGCAAAGCTTGTCCGGATTTTTTACAGACATACAGCTTGATGCATCCACAACTGTCTGCGGAAGGCTGACATGAACCGTTGTTCCGACATCGGGTTTACTCTTAATGATCATAAAACCGCCAAGAAGCGAAACAAAGCCGGAAACGATTGAAAGACCGAGTCCCAGACCGCCGCCGAGTCTGGCTCTGCCGGAATCAGCCTGATAGAATCTCTCGTATACTCTTTCGAGTTCTTCTTCGGACATACCGATACCGGTATCCGTTACTTCAATGGAAAGGTTAACGCCGTACTCCTGTTCTTCACAGGAAATACGAACATAAACACCGCCTTCGTGAGTGTATTTCAAACCGTTTGAAATCAGTGCTCGTAAAATCTTCTTTATCTTTGCGGCATCGGAATTCATTACCGAAGGAATCGCGGGATCGACATCGATGACAAGCTCGACTTCATTTGATTTGTACTCTCGGATTTCCGTTACAAGATCGTTTAAAATCGATGAAAGCATGTAGTCTTCATTGTTAACAACGATGTTTTTACGATCGATTTCCGAATAATCCAGAATATCGCCTATCTGCTCAGCCACTTTTCGGCCGGCGTTTCTGACCGAAATCATGTCGCGGCGGATATCTTCTTTTTCTTCCTTGTCGATACAGATTCCCGAAAGACCGATAACCGCATTAACGGGAGTACGAAGTTCGTGCGAAACGTTTGCAAGGAAGTCGTTAAGTCTGTTCGTTGCATCGGTCAGCATGATAATCTCGTCGTTGGATTTTTCGAGTACCTGCGTCCATTTATCAATGATTGCTTTGGAAAACCATCCGATTAAAAAGATAATCAGACAGTGCATTACGGTTCTGCTTATAATAAGCGAGTCAAATTCTTCGCCCGTAAGTACCTTCACGGTTATCTCATATCCCATTGTCAGATAATATGTGATTACCGCAAAAGTAATGAGTTTCTTTTTTCCGGTTAACGTATATAAAACCATGATTCCCGCCATTACAACGGCTAAATCGAATGTACTGGTTTCGTGAATACCATAAAAGAAAAACGAAAACATCATTAAAATGGCATAAAACCAGAGTCTCGCATTGGTCGACAAAAGCTGACGGATATGGAAAATCCAGCTGAAAATCATTCCGATTGTAATCGGTATGAGTGCCCATTTCTCCCATCCCATCAGGAAAGACTCCACCACAAGAATGACTGCCAGTATCGAATAGCCTATAAGCAGCATTAAATGTGATGCCTGAAAATTGTCGTTTCTATCATCATTCTTCATTCTTCTTTTCCCTCAGATTGTAGTCTGTGTCTTCGTGAATAATGGAAAGCATTATGTCCGCGTATTTAGGATCAAACTGCGTTCCTTTTCCGTTTTCAATTTCCTGAAGTATTATATTCTGGTCAAGAACATCTCTGTAACTTCTGTAACTTGACATTGCATCGTAAGCATCGGCAACAGCGATAATCTTCGCAAACTCTCCGATATCGTCTCCTGCCAGACCTTCGGGATAGCCCTTTCCGTCAAAGCGTTCGTGGTGGCATTTTGCACCGAGCGCAAGGTTGGGGTCTTCTTTTATGTTGTCAAGTATCTTGGCACCCATCGCAGGATGCTGTTTGATAATTTCGTATTCTTCGTCGTTTAACTTGTCGGGTTTGTTGATTACGGCATCGGGAATACCGATTTTACCTATATCATGTAAAAGACCCATGATATAAATCTCTTCCTGATCCTTTTCCGAAAATCTTGCTCTCTTGGCAATTTCTCTGGAATAATCAGCAACTCTCTGCGAATGACCGTTGGTGTAATTGTCTTTTGTATCGATAGCAACAGCCAGCGATTCCACGAGATGAAGGAAGAGATTTCTGTTCTCTCTGGTCTTTTCTTCAACCTCTTTGGAGAGCTGTTTCTGAAGTGTCAAAAGTTCGAGAATATGGCTTACTCTCAAGCGAAGGATTTCAGGCACAAAAGGTTTTTTGATAAAATCCATCGCACCCATTGAAAGGCCCTTGCTTTCTGCCTCGCTGGTTTCGTCTGCGGTAAGGAAAAGTACGGGAACATTGGATGCCTCGCAGTCTTTTTTCCTTAATTTCGAAAGGGTTTCAAAGCCGTCCATTTCAGGCATTTTTATGTCTAAAAGAATTAAGTCGGCGTTGGTTCCCGGAGTGTCAAAATAGTCAAGCAGTGCCTGTCCGGATTTAAGCGCAATTACGTGGATTCCGCTCATGCTTAAAGCCTTGCCCGCTACCTGTAAATTAAGTACGTCATCGTCAACAATGATTACTTTTTTCTCTTTTTTTACGCTGGAAACAAAATTGCTGTCTCCGACAAATTCGGTTTCGTAGGAAACGGCTAAGTCGTTCTCATAATTCTCATGCCATCTGGTAATGATGTGCTCAAGAACGGTACCCGTCGAATCCTCTCTTACGTCAGTAAGGAACACAAAATACTGATTGTATCTGTTACGCATGAGGATGTCGGATTTACGAAGCGATTTTCTGACATGATTGCCGAATTCATCGCATGCATCCTTAAATACAACATCACTCATATCGCCTTTTTTACTAAGTGTAAAAAGAATCTTGCAGGCACCCAAATGATGGCGGAGTATATATCTTATGACATATCTGTAAACATGTGCAAAAGCTTCGGCATCAAGCTGAAGTGCAACGTTGGGAATGGTTCTTTCTCCGAGTATTTCCGAAATTGTTTTGATATCGGGCTCGGGGGAATTCATTTCGTCTTCGGAGAACAGTTCCGAATTGAACAGATTGTACCCGTGTTTACCGTTTTTCTTAACTTTGTAAAGGGATTTGTCGGCAAGTTTTAAAAGTGAATTGTAATCATTGCCGTGTCTGGGAACAAAGACAGCTCCGATGGAAGCGCCCAGAGGAATGCTCATATCCGCACCCATCAGGTTTTTCGCTGATTTTATGAGCTTTTCATTCAGATTTTTGGTAATCGAAGCCACACCTTCTTCGGTTTCGACGCCGTTGCAGAATGCAACAAATTCATCACCGCCGATACGGCCGCATTTGCTGCCTGCGGGGATTGAATCGCGGATAATCTGGGCAAATGATATTAAGACCTCGTCACCCATGTCATGTCCGTAAATATCATTTACGAGCTTGAATGAATCAAGGTCAATCATCATAAGGGCACCGGCTGATGCCACGCAAAGTGAGGGCATCTGCGCATTGGTTGCCGCTTTGTTTAAGAAACCTGTCAGCTTGTCGGTAGTAGCCTCGGTTTTTAAGTTGTTCATTTCCTTCTGAACGGAAACAACATTGTCGATTCTTTTAAGAAGAACTTCGGGATTGAAGGGTTTTCTGATGTAATCGGATACACCCATTTCAAAGCCTTTGGTCTCTGTATTTGTATCTTCGTCAGCGGTTAGGAAAATAACGGGAATTTCTCTGATTCCTTTTTCCTTTTCCATCTCGCGAAGGCGTTTCAGAGTCTCAAAACCGTCCATTTCAGGCATTTTGATGTCAAGCAGAATAAGATCGGGAATACCTTTGTCTTTGATATAATCAAGCAAAAGTGCTCCGGATCTGAGTGCCGTAACTCTCATGTTGTTTTTGCTTAAAATATGACCCGCCATCTGAAGGTTGGCAGTATCGTCGTCAACTACAATAATCCATCTGGTCATAAAATAGTACCCTCTCAATATAGTGTTACTTTAACTATTCCCCTCTCAAACGCAGGTTTTGCGGTTACCTGCACCGCGTTATTGTTAATCTTGTCTCTGTGATAAAAATGTATGTGTCCGGCTAAAAGAAGTTTTACCAATCCGTCATCTTCCGAAGCAAATGCGATAAGGTGGTTTGTGGCACCCTTCGGGTAAACTGCTCCGTCTCCCATTAAGACTCTGGACTGTCCGTATTCATCGCCGCCCCAGATTTCGTTGGTTCTCTCAACTATGTCCGTCTCTTCGTAAAGAGGTAAAATCGGGACATGCTCGGCTATGATTACTTCTTTGCCTTTTTCTTTTAATGTTTGAATTGCATCTACGGTCTCGTCGCAGACCTGGTTGTTGTAATCGTCTAAAAGAAGTATGGCGAATTGGTCATATTCTTTTATCTGACAGCCTTCTTTTACTTCATTTAACGAATCGTATCTTGTGAAGTACTCTTCGTAGGCTTTATCGCTGAAATACTCGCTTCCGTATGCAAAATCATGGTTTCCCATTATGAAAAGATACGGGCTTTTAAGCTTTCCGATTTCTTTTTCGATATATTCAATCGAGGCATAGGTGGCTTCATCCGCCATATCTCCGCCGAATATCACAAGGTCGGGGTTTTCTTTTTTCACATAATCCATGACTATGGAAAAGTTCTTTTCAGAACCCTTTGAATCGCGCTCGAATTCCTTATACCTGCTATCGCAGATGTCTTTTACGTCCGCATCTCTGTTGTCACAGAGGCATATGTGCGCATCGGCTATAAAAACAATCGTAAAAGGTTCTTCAAGCCCCTCGATATCTATTTTTTCTTCATAAACGGTAACTTCTTTGTTTGAAAGAGCTTTAATTTTGTTAATCGCTCTTTTAGGAATGTCAAAATGCACCAGTAGCACGCAAATCATGATAAGCAGGGCAATTACCGGAAGAATCACCGTTTTTAATTTATCTTTACCAGTCATAATTTTTAAGCGTTTTTCTCTGTTTTTTCTGCCAACCGTTAAAAAGGTTACCCTTTATGATAACAAATTTGTCCATTGAATGTCAATTGTAGGACTAACCATAAAAAATACTCTTCCAATGTGAAAAATAACGGCAGAAAATCGAGTAGGGGGTGAAATCCCCACTCGCGCGCCGGCCGCATGCTGCGAAGCAGCAAAACTCATTGTGCGGCCGTGTGCATAAAAAATGTCCGACTCCATTTCGGGTGTCGGACACTTTGAAATATCAGTTGTTTTAACTTACAGTGTTACGTGGTCAAGATGCCAGATTTCGTCAACATACTGCTTGATTGTACGATCTGATGTGAACTTGCCTGAACATGCAACATTCATCATTGCCATATATGCCCATCTCTTCTTATCCATGTAAGCTTCTTCAACTCTCTTCTGAGCTGCAGCGTAGGACTTGAAGTCTTTAAGGATGAAGTATGTATCAGCCTTGCTGGTTGAAAGTGTATTAAGAAGTGAGTTGTAAAGCGGTCTGAAGAGCTCTGTATCTTCGGAATATGTTCCGTTGATAAGCTGCATGAGAACCTTTCTTACATCGGGATCGTTGTTGAAGATTTCCATGGGATCGTATCCGCCGTAATTCTCGAAACGGATAACTTCGTCCGATGAAAGACCGAAGATAAATGCATTGTCTTCGCCTACTTCTTCAACGATTTCAACGTTTGCACCGTCCATTGTACCGATTGTAACTGCACCGTTTAACATGAACTTCATGTTACCGGTTCCCGAAGCTTCCTTGGATGCAGTGGAAATCTGCTCGGAAACATCTGCTGCCGCAAAGATAATCTCTGCGTTCGATACTCTGTAGTTCTCTATAAATACAACCTTAATCTTACCGTCGATGGACTTGTCGTTGTTGATAACGTCCGCTACGGAATTGATAAGTTTGATTGTAAGCTTGGCATTTCTGTAGCCTGCCGCAGCCTTTGCACCGAAGATGAATGTTCTGGGGAAGAATTCCATCTCGGGATGTTCTTTGATTTCGTTGTAAAGATACATGATGTGAAGAATGTTAAGTAACTGTCTCTTGTACTCATGAAGTCTCTTTACCTGAACGTCAAAGATTGATCTGGGATCTACGTCGATTCCGTTATGCTCTTTTATGTACTTGGCAAGTCTTACCTTGTTCTTGTACTTGATATTCATGAACTCGGCCTGAGCTTTTTTGTCGGTAGCATAAACCTTTAAGCCCTTAATCTTGGGAAGGTCTGTAATCCATTCGTCGCCGACATGCTCTGTTACCCAGTCTGCGAGAAGAGGATTTCCGTGAAGAAGGAATCTTCTCTGGGTAATACCGTTGGTCTTGTTGTTGAATTTGTTCGGGAACATTTCATAGAAATCCTTAAGTTCCTGGTTTTTAAGAATTTCTGTATGAAGTCTTGCAACACCGTTTACTGAGTAACCTGCAACGATTGCAAGATGTGCCATTTTAACCTGTCCGTCGTAAACAATTGCCATCTTGGCGATTTTATCTTTGTTGCCGGGATATTTTGCTTCGATATCAGCAATAAATCTTCTGTTGATTTCTTCCACGATCTGATAGATTCTGGGAAGTAATCTTGAGAAGAGTTCGATGGGCCATTTTTCAAGGGCTTCAGCCATGATTGTATGGTTGGTGTAAGCACATGTTCTGGTTGTTACTTTCCATGCCTCATCCCATGTAAGATAATACTCGTCCATAAGTATTCTCATAAGTTCTGCGATAGCAACTGTGGGATGTGTATCGTTTAACTGGAAGGTAACCTTCTCATAAAACTTCTTTATGTCTTTGTGATTTCTCATGTATTTCGCAACAGCTTCCTGAACCGATGCGGAAATAAAGAAATACTGCTGTTTAAGTCTTAATTCCTTGCCTGCATAGTGGTTGTCGTTGGGATATAAAACTTCAACGATGTTTCTTGCAAGGTTTTCCTGCTCAACGGCTTTCTGATAATCACCCTTGTCAAAGGAATCAAGTCTGAAGCAGTCAACGGGTTCTGCATCCCAGATACGAAGTGTATTTACGATGCCGTTGCCGTAACCTACGATGGGATGATCGTAAGGAACTGCCTTTACTGCCTGATAGCCTTCCTGATAGTAATGATTTCTGCCCTTTTCGTCTGTTCTGACAGATACATATCCGCCAAAACGAACTTCCTTGGTATATTCGGGACGGCGAAGCTCGAAAGGATTTCCGTTGTCAAGCCAGTTGTCGGGAACTTCTACCTGGAAACCATCGCGGATTTCCTGCTTGAACATACCGTATCTGTATCTGATACCGCAGCCGTATGCTGAATATCCGAGGGTAGCAAGTGAATCAAGGAAACATGCTGCGAGACGTCCGAGGCCGCCGTTACCGAGTGCCGCATCGGGCTCCTGGTCTTCGATGACATTGATGTC
>JAEEOJ010000033.1 GCA_016284175.1 Lachnospiraceae bacterium | reverse complement strand
TTATTCAGACGGTGTATTCGCATTTGATATTTTACGAAAGTTTTATCCGTACACATTCATCGGAAAAGACTGGTACGAAAAGAACAAACTCTTCCACAGACTTTTAATGCACAGAAGATATATACCTCTCGACAGAGAACAGATGGATACATCCTGGTTAATGAAGGGAAAGAAAGTTATTGAAGACGGAAAGAGCATTTTCTTCTTCCCCGAAGGACACACAAGCAAGGACGGTCTCTTACTTGAATTTCAGCCCGGATTTTTAATGCTTGCAAAGCAGAGCAATATTCCGCTTGTTCCGATCTGTCTTGACAGAAAAGTGGATTTCTTCAAGCCGGTAAGAGTTATCATCGGCAAGCCGATTTACATCGATTTCCAGAAAGAGCCCGGCAGACCTTCGGTAGTGCTTAAAAAATATGCAGAGGTCTGCAAGGATGCCATCATCGATTTAAAAGACAGATACGGCAATCCTAAGTTTGTAACCGACGATGTAATTAAGTACAGAGAGAAAAAAGCCGCTCAGGAAAAGGATGCCGCAGAGACGGCAGTTTAAAAGGTTTATTAACTGACCGGGAAACGGCGGTTCATAAAATAAATATTTATTTACCCATAAAAAAGGAGAGTAAAAATGAACGAGAAAGAACTCGCAATTGCTGCAAGAATCAAAGAGATGTTGTCAGAGAATTTAAGAATTCCCGCAGAAGAACTTGATTATGAGATCCCTCTTTTCGGTGACGGAATCGGTCTTGATTCAGTTGATTCACTTGAAATCATCGCTTGCATCGACTCAGAATACGGTGTAGCTATGACAGGAGTTGCAAAAGAGAACTTCTACAACATTACAAGTCTTACTAAGTATGTAGTAGAAAACATGTAATTCGAAACATTTTTAATACTAGTTGCGCGAGGTGCGTGAGTACACGCACCTACGTGCATAATGCCTGACAAAATATTGTTTATAAGGAGAATTTCCAAATGAGTAAGAACATCAATGCCAGATGCGTTGTTACAGGCTTAGGAATGATCAATGCAATCGGTAAAAATGTTGAAGAATGCTGGGAGAATGCCCTTAAAGGCACACCCGGAATAGATAAAACAAGAAGTGTAAATTCAGACGACTGTTACGCACATCTCGGAGCTGAAGTAAAAGATTCCGATATCGAGATGAACGATAAGGTAGACAGAGTTTCAATGCTCTGCTTACAGGCTTCCAAGGAAGCGCTTAACGATGCAGGTATTACGGACGCGAATGTAGATGCAGCACGTTTCGGTGTTATCATGGGCAGCTGTGTCGGCGGTGTCGTAAGTATTGAAAACTACATCGAAAAAGGCGAAAAGACAGAAGATATTAATAAGATGACAATCGCATCCATTGCAAATCATGTTGCTAACATGGCAGGCGCAAAGGGTGTCGTTACAAATATAGGTAATGCGTGTGCAGCAAGTACAATGAGTGTTGCTTATGCATGCGAACTTATCAGAGCAGGTGTGGGCGATGTATTTATCGCAGGTGGTGCAGATGCTTTTGCAAGCGTTCCTTTTGCAGGATTTACCGCTCTTCACGCTCTTTCAGAAAATCCCTGCTCACCTTTCAACCATTCTAACGGTATCACATTAGGTGAAGGTGCAGGCGCAATCATCGTAGAGTCTTATGAGCATGCAATGAAGCGTGGCGCAAAGATTTACTGCGATGTTTTATCAGCAGGTATCAGCTCCGATGCTCATCACATCACAGCTCCCCGTCCCGACGGTATCGGCCAGATGTATGCAATCAGAAGAGCACTTGATAAATCAGGCGTAGACAAGAAAGACCTTGATTATATCAATGCACACGGAACAGGAACAGCCAAGAACGACGAAGCAGAGTTCCTTTCAATCCATACAATATTTGATGATGCAAACGATCACTTAAGCGTTTCATCCACAAAGGCAATGGTTGGTCACTGCCTCGGTGCAGCAGGCGCAATCGAAGCCGTATATGCAATCAGAGCATTAACGGATAACAAGGTTCCGCCCACAATCGGATATACAGAAGAAGATCTTGAAGCCTTAAAAGAAAAGGCAGGCAAGATTGATTTTATGCCCAACGAAATGAAGGCTAAAGAACTCAACTATGTAATGAGCAACTCCTTCGCATTCGGCGGAAGCAACGCAAGTATCATCTTTGCAAAGAACGAAGGCAAGATGTCTGAAACAGAAAACAATGAAGACATCTACATTACAGGTATGGGTATTGTTTCACCCATCGGTAACGGCATCGAAAACTATATCGAAAAAGTTAAAGGTGGCGAGACAATTACATCCAACAATCTTTCATCAGAACTTGGCAAAGAAGATTTTGACAAGTACGATATTAAGCTTGCTTTCTACAGAAAACTCGACAAGCTTTCAACCATGCAGGTTGTATCGGGTATTGAAGCAATCAACAATGCAGGCTTTACATTCAATGATGAAAACGCTGAAGACTTCGGTATGATCATCGGTACAGGCGACGGCCCTCTTACAACCGTTTACGAGTTCCAGGAACATATCTCAAAAGAAGGCACACAGAACGGTTCGGCATTCAACTTCCCGAACACCGTTTACAATGCAGCAGGCGGATATCTTTCAATCAAGACAGGCATGAGAGGTTACAATGTAACAATCACAAATGGCAGCCAGTCGGGTCTTTCATCCATCTGCTATGCAGCCAATGAAATAAGACAAAACAGAACAAAAGCAATGCTTGCTTCAGGTACTGACGAAAACAGCGCAGTAATGAACAAGCTTTATACACAGTTAGGCTTCATAAAAGATGCAAAGACAGACATTTACGCAAACGCTAATGCAATGAACCTCTCCGACGGTTCCGTTACAATCGCACTTGAGAGCGCATCACAGGCAGCTTCACATTCTGCTAAGAAGTACGCAAAGATTGCGGGTTACGCTCAGACACACGAAGGTGTTGAATACGGTACTGTTGCAGGTTCTGACGAAGGCCTTGCAAATGCAATTAAAGAAGCATGCGCAGATGCAGGCATCACAGTAGACAAGATTGATGCGGTATTCGGCTTCGGTAACGGTGTTAACGAAGTGGATACTCTTGAAAAGAATGTTTATTCAAATGTATTCGGCAAAGAAATCGCAGTCATCAACGTAAAAGATTATGTAGGTGAAGCAAGAGCGGCAGCAGCTACACTTTCTGCAGCACACGCAGCATTGACCCTGTCAGGCGAACTCGGCGATTCACAGGATGCTTACTTCATCGGTGGCGGTAATGTTCGTAAGGATAAAGTCGATACAAAGAACTTTGAATATGTAATTGCTACATCATACGGTGTAGGCGGATCCTACAGCGCAGTAGTACTTCAGAAATAAAGGGGAAAAATATGGATAACGAAAAGAAAATTGCTCTTGTAACCGGCGCAAGCCGCGGTATTGGAAGAGCATGTGCCATAGCACTCGGAAAGAAAGGCTATACGGTAATCATCAACTATAATTCAAACGAAGATGCAGCCAATGAAGTTAAGAGCATCATCGAAGGATTTGGTAGCGAAGCCGACACATATAAGGCGAACGTTGCAAACCTTGATGAAGTAAAGCCTATGTTTCGTGAGATTACAAAGAAGTACGGCAAAATTGACGTGCTTGTAAATAACGCAGGTATCGTAAAAGACGAATACGTTCTTATGATGACTCCCGATACGATTGATAAATGTCTCGACCTTAACATCAAGGGTTATATGTACTGCTCACAGCAGGCAGCTCTTAAGATGTTCTCAAAGAAGAAAGGCTGCATCATCAACGTATCTTCAGTAAGTTCCAAACTTGCTGTAGCAGGCCAGAGCGTATACTCGGCTACAAAGGGTGCAGTTAACTCAATGACAGCAACCATGGCAAAGGAACTCGCTCCTTACGGTATCAGAGTAAATGCGGTAGCTCCCGGATTTATCGGAACCGATATGGTTGAAAAACTTCCCGAAGAAAAGAAGACAGAATACCTTGATACAATTCCGATGAAGAGATTCGGAACACCCGAAGAAGTCGGCGAAGTTGTTGCAATGCTTGCAAGCGACGAAGCAGCATACATCACAGGTCAGGTGCTTGTAATCGACGGCGGATTAAGCCTGTAAAAAAGATTATTTCGGAGGTTTCTTTTATGATGAATATCAACGAAGTTCAGAAAAGAATTAAACAGCGTCCTCCTTTTCAGATGATTGAAAAGGTTGTTGAAATAAGAGGCGGAGAATATGCAAAGGGAATCAAAAATGTTTCCATTAATGAGCCTTATTTTATGGGACATTTTCCCGATGCTCCGATAATGCCCGGCGTACTTATCGTAGAAGCATGCGCACAGCTCTGCTCAGTGACCATCGAGAGTGACGGAACGGACGATTCCAAGATTTATGTGCTTCTTAAATGCGACGAGTTTAAGTTCGTAAAGCCTGTTCTTCCCGGAGATACACTTACGATAGAAGTTACAAAAGACGGCGGCGGAGCAGGGCTCGTAAAATTTGACTGCAAGGCATTTGTTGACGGCGAGATAAGAGCTAAAGGAAAGCTCGCATTCTGTGCAGTTGATAAGGCTAATATATACGGATAAGTTAGGAATAAAGCTTAAATCATTTTACTAGTTTTTTATACGAGAGGAGATTAAAGATGAGCAAACGAGTATTTATGTTTCCCGGACAGGGATCGCAGTACATCGGAATGGGCAAAGAGTTCTATGACAATTTCGAATGTGCGAAAAAGGTTTTCGATAAAGCATCGGAAATCACAGGGCTTGACGTAGCCGCAATGTGTTTTGAAGAAAACGAAAAAATCAATATTACAGAGTATACGCAAATCTGTATGCTGACTGTTGAAGCAGCACTTTTCGAAGTATTAAAAGAAAAGGGCGTTACCTACGATCTTACCGCAGGTTTATCCTTAGGCGAGTACGGTGCTTTAATCGCATCGGGTGCAATGAGCATGGAAGATGCTTTTGCAATCGTTCGTAAAAGAGGTATCTACATGCAGAATGCAGTTCCCGAAGGCGGCGGAATGAGCGCTGTAATCGGACTTGATGCTTCCGTAATAGAAGATGCGTGTGCTGAGGTAATGGCCAATAAGGATATGTACGATAAGGGGGACAGCTCTTTACCTTTTACGGTATCCGTAGCAAACTACAACAATCCCAAGCAGTCCGTTATCACCGGAAGAAAAGATGCCGTACAGGCAGCGGGTAAGATTCTCGAAGAAAAGGGTGCCCTTAAGGTCGTTGAATTAAACGTAAGCGGACCTTTCCATTCAGCACTTTTAGAAGGTGCGGGAGAGCAGCTTGCAGAGGCTTTAAAAGACATAGAACTTAACGATGTAAAGGTTCCCTACATCGCAAACGTAACCGCTGAATATGTTACAGACAAGAACGATATTAAGGAACTTTTAAAGAAGCAGGTTTCTTCATCGGTAAGATGGCAGCAGTCACTTGAACTTATGATAAAAGACGGTGTCGACGAATTCATTGAAATCGGACCGGGACACACTCTTTCGGGATTTGTAAAGAAAATTGACCGCAGTCTTAAGACGGTTAATATAGATACACTCGAAGATTTTAACAAGTTTATGGAAGCTTAAGTTTATGTAATTCTACTTTTATTGTTGACTTGAATTATGATGCTTGAAGATTTGCAAATATAAGGGGATTATCATATGGGATTATTCGATTTTAACAAAAAAGCAAATACCAAAAAAACGGACATTGTAGTTTCACCTGAATCAATCATATGTCCGGTATGTAAAAAAGAAATATTCAAAGAAGAAGCCAAGCGGATGAAGTATGTCTGCCCGGAATGTAACTATTACTTCAGGGTCAGAGCAAATAACAGAATTCGTATGGTTGTCGATGACGGTTCGTTTGAAGCGTGGTTTGATGATATTCGTACCGAAAACCCGCTTAACTTTCCCGATTACGAAGGCAAGATTGAAGACACTATGGAAAAGACCAAACTTTCCGAAGGTGTTACGGTCGGAAGCGCGACTCTTCGCGGTGAAAAGATTGTCATCGGTGTAATTGACTCGAGATTCCTCATGGGAAGTATGGGTCATGTAGTGGGCGAGAGAATCACTCGTGCGGTTGAAAAAGCAACTGAAGAAAAATTACCTGTTATTCTTTTCTGCTGTTCGGGCGGTGCGAGAATGCAGGAAGGTATCGTTTCTCTGATGCAGATGGCCAAAACAAGTGCCGCACTTAAGAAACATTCGGATGCGGGTCTTTTATACATTTCCGTATTAACGGATCCGACAACAGGCGGTGTAACCGCATCGTTTGCAATGCTCGGAGATATTATTCTCGCAGAGCCTAAAGCCCTCATCGGATTTGCCGGCCCCAGAGTAATCGAGCAGACCATCGGCGAGAAACTTCCCGAAGGCTTCCAAAGATCGGAATTTCAGCTTGAGCACGGATTTGTTGATGCGATAGTCGAGAGAGACAATTTAAGAAATGTACTTGCCAATTTGGTTAAGATGCACATTCGCAAAGAAGGCTACGCAAACTTCGATCCGCAGTTTGACAATGTAAGATACGATGCAACCGAACTCATGAAAGAGAGAGCTGCGAAGAGCAAACCTTTAGGAGTATGGGATAAGGTTTGTGCTGCAAGACAGCTTTTCAGACTTCAGTCCGAAGATTATATAAATACGATATTTGATGAGTTTATAGAACTTCATGGTGACAGATATTTCAGAGACGATCCCGCAATCATGGGCGGTATCGGATATCTTGACGGTCAGCCTGTAACGGTAATCGGTGTCAATAAAGGTAAGAGTCTCGAGGACTGCAAAAAGCACAATTACGGCATGCCTTCACCCGAAGGATACAGAAAGGCTCTGCGTCTTATGAAGCAGGCAGAAAAGTTCCACAGACCTGTTATTACCTTCGTCAACACATCCGGTGCATACCCCGGACTTAAAGCCGAGGAAAACGGTCAGGGCGAAGCTATCGCAAGAAACCTTTTTGAAATGGCAGGCTTAAAAACCCCGATTCTTACAATCATGATTGGAGAAGGCGGAAGCGGCGGCGCACTTGCACTTGCTGTCGGAAACGAAGTCTGGATGGAAGAGAATGCAACATATTCAATTCTTTCTCCCGAAGGCTTTGCATCGATTCTCTGGAAGGATTCGAGCCGTTCAACCGAAGCAGCGGAAGTCATGAGAATCACCGCTCACGATATGAAAGAACTCAATGTAATAGAGGACATTATTCCCGAATACGGAATGGCCGATGAAGATGCTCTTACTTCGATTTCATCCTACATGAAGGGACATATGAAAGAATTCCTTAAGAAGATGAATGAAAAGAGTATTGATACAATAGTTGAGGAAAGATATACAAGATTCAGAAAATTCTGATATAATACAAAGTGTCTGATAATTCGGACACTTTGTTTTTTATGTAAAAGAGGTGCAGATATGAAAAAAGGAATGATTTATGCAGCTGCTGTTTTAAGTGCATTAATGCTTGCAAGCTGTACATTAACAGGCGGAGACGATGTTGTTGCATTGGATCCCAATACTGCAGTAGCAGACCCCGTAAAACCCGCAGGAGGCAATGACACGGATGTCACAAAACCCGATACGGATATTAACGTAACGGATCCGGGTAATGACGATAACGGCGGACAGGATGTTAAAACCAATACGGAGATGCCTTCAAGTTTTGAGGTTGAAAGAGAAACTACCGAGAACGCCAGCTTTTATGAGCACTTAATCGCTTATGATAAAGACGGAAATATATTATGGAAGTATGATACCGATGAAATAATGGTCGGTCAGTATGACAGCACCGCTGATGTGGGTCTTAAGGATAACGGATATTATTATATCGCTGACTATGTACTTTATTGCTTAGACCCTTATACGGGTGAAGTAATCTGGCAGGCAGATACCGGATTGGGCGCATATGATTTCGACGAAGACGGAAATTTCTATTCGACCGGTTATGAAGGACCTTCACTCAGAGTAATCGATCCCAACGGTAAAACACTTCATAAATACGGTTTAAAAGATACCGACGGAGATTTAAGCCTTTTCTACTGGGCATATGACCTTGATTATGAGGACGGCCTTGTTTATATCAAATGTGAGAGCATGCCCAAACTCCTTGTAGTCGATCCCGAAACCGGCGATGCATGGGCAGAAGTATTTGACGGCAATGCAGACTGGAGCGATTTATATAATATTGACTGGCAGATGACCGGCTGGGAATGCAGTGACGGAAGAAGTAATCAGACGGATGGCGGAACTTTTGAAATCGAATTCATCGAAGGAAATTATGTAAGTGTAAAATATACCGATTCCGAGGGAGATGTTCAGGATTTCGATTATATGTCGATTATTTTCAGACCAATCGACCTTTATGACGGTGTAAGAGATGATTATTACGGAGTATGGGTAGGAGAGTGCGAGGAATGGAACGACCCGAATAATTCCTTTGCATTCCAGATGACCGAACCCGATACTCTTGAGATGATCTGGTTTACTTATGACGATGAAGGAAATCCTTCGGACAGCTATACGATAGTAAGATTTTTCAATGCGGAACTTCTTAAGTACTATCAGGATAAACTGAATTTGAACAATTAATATCATAAAAGAATCATTTGTGCCGGCACAAAAAAGTGCCGGCATTTTTTATTTACACAATATGTCCCGAAAAAGTCATATTTTTTCCCATATTTAGTTAGAGTTTGTCCACTTGTTCATAATTTGTTCATATTTTGATAACAATTTGTTAACTTCATTAACATTGTTTGTTAAACTACATCT
>JAEEOJ010000001.1 GCA_016284175.1 Lachnospiraceae bacterium | reverse complement strand
AGAAAGATGCTGATAAGGCACTCGCTGCTTTTATCGACGTAGTTGGTACAGAGTTAACAAAGAAGGACGGAAAGGTTCAGTTAGTAGGCTTCGGTACATTCGAAGTTGCTCAGAGAGCTGCTAGAACTGGTCTTAATCCTTTAACAAAAGAAAAGATCAAAATCAAAGCTTCCAAGGCTCCTAAGTTCAAAGCTGGTAAGGCTTTAAAGGACAAAGTTAACAAGAAGAAATAATTGATTGTTATCGACTAATCGAGGGTGGCTTTTTAGCCACCCTTTTTTATGCACACGGCCGCACAAGGAAGATTGCTGCTTCGCAGCATGCGGCCGGCGCGGCGAGCAGTGAGATTTCATCATCCCTGCTCGATTTGAAGCACATAGGAATAAATCATGAGATTAGACAAATATTTAAAAGTATCAAGACTTATAAAAAGAAGAACGATTGCCAATGAGGCATGTGATGCCGGAAGAGTTACCGTCAACGATAAAGTTGCAAAAGCTTCGACGGATGTAAAGGTCGGAGACGTAATTTCCATCAAATTCGGTGAAAAGACCGTAACCGCAAAGATTACAAGCATTACAGAGACCATCCATAAGGAAGATGCCAAGTTCATGTATGAACTTATGTAACCCAAACCGTTCTTTTACGGTTAACATAAGTGAACGGTGCACATTTAATAAATAACCCGAAAAATGCCCGTAAATTCTACACAAAACGAATGTTCGATTATTAAAAATTTTTTAAAAAAGGTTACATAATTTTATAAAAACCGTTTGACATGAAATTTCAGAAATCGTAAACTATTTATGTCAACTGTGGTGGACAATCATGTTGACTGCAGTGATTATGGATTTTAGGGGACGATTTCGATGAAGTGGTGGCAGGTGCCGGCTTATAGAATTCAAAAATTTAAGAAGAGTACTCTGATTACTCCGATTATAGTTCTGGTACTGGTTGTCACAATGGCCGGAGCAATTGGAATCGGATGTGTTTCATTAAGAAACAGACAGAAACAGTATGATGCAGAGATTGAAAAATATCAGAATCTCATAGCATCGGAGCAGGCCAGAAGCGAAGAAATCGCAGAGTACGCACTGTATACCAAGACAACAGCCTACTACGAGGAAGTTGCAAGAGATAAATACAGGCTGGTACATGACAACGAGATTATTTTTATCACAGATTAAAATGAGGCGGATCAGTTAAAAACGGATTGCCTCTTTTTTATTGCAAGATACATTATTGATATTTAAAATATATAAATATGAAAAAGGTTTGCGAATACATCAAACTGAATAACCTTCTTGAAAAGAAAGACAATATCATCCTCGGCGTTTCGGGCGGGGCTGATTCGGTTTGTCTTCTATATATAATGAAAGAACTGAAAAGTGAGTATGATTTGGACATCACTGCGGTTCACATTAACCATATGATCAGGGAGACAGCAGGGCGCGATGAGGATTTTACGAGGAATCTTTGTGAAAAACTCGGTATAAAGTTTATTTCTCATAAAACAGACTGTCCCGCAATTTCCGAAAGAGACGGCATTTCTTTGGAAGAAGCCGGCAGAAACGAAAGATACCGCCTTTTTAACGAAACGGGCGAAAAGGAATACGGAAAAGATAAATATAAAATAGCAGTTGCGCACCATATGGACGATCTGGCAGAAACGCTTATCTTTAATATGGCAAGGGGCACGGGCATCAACGGACTTGCAAGCGTTAAATGCAAAAGCGGAAATGTCATAAGACCGCTTCTTTGCGTAACAAGAGCCGAGATTGAAGAGTTTCTTTTAGGAGCAGGCGCAGAATATGTGAATGACGAGACCAATTTTTCGGACGATTACGCCCGCAACAAAATCCGTCATAAAATCATTCCGACCATGAACGAGATTACCGAAAAAGCTGTAAACCACATGGCGTCGTGCGCAGGGCAGCTTGGAGAAATCGAGGATTATTTAAGAGAGCAGACAGAATCAATCTGGGTAAAATATGTTCGGGAAAGTGAAAACGAAGTTCTGATTTCAGATTCGGTTTTAAACGAACATCCCGCGCTTGTTAAAAGAGTCATCCACCGCGCACTTACAGAAGTTGCGGGAAGAGCGAGAGATATTTCGGCGATTCAGATTGAGGCTGTATTAAATCTTTTCGAACTTCAGACCGGCAGAAAAAGAGACCTTATTTATAATATGGAAGCTCTGCGCGTATACGAAGGCGTGAAAATTGCGACAAAAAAAGAAGTGTCCGAAGAAGATAAAGAAAACATCCTTGGCAGGCTACACTTTGAAATCAAGGACCGCGATTTTTCACAAAATATTCCCACGGATTTGTACACGAAATGGTTTGATTATGATAAAATAAAATATTCCTTAAATGTGAGGTTCAGGCACGAAGGAGATTATCTGACCGTAAACGATCAGAACGCGAAGAAGCTTTTGTCGGACTATATGACGAATGAAAAGATACCGTCTGACAAGCGCGACGAGATTCCGCTTCTTGCCGACAATGATCACATTTTATGGGTGGTCGGTTACCGTATCAGCAATTACTATAAGGTAACGGACGAAACTAAAAAAATAGTCGTGGCTACATATCAAAGGAGATAAATATGGAAAGAATCGAAGTTATGATTTCCGAAGAGGAAGTCGATAAAAGAATTCGTGAAATCGGTGAACAGATTACCAAAGACTATGCAGGAAAGGAAATTCTTCTTATCTGTATCCTTCGTGGCGGCAGCTTCTTTATGTGCGAACTTGCGAAGAGAATCAACCTTGACGTAAAGATTGATTTTATGTCCTGTTCAAGCTACGGAAAAGGAACCGAATCCAGCGGACATATTAAGATCATAAAAGATTTAGAAGAAGGCATTGAGGGCAAAAATGTTATCGTTGTTGAAGATATCATTGATTCCGGCAGAACCTTAAGCCATCTGATGGATCTTTTAAAATCAAGACAGCCCGAGAGCCTTGCACTCTGCACACTGCTTGACAAGCCCGAAAGAAGAGTGGTTGAAGTTCCCGTTGATTACATCGGTTTCCAGGTTCCCGATTATTTCGTGGTAGGCTACGGACTTGACTATGATCAGAGATACAGAAACCTTCCTTATATAGGAAGAGTTCATATTGATGATGAAGTACTTAAATAATGAGACATAATTCAGGAGGCATTTGTGGATAACAGAAGAGGGCCGAGATTATTCGGCGCATTATTATTAATAGCGATACTGCTCGTGATAGGCATTTTCGTTTCCAAACTGGATACGAATGCGTTAATGGGCATCAAGCCCTACACAAAGGGAATGCTCGAAACCCAGTTAAAAGAGAATATGGTTACGGGCGCACAAATCGAGCAGAAGCTTAACTCCAGAGGCGGTTCGGTTATAGTAACCTTAAAAGACGGCCAGGAGAAAGTGCTGTATGTAACTGATACGGCAGAAATTGAAGAGTGGTTAAGAGGCTACGGTCTCGATCCCCAGGTAAGTGAAGTTCCCGGTGAAAACTGGTTTATTTCTCTTTTACCGACTCTTATTATGGCAGTAGTCTGCGTATTCTTCTTTGTCATCATGCTCAACATGATGTCATCGGTTGCAGGCGGCGGAAACAACAATAAACTCATGGATTTCGGCAAGAGCCGTGCCAAGATGATAAGAGACAATAAAAAGAAACTCTCCGATGTTGCGGGACTTGAGGAAGAGAAGGAAGACTTAAGCGAAATCGTGGACTTCCTTAAAAACCCCGGTAAATATGCCAAGATGGGCGCAAGAATTCCCAAGGGTATTCTTCTTGAGGGCCCTCCCGGAACAGGTAAGACACTTCTTGCCAAAGCCATTGCAGGCGAAGCAGGAGTTCCCTTCTACAGCATTTCAGGTTCCGATTTCGTGGAAATGTTCGTCGGTGTCGGCGCATCGAGAGTAAGAGATCTCTTTGAAGAAGCCAACGCAAACAAGCCCTGCATCGTATTTATCGATGAAATCGATGCCGTTGCAAGAAGACGTGGTACCGGTATGGGCGGCGGACATGATGAAAGAGAGCAGACCTTAAACCAGATGCTTGTTGAGATGGACGGTTTCTCTGAGAACAGCGGTATTATTGTACTTGCCGCAACAAACCGTGTAGATATCCTTGACCCGGCGATTCTTCGTCCCGGACGTTTCGACAGAAAGATTATGGTTGGCCGTCCCGACGTAAAAGGCAGAAAAGAGATTCTTGAAGTTCATTCAAAGAACAAGAACTTAGGCAGCGACGTTAACCTTGAGGAAATTGCAAGAACCACTGCGGGCTATACGGGTGCGGATCTTGAAAACCTTTTAAACGAATCCGCAATCATTGCCACAAAGCGCGACGCTGCATACATTAACAGCGAAGATATAAAGAAAGCAATCATAAAAACCGGTATCGGTACAGAGAAGAAGAGCAGAATCGTTTCCGAAAAGGAAAAGAGAATCACTGCATACCACGAGACCGGCCATGCGATTCTTTTCCACGTGCTTCCCGACATGGATCCTGTTTATACTATATCCATCATTCCTACCGGTGTATCGGCAGCAGGCTATACTATGCCTCTTCCCGAAACCGATGAAATGTTCAACACAAAGGGCAAGATGAAACACAGAATCATGGTTTCACTCGGCGGAAGAATTGCTGAAGCGCTTATTTTAGAAGACATTACAACAGGTGCATCAAGCGATATCCAGAATGCTACAGAAATCGCAAGAAGCATGGTAGTAAGATACGGTATGTCCGAAAAGCTCGGTATGATTAATTACGAGACAGATTCCGATGAAGTATTTATCGGTCGTGATCTTGCGCATACAAAAGCTTACAGCGACAAAACTGCAGCAGAAATCGACGATGAAGTACGCCGTATTATTGACGAATGTTACAAAGAAGCGGAGAAAATCCTAAAAGAGCACGAAAACGTGCTTCATGCAGTATCAAAACTTCTTATGGAAAAAGAGCGAATTACGCGTGAAGAGTTCGAGAAAACCTTCAACAATGTTATGAATCCGGGCGTCGCTTGGTAATATTGCACAAAGAAAATGCAAAACCATTGACAAGTTTGTGAATTTCGCGGATTGCGAAATACTAGGTGGGAGGGTATATTATTACTTGTAACCCCCCAATACATTATAGTTTTTTGCTATACCCCATAAGAAGAAATACCTTCTCTAAAAAGGACAGTTCAGAAATGACTGTCTTTTTTACGTTTTATGGGGAGGATCTTTTTTCAGGGTTCTCCTAAAATGCTATCCCTCATAAAAGAAAAACATGGCCAAAAGGTCAAAAAAAGGACATATTATAAATAAAAATATAAATAATATATAAAATTACTTCTTTTATCAATTAAATAATTAAAGTTTTCACGAAATGTTCACATTTTAATTGACATAAAGCATTTATGAGGGTAACATAAGTTTATCTATGAGGTTGTAAAAACTACTTCATACAGCCACACAATCTAAGAAAGGAGGACATGCCAGTGAAAAAGTTTTCCAAATTTATTGCTACCGTTGCAGCATTAGCTCTTGGCCTGAGCTTTTCATTAACTGCAATCGCTGCACCCAGTCCGTCAACAACAACAAATTCCGGAAATGGCGGATCAGGATTTGATGTTTCTGCATATATTACAGCTACAGGAGAAGATGTTCCTGCATCTGCAGTATCAGAAGATATTTGGGAAGAAGCCAGAGCAGCAGCTAAAAAGCTTTTCGGGGATGACGCTCAGGTAATCAAAGTGTTCAGCCTTACTAAGACACTTAACGGAGATACAGATATTACTATTTGCACTTCTGTACTTAATCCCGGACAGAACATCGCTATTCTTCATAAGAAAGCAGATGGTACATGGGAGAGTATCAGAGTCGTTGAGCTCTTAAACGGAAAGACAACCGGTACATTTAAATCATTATCACCCGTAGCTATCGTTGTTAAGGGTAAAATTGCACCTAAGACAGGGGTAACTGTAGCAGTGACAGGTCTTCTTAGTCTTGTAGCATTATTCGGTGCTGCAATTTGCTTTAAGAAGTTCAAAGCCTAAACCTTTTGGCATAGAATAATTTCTTTGCCTTAAATCATTATGCATGATGTTTTAAAGTGTGGCGGCCTGCCTCGTTTCGGCGGGGCAGGCCCTATTTTTCGAAAGATATTCACATAAGACTTCATATTCGCATAATGTTTTTTAATGTATGGATGTTTTTCATATTATTAAAAAGAAATACTAAAAGATTCAGACATAATTAAGAAAAAAGAGGACGAAGGTTTGAACACTCTTTCGTTTGATGTAAATAGGGGAAAAAAGAATAACGCAGACCGGATTTCATGGGCAAAAATGACTACAATCGTAGCGGGGTTAATAACTGCGATTGCTGTTTTTTTTGCTTATGACATTTCTGCAGATGCAAAAGGAATTGTCTATACCGGCTCCACAGAGTACAATGCCACATCCGGACAGGATTTCAATGTCGGTGTTTATTTAGGCGGAGACAACGGTGAAAAAACAGGTGATTACGAAGCAGTAATTTCCTATGATGAAAATTATCTGACATATGTCGGAGGAGCCAATGAAGGCGGAAACGGCAAAGTAACCGTAAGCGGTACTTCAGCCGACGGCGGAAGAGTGAAAGTCATGATCACTTTCCATGCCGTAATCGGTGGAGAAACATCCGTAAAAGTTGAAAACGCCACCTTAACCGACAACAACGGTGCAGCACTTGCTATAGAGGAATTCCCCGAAGTACCGGTTCATATCGCGGCACCCGCAGCCGATGCACCCGAATTCATTATGTTTAACGGGGAAATGCTTCCCGATTATTCTGCAGACGTAAAAGAATACTCATTAGATTTAGCATATACGGAAAATTTTGAATTCAGTGTTCCCGAAGGTTTTAAGATTGTTTCCGATACGGAAGGTCTTGAAGCAGGCGTAAACGAAATTACCCTTCTTGTTACACAGGATAACAGAACACCTCTTGAATATAAAATCACCGTAAACATGGAAGCTCCCGAAGTTGAGGAGCCCGAAGAACCGGAAGACACTACCGAAGACACAGTTGCCACGGAAGAAGTTACTGAAGAAACGAATCCCGAACCCGCAGAACCTCAGGAAACAGAAGAAAATGTTCAGATTGAAAATAATGCGGAAACTGTACCCGGTAATGTAAATACAGAAAATGTAAATGCGGTAGCAAAAAAACCCTGGCAGAATGAGAATACAAAATCATTTATCATTCTCGGTTTATTTGCCGTAGCGATACTGGTAATACTTCTTTTGAAGTTAACCTGGGACAGACTGGGAATTGCCGGCAGAGGCATTCAGAGAGGTTTCAGAATCATTCAGAAGAAGGTAACTAAAAATACTTACCAGCCGGTGCAGACCGCAGACGACGGATTTAATTTAAGCCAGCTTGAGGAAACAGAAGTTTCGGACGAAGAGATAACTCTCGATACATCCGAAAACAACACCGAAGCTGTAAACGATGAACCTGTCGAAAGTATCAGTCATACCAAATCAGACATTGATCTTCATATGAATTACAGAGAAAAGTTTGCATATTCCGATGAAGATATTGAAATGGTGGATTTGAACAAAGAAAATGAGGAAATGAATTAATGACGGATTATTATCCCGCCAAAGAAATGGTGGATATCCACTGTCATATTCTTCCAAATGTTGATGACGGTTCCGACGGATTTGACAGCACGATAAAAATGCTTAAAACCGCCAAGGATGAAGGCATCACAAGGATGATTGCAACCCCGCATTTTAAAAAGGGGCATCACAATGTTTCGCCTGAAGCCGCAGAAAAACTTTTGGATGAAATAAGAACAAAAGCCGATAATGAAGGTATCGCCCTTAAATTTTATCTCGGAAACGAAGTAATGTATTTTAGCGACGTGGAAGAGGCATTTGACGAGGGAAAGATAAACCGCATTAACGGAACGGATAATCTGCTGATAGAGTTTTACCCGGACGATGAATATTCGAGAATCCGAAGAGGCATCGAAACGGTACAGAGCATGGGACTTACTCCGATTCTGGCGCATGTTGAAAGATATCTTGAATTAAGAAAAGATACTTCAAAGATTGAACATTTAAAAGCAGTCGGCGCCGTGATAACGGTTAATGCTTCAAGCGTTACCGGAGATGCAGGATTTCTTACAAAACAGTTCGTAAAAGGGTTGCTTCGAAGAAAGCTTGTAGATATGATAGGAACCGATGCACACGATACTTCAAACAGGGCTCCCCGTATGAAAAAGTGTGCCGAGTATCTTTATTCCAAATATGATGAAGAATATGTTGATGAGATTCTTTTTAAGAACGCCATTGAAATATTCGAACTTGACTAATTTTCAAACTTAAAGAAATACGGAACAGGGAAAAAAGAATGGATAAAATTATTTATCAGAATGAAAAAGACGACGAGCAGGAAATTGACGTAGCGGAAATACTCATGTATCTTCTGCACTGGCTCTGGCTTATTGCAATAGCGGGCATAATTACGGCGGCTATCGGTTTTTCGATCAGCGCATTTATCATTACGCCTCAGTACAAATCTTCAACAAAAATTTATATTTTAAGCAAAAACAGTTCAAACGATACGTTAACTTATTCCGATACACAGCTCTCAACATTACTTACAAAGGACTTTGAGGCTCTTATCACCAGCCGTTACGTGCTTGAAACGGTTATTAATGATCTTCAGCTTCCCGAAAGCTACAATGCGCTTGTCGGAAAAGTATCGGTCAGCAATACCAAAGAGACACGTATCATCAGTATAAGCGTGGAAGATCCCAATCCTGAGAGAGCCCGCATTATTGCGGATGCCATCCGTGATGTGGCAGCTCTTCAGATTCAGTCGGTAATGGATATTGAAGCTGTAAATGTGGTTGATGTTGCAAATCTTCCCACAGCGCCTTCAAAACCTTCCAAGAAGAAATTCACACTAATCGGTTTTGCAATCGGTGTTGTATTTATGGCAGGTATTCTTACTTTAAGATTTTACTTTGACGATTCAATCAAAACGAGTGAAGATGTTGAGAAATATCTCGGCATGACCACACTCGCAATGATTCCTCTTATGCAGGATGATGAAGATACATCTAAAAAGAAAAAGAAAGCAAGGAGGAACTAGAAATGCAGGAATTATCACTTAAGCAGAAAAAACTTGATTTCAGAACACAGGAAGCATTTAAAACGCTTCGTACAAATATAGAATTTTCGGGTTCGGATGTTAAGACTGTATTTTTTACGAGTACAACACCCGACGAAGGAAAGAGTACGGTTTCTTTTGAACTTGCATTAAGCTTTGCGCAGGCAGGAAAGAAAACGCTCCTTGTTGATGCCGATCTTCGTAAATCCATTATGAAGAGCCGTTATAAAAAGGGTCGTGTTCAGTTCGGACTTTCCCATTTTCTTATCGGCAGAGTTCAGTTCGAGGATGTTTTGTGCTCTACGGATGTTCCTAATTTCCATCTGGTATTTGCAGGCCCCGTACCGCCCAACCCCAGTGAACTTTTGGGAAGTGACAGATTCATTCAGTTTATGAACCAGGCAAAAGAAATTTTTGATGTTATCATCGTGGACACACCGCCCGTTGGTTCCGTAATCGATGCGGCAATCGTATCAAAGCAGTGTGACGGCGGAATACTTGTAGTTAAATCCGGAGCAATCAGTTACAGATTTGCCAGAAAGAGTTTAGAGCAGCTTGAAGTTGCAGGATGCAAGATTTTAGGATGCGTACTCAACGAAGTGGCTCTTAACAACAAAGGATATTATGGAAGATACTACGGCAAGTATTACGGAAGATACTACGGCAAGTACTATGGTAATTACTACGGAAATTATGGTAATTATGGTAATTCCGAAGAAGAGGAATAAAGTTTTACTTTAAGATAAATGATTTTTAAAAGCGGCTCAGGGGAAGGTGGAATATGTACAGAAAGAAGCCAAAGGGATGGCTCAAGCATTGGGATTTTATATTGCTGGAGATTATTTGTCTCCAGATTTCCTATGTTGTTGCATATTTTATCCGCCACAGGGAATTCGCATTCTGGCATAGCGATACCTATCTTGCGGTTGCTTTTTTCCTTTTAATTGACGAACTTGTTATCTCATATTTCAGTGAAACATTCAAAAATGTTATAAAAAGAGGTCTTTACAACGAACTGACAGCCACTATTAAGCATACCATGCTTATTATTCTGGTGACCACATTCGGCCTTTATGTCACAAAGTACTCAAACGAAATATCCAGACTGACCATATTCTACTGCGGTGCAATTCATCTCGCGCTTTCATATGTCACAAGAATAATTTACAAAAAACTCATCCTTTCGAGAATGAACAAGGCGGGCATCCGTTCACTTCTTATTGTCGCACACCGTGACGAAATCGAATCCATTCTTGAAGAGATTTACATGCACAATTACGAGATGTTCGTAATTCAGGGCATTGTGCTTATCGACAATCCTGCGAGAGAAGAAGAAATCCAGGGCGTTCCCGTAGTCTGCCCGTTTGAAAAAACTCCCGAGTTTGTCTGCAGGGAATGGGTTGACGAGGTCATGTTCTTCAGTGAAGCCACCGATCCTAAAATCAAAAAGGTTATCGACAGACTTTTTGAAACCGGCGTAACGGTTCATTTCTCGGTTGCAAACCTCGTAAAATTTGAAAACAAAGACCAGATAGTTGAGCGTGTGGCAGGACAGACCGTTGTTACAATGAGTTTGAATTATGCTTCACCCAGACAGCTTCTTTTAAAGAGAATAATAGATATTCTTGCAGGTATTGCAGGAAGTCTTGTAACCATAGTTCTTGCACTTATTTTCGGACCTCTTATCTTTATTTCTTCTCCCGGAAACATTTTCTTTACACAGGAGAGAATCGGACGTAACGGAAAGAGATTTAAAATCGTCAAATTCCGTACCATGTATCCCGATGCGGAGGAAAGAAAAAAAGAATATATGGACCAGAACCGCAATGCTGACGGAATGATGTTTAAGCTTGATTTCGACCCGAGAATTATCGGAAACAGAATTACAGCAAGCGGAAAGAAAAAGACGGGACTCGGCCAGTTCATGAGAGACCACAGTATTGATGAGTTCCCTCAGTTCTTCAATGTATTTTTAGGACAGATGTCTTTAGTAGGAACACGTCCGCCAACACCCGATGAATGGGATAAATATGATCTTCATCACAGAGCAAGGCTGACAATCAAGCCCGGTATTACCGGACTCTGGCAGGTAAGCGGAAGATCCGAAATCACAGACTTCGAGGAAGTGGTCAGACTTGACCGTGAATACATCACCAAGTGGACCATGGGAAGAGATTTCAGAATCATCTTTAAAACAATCTGGGTTGTCTTAAAAGGCAGCGGTGCAATGTAAAAATTTAGGGGTTTCTAAGAAACCCCTTTTTTGATAAAATTTTATATACAGGGAAGATTTTCGGACACTTTTAAACGGTGTATTATAGCGAGGATAAAAGATGAAAAAGATAGTAGTTTTCGGTGGCGGTACAGGACTCTCCTGCGTGCTTTCCGGATTAAAATTATTTCCGCTCGACGTTACAACCGTAATTGCGGTCAGCGATAACGGCTCAAGTACCGGCGTTTTGAAGGAAGAATTAAATATTCCCGCAGTCGGCGATATCGGCAAAGTGCTTCTTTCCATGGCCAATGTGGATGCGGATTTCGTTAACCTGATGGGCTACAGATTTTCCAAGGAAGGTTCACTTCACAACCATCCCGTCAGAAACATTATGCTGGCAGCATTAATCGATACCAAGGGAAGCCTTGCGGAAGCCACCAAATACATGGCCAAACTTCTTCAGGTAAAAGGTACCGTGCTTCCTTTAACAGAGGAAAAAGTAGACCTTGTCGGCGAAGGCGATAACGGCAGTTTTATCGGCGAGGAATGTGTCAGCGAGCACATAAAAGACATAAAAAGACTTTATTACGACCATGATGTTCATATCTGCGAAGAAGTAAAAGACAAAATTCTCGAAGCAGACTTGATCATCTTCAGTCCCGGCAGCCTTTACACAAGTATTCTCCCCCACCTCCTTTCAAAAGAAGTGGTTGAGACCTTAAAAGTTGCAAAAGCTCCTCTTATGTACATTTCCAACCTCGTAACACAGCCCGGCGAAACCGACGGCTACAATGTCGGAGACCATATCGATGTCCTCAATCATTACCTGAAAGACAGAAAAATCGACATCGTAATCGCCAAAAACGAAATCGTGGACGAA
>JAEEOJ010000032.1 GCA_016284175.1 Lachnospiraceae bacterium | reverse complement strand
CAGGCCATTGAAGAAACATCTTCAAAGTACGGAAAATTAACACGAAGTGTATCATATCGCATCGTAAGAAACGAAGAAGATTCCGATGAATGCGTAAGTGATACCTATATGGCACTTTGGAATACAATTCCGCCTGAAAATCCCGACCCTTTTGCGGCTTATATCTGCAGACTCGCAAGAAATATTTCCGTTAAAAAACTCAGATACAATACCGCTGATAAAAGAAACAGCTTTTATGATGTTTCGATAGGTGAGCTCGAAGAAGTTCTGACAGCAAATTCGGATGTGCTAAAAGAAATCGAAGCAGAAGAATTACAGGCTTCAATCAATTCTTTTTTGAAAACCCTTAAGAAAACCGACCGCGTAATATTCGTTAAACGATTCTGGTTTAATATGACTTTGGAAGAGATTTCCGAAGATACGGGTTATTCGAAAAACTATATCAATGTACATCTTCACAGAACCAAAGAACGATTAAAAGCCCACTTGACGAAGGAGGGATACTATGAATAAAGAACAGATTGAAATCATGCTTTCGGGCATTGACGATTCATATATAAATGAAGCGTTAAATTATAAACAAAGCAAAGCCTTACGTGCGCTTCCGCCCGCAGTTAAAACAGCTTTAAGAAGCGCCGCAATAATAATGGTAGCGATTGTTGCGGTCTCTGTTACAGTTATCGCCGCATCCAGAATTATCAGAAAAACACATACCGAACCTGATAAAATGTATGTGGAAAATGACAGTTACGTTCAAAGAGATACTCCTGATCCCGAGAAGAGGCTTCCGGACTATTCCCTGGAAGACCAGATTCTTGAAGATATTGACGGAGACGGAAGGGTAAACTGGATTCATAAAAGAGTTGATTTGTTATACGGAGTATTTAAGAACACTTCTTATCTGTATGATGATTACGAAAAAGCCATAGCTGACAATCCGATGGACAGATGGTTTGAAAATCATGTCGGAGATGTGCTGACTGTAGGAGTTAATTATCATGAAGACAGTGACATACTTGAATCGGTAACTGCAACTGTAAGAGTTGACTGGGAAGGCAAATTCTACTATTACAGCGAAGAATATTACCTTAATCCCAATGATACTGTTCATCAGTTTAATATCGAACTTGACAATCCTTCAAACGAAAGGACCTATGAAGCCAAGGATAAAAATGTATACACCATAATTGACAACGAGACCGTAATGGGCAGAGAATCCATAGTGATGATTTCTTACGACAATTATTACGGCGCCATCCATTTCTCTGATTTTACGGACGAAGATATCCATACGGTTCTTGATGCTTTAACCATCGGAAACGAATAAATTTGGAATATTACAAAACTGTAATAAAAAAGTCACTTGTTTGTAAGGTGGCTTTTTTATTATGGTCTCATAAGATGAAAAAAAGCGCTTAATAAACATACACATTTTACTAACGAAGGGAGTACAAAATGAAAATACTTGAAATCAAAAATCTCTGTAAGGAATACGGAAAAGGCGAAACCAAAGTTGATGCCTTAAAGGATGTTTCCTTTGAAGTTGAACAGGGCGAGTTTGTTGCAATCGTCGGACCTTCCGGAAGCGGTAAATCCACTCTTTTACATATACTCGGCGGAGTTGACACTCCGACTTCGGGCGGGGTCATCATCTCGGGAACGGATATCGGAAAGTTAAACGAAAACAACCTTGCGATTTTCAGAAGAAGACAGATTGGTCTCATTTACCAGTTTTACAATCTGATACCTATCTTGAATGTTGAGGAAAACATGACTCTTCCGATTCTTTTAGACGGTAAGAAACCCGATAAGAAACTTTTAAAAGATCTCGTGGAAAAGCTCGGACTTAAAGACAGATTAAAACATCTTCCGAACCAGCTCTCCGGCGGACAGCAGCAGAGAGTTTCCATCGGAAGAGCCCTGATTAATCATCCCGCGCTTCTTTTAGCCGACGAGCCCACAGGTAACCTCGACTCAAAAAACAGCAAGGAAATTATCTCACTCTTAAGAAAATTCAACCGTGAAAACAACCAGACGGTCATCATTATCACACATGACGAACGAATTGCTTTAAGCGCAGACCGTGTA
>JAEEOJ010000031.1 GCA_016284175.1 Lachnospiraceae bacterium | reverse complement strand
ACTTTATGAAGTTGCTTCGAGATTTATCCCCAAGAGCCTTCCTTTAACCGAGTATCCTGAAGAGAAGCAGACACTCTGCGTTGCAATTTTTGGTGATAAATATGATTTCTATTCACTTAAGGGAATTGCAAATGCGGTAGCTGATTCTTTCTTCACAGAATTCAAATATGAGCCTGCAGAAAAGACATTCCTTCATCCTTATCAGACAGCAGCCATCAAAGAAGGCGACAACGTAATCGGTTATCTTGGAAAGGTTGCATACGAAGTGGCAGAGAAACTTGATTTAAGAACTGCTGCTTATATATTAGAGATTGATCTTGATTATCTCTATGCTCTTGATACAAAGGCAAGCTTCAAGCCTTTATCAAAGTTCGCATCGGTTAACAGAGACCTTGCACTTCTTATGAACAAGGATGTTTCATGTGGCAGCGTTGAAGATACCATTAAGGGTGCCTGCAAGTATGTTACCAATGTTAAACTCTTCGATATTTATGAAGGTGAAAATATTCCTTCCGACAAGAAGAGCCTTGCATTTTCTATTACATTTACTCCCGTTGAAGAAGACTTCGAGGCAGACTCAGTTGATAAGTATGTTAAGAAGATTCTCGGTAACCTTAAGTATAAATTGGATGTTGATATAAGAAGTTAAAAAATGTTTACTGTTTTATCCGTTATTTTATTTATTCAGGTTTTGGCCAATGGCAATTTAGACACCGAAGCAGTAATTCTTATGCTTGTTTTTGGATGGGAAATCTTTCTTTTCGTCGGATTGATTCTTGATGGGGCAATCGTTCTTTCGATTTTAACGATGATTGCAATTATTACTGCAATTATAATTATTTTAATTGTACAATCTAATAAGAAAAAGAAGAGACTAAAAGAAGAAAAAATAAAAGAGATAGACCGAATAAATGATGAACGGGAAATAGAGAGATTACGGAGGGAAAATCATGGATAATAAATGCGTATGGAATAAGTACAATGCAACTCAGTTAAAGGAACTCGAATCTTTTACGAGTGATTATATCGATTTTATTTCCGAGTGTAAGACCGAAAGAGAATGCGTAGAAAAGATAGTTAACGATATTGAAAAAGAGGGATATATCGATATTAACAATGCAATCAAGGCAGGAAAGAAGTTAAAAGCCGGAGATAAGGTTTATTCCGTTAAGATGAACAAGTCCATCATTATGATGAATGTCGGAAGCGACAAGCTTGAAGACGGCGTAAATATTCTCGGTGCACATATTGACTCTCCGCGTCTTGATGTTAAGGCAAATCCTTTATATGAAGACAGCGGAATCGCTTATCTTGATACGCATTATTACGGCGGTATTAAGAAGTATCAGTGGGTAACCATTCCCCTTGCAATTCACGGCGTAGTTGCCAAAAAGGACGGCACAACAGCAATCATCAATCTTGGCGAAGAAGATACCGATCCCGTATTCTTTATCTCGGATCTTTTAATTCATCTTTCGCAGGAACAGCTTGAAAAGAAAGCAGCCAAGGTAATTGAGGGCGAAGCCCTTGATATCATCATCGGCAATAAGCCTGCAGCAAAAGATGATAAGAATACTAAAGCTAAGACCATAAAAGAAGACAAAGAAGAAAAAGAAGCCGTTAAGAAGTCGGTTCTTGATATCTTAAAGAAATATTACGATATTGAGGAAGAGGATTTCCTTTCCGCAGAACTTGAAATCGTTCCTGCAGGTAAAGCAAGAGAAGCAGGCTTAGACCGTTCAATGGTACTTGGTTACGGTCAGGACGACAGAGTATGCGCATTCCCTTCTTACAAATCAATGCTTAAGGTTAAGAAGGTTAAAAGAACCGCAGTTTGCATTCTTACGGACAAGGAAGAAATCGGTTCTGTAGGCGCTACGGGAATGCAGTCTCAGTTATTTGAAAACGTAATGGCAGAGCTCTTAAATCTCTGCGATGATTATTCAGAGATTAAATTAAAGAGAATGCTTGCAAATTCAAATATGCTTTCAAGCGATGTATCAAGTGCATTCGATCCTTCATATGCATCAAGCTTTGATAAGAAGAATGTTGCTTATCTCGGAAAAGGAATGGTGCTTTGCAAATTTACCGGTTCCAGAGGTAAATCAGGCTCTAACGATGCCAATGCGGAATATCTCGGAGCATTAAGAAGCATTTTCGCAAAAGATAATGTTGACTTCCAGCTCGCAGAACTTGGTAAGGTAGATCTTGGCGGCGGCGGAACAATCGCATTTATGCTTGCAAAATACGGTATGAACGTAATTGACTGCGGAGTAGCTGTACTTAACATGCATGCGCCTTATGAAGCAACAAGCAAGGCTGATATCTACGAAACATATCGTGGATATATATCATTCTTGAAGAACATGTAATATGGAATTAAAAAAATCTGACTTTTACTATGATCTTCCCGAAGAACTGATTGCGCAGGACCCTCTGGCTGACCGTTCTTCATCAAGATTACTTAAACTGAATAAATATACCGGTGAATTCTCGCATCATCGTTTCAGCGATATCATCGATTATCTTAATCCCGGTGACTGCCTTGTGCTTAATAACACCAAGGTTATACCCGCGAGATTATTCGGTGTGAGAGAAGGCACGGGAGCAAGTGTTGAGTTTCTTTTGCTTAAAAGACTTTCCGATACTGACTGGGAATGTCTGGTTAAGCCCGGTAAGAAGGCTAAAATCGGATATACTTTTTCGTATGGTGACGGTATCTTAAAAAGCACGGTGGTTGACATAACACCGGAAGGAAACCGTATCATAAGATTTGAGTTTGACGGTATATGGGAAGAAATATTGGATAAGCTCGGTGAAATGCCGCTTCCGCCTTATATAACACACAAACTTCAGGATAAGAACAGATATCAGACCGTATATGCAAAATATGACGGTTCTGCAGCTGCTCCGACGGCAGGCCTTCATTTTACAAACGAACTTCTTAAAAGAATAGAAGATAAGGGCGTAAAGATAGCATATGTAACTTTACATGTAGGTCTAGGTACTTTCAGACCTGTAAAAGAAGATAATATCCTCGATCATCATATGCATTCCGAATGGTATCAGGTTACAAAGGAAACGGCTGATATTATAAATGAAGCCAAGAAGAACGGCGGAAGAATTATCTGTGTCGGAACCACGAGCTGCCGTACCATTGAATCAGCAGCTGATGATGACGGAACGGTAAGAGCAGAGAGCAGGGATACAAGTATCTTTATTTATCCCGGATATAAGTTTAAGGTTTTAGACTGCCTTATTACAAACTTCCATCTGCCTGAGTCAACACTTATTATGCTTGTTTCCGCACTTGCAGGCAGAGAGAATGTTTTAAGAGCATATGAAGAGGCCGTAAAAGAAAGATACAGATTCTTTTCGTTCGGTGACGCTATGTTTATAGACGACAAATAAGCTTTGTTCACTTTTTTATGAGCGTTTTGGCAAAATGCCATTATATAAACAAATATATGGGTTATTTTTACCTAAAAAACACTACATATTGAATAATTATGTCATTTATCGAGTAATTTAGTATAAAATATCGGTTGTTTTTATTGATAAAATATGTCATATTTGCAGTAAGATACTGCAAGTATGACTTTTTTATTGGAAAGCAATATATTGCAAAGAAATGCCGATAACAATATTGTAAATGTATCCGTTTACGCAAGATATTTAATAAACTCACATAAAAGGAAAGGAAATGAGCTATGAATATTGCAGAAGCAAAAGAGAAAGTTGATTTAATCAGGGATAACATCGGAAAGGTAATAGTCGGAAAAGACGAAACTGTAAGAAATGTGCTGATTTGCCTTATTGCTGACGGACATGTGCTTCTTGAAGATCTTCCCGGCACAGGTAAAACCATGCTTGCGAAGTCTTTGTCACAGTCCATCAATGCTAAGTTCAGTCGTATTCAGTTTACTCCCGATTTGCTTCCTGCCGATATCATTGGTCTTAACGTATATAACAGACAGAGCGAGAAATTCAATTTCGTTCCCGGTCCCATCATTACAAATATTCTGCTTGCGGATGAAATTAACCGTGCGACTCCCAGAACCCAGTCCGCACTTCTTGAAGCAATGCAGGAGAGACAGGTAACCGTAGACGGCGTGAGCAGAAAGCTTGAATCGCCTTTCTTTGTAATCGCTACGCAGAACCCAGTTGAAACTGCAGGTACATTCCCTCTTCCCGAGGCCGAACTCGACAGATTTATGATGGAATTAACCATCGGTAATATGACTCTCGAAGAAGAAGTTAAGATGCTTAACAGATTTGAAAATGACGAGCCTTTAGAGACTTTAAGCAATGTTGTTGAAGCAGAAGATATTATCGAAATCAGAAGCCTCTTAAAAGATGTAAAGATTCATCAGGATTTAATTAAATACATCGCAAGAGTATGTGAGGTTACCAGAGCAGATTCCGGTACATACATGGGCGTAAGTCCCCGTGGTACACTGGCTCTTTTAAAAGCAGCAAAAACCTCTGCACTTATCGACGGAAGAGATTATGTGCTTCCTGACGATATTAAGAACTTGATTATTCCCGTTCTTATGCACAGAATTCTTTTCATCAACAGAAAAGACCGTACATCCAAGGAACAGTATCTGAATGCGCTTGTAAGCCGTGTGGAAGTTCCCAGTGAGGAATTTAATCAACAATAATTCGGAGTTGACCAATGAGACTGCTTTTAGTGCTTGCAATCGGTTTGATTTTGTTTCTCATTCAGAGAAGAGTTTACAAAAAGAACTGGTTGAAAGGATTACAAGTTGATATTGATTTTGAAGAACCTGTCGTAAGAGAGGGCGATAAAAATGCGCTTGTCGAAGTCATAAAAAACGACAAGGCTCTTTTATTGCCTGTTTTACAGCTGAAATTCTCCATTACCAGAACTTTTATTTTCCCCAAGGAAAAGAACTCCGCCGTAACGGACCAGTATTACAGAAACGATTATTTTACGTGCAGACCTTTTCAGATAATCACCAGAAAATATGCTTTCCAGGCTTCTAAAAGAGGCGAATACAAAATCACCTCCATCGATATTATCTGTAAGGATATTTTTATGGATAAGAGCAATTTTGCCTCGTCCGAAGAATATTCAACCGTGCTTGTTCTTCCTGCAAGAATAAGAAGAGAGAACATTAACGACGATATTATCAGATTTACGGGTGATGTTGTTAAAAGAATCAAAATCAATGAAGATCCGTTTGAGTTTTCTTCTATCAGAGAGTACCAGCCGTACGATCCGATGAACCATATTAACTGGAAAGCAACCGCAAAGAGTGATTTTCTTCATGTAAACACATTCAATTCAACCAATACAAAGCATGTGGTTATTCTCCTTAATCTCGATATGAACTTAATCAGAAATGCAGAAGAACTCGCAGAATGGTCGATAAAAATAGCATCATGTCTTGCGGATTATTTTGTAGGCGAGCAGATTCCTACTGCTTTGTATTCCAACGGAACCGATTATGAAACAGAAGAGCCTATCGGCGTTGATGCAGGCTGCGATGACGGTCATGTAAGAAATATCGATATGGCGCTTGCAAGAATACAGGTAAAGGATGTGTGTACATCATTTGTGGACCTTATAGAAGAGCATATTGACCGCGAAGCCGACAATGATTATATTCTTATTTCCAATTACAGAAAAAATGATTTTGCTGATAAATTTTATGAGCTTAAAAGGGAAGGCATCAATGTAAGCCTTATTATTCCGGATTTTGATTATGCGGATATTACTCCTTTTGCTGAAAACGGAAACGATACCTTTAAATGGGTAATAAATTATGAAAAGTAGAAGATATTACAATCTGGCTGAAGCCGCCAATTTCATAATGGTTATTCTGATTTACATTTCAGTGGTCGAAATCTGGGATGTAATGTATAAAGTACCTTTTAATTTCGTCCTGCCGGCCGGAACTGTTATCATGCTTTTGTTTTCACTGGCTATCAGAATGATATTCGGTAAAATGAAATCATTTTTGAATAATTTTGCCGTTTACGGTTTAACGCATGCATTCCTTGTTCTGGGTATTATATTCGTTCCGATTGATCCGCTTCAAAAAATGGCTTTTGCATTTGTTTTATTTATCGTATTTATTACGAACATGAGGAACTATTTTAAGGCTCAGGGTCAGGGTTTTGAATATGTCGGAGTAGTACTGGTACTGCTTCCTGCAATCGGATATCTTGTTGCGGACATTCTTTCGTTAAGAACAACCATGTTTGCATATTTTGTAATTGGTGTGGCATTTGTTATGCTGTATTATTTCAGACTTTTCTTCTCGAATGCGCATTTATTATCAATTGAGAGAAAAAACAATGAAAAGATGCCTCTCGACGATATGCTTCTAAACGATTCCAAACTGGCAATTCCTTTTATCGTTATGTCCTTTGTGATAATGGTTGTTGCAAAAATCGAAAAGCTCGATAGCCTTGCACTTTTCTTATATGATAAATTTGCGGCCGGATTAAGATTTGTTCTCGGATATGTTCTTAAGTTTATAGGATGGATATTTGATCTGCTTATAAGATCTGATGAAGAAATCCCTGTAGCCATAATGGAAGAGCCTGAGGTAACTGACGGTGCAGCAAATCCTGTATTTAACGTTATTTCGGTAATAATCTTTGTTTTTCTTGCGCTCGTATTATTGTTTGTGTTTGTCAAGATCATGATTTCGATCATAAAATCCTTGTCTGTAAGAAGAGAGATTCAGACTCAGACCATTGAAGATGAAGGAATGATAGAAATCAGAGAAAAGATTGTTCGTAAAAGAAACGTGAAAAAGGAAAAACTTTCGAAGATTAGAAGAATATACAAGAAGGCTATTGAGAAAAATATCAAAAAAGGTTACGAACTGAAAAAATTCCATACTCCGCGTGAAAGAGCTGAAGATATCCAAAAGCTCATGAATGAAGATATTTTCGAACTGAATTTGTTGTACGAAAAGGAAAGATACGGACAGTTTAATGACTAAAATAGCGAAAAATCTTTTATTTTGTATATATAAGTGATATAATTTATTGGTGTTTTATTACACAAAGTTTTATGTTGAAAGGATAGCTTTATGAATTTAAAGAAGATCACAACCATCGCGGCTTTATCCGCAAGTATGATTTCAATCCTTGCATTTTCTATTGCATGTAAAAAGGATCCTGATTTAACAGGACTTCCCGAGGAAGAAGAGCCTGTAACAGTTGTTTCAATTGAATCGGATATCATTACTCCCGTTGAGGAAGAGCCTGAAGAAGAAGATACTTACGAAGAAACCAAAGAAGGTTTTGTAAGAAGTGAACTTACAAACGAATGGATTGACGAGAAACTTGAAAAACAGAGACCCGTAGCAATTATGGTCGATAATGAACTTACCGCTCTTGATCACTATGGAGTTAATCAGGCAGATGTTGTATACGAACTTATGAATTCAACCGCTAACGGAAGAATTACCAGACTCATGTGCCTTGTTAAGGACTATGAAAAGATTGAGCAGTTCGGAAGTATCAGAAGTACACGTACAACGAACGTAATGCTTTCCGGAGAATGGAACGCAATCCTTGTTCACGATGGCGGACCTTTCTATATCGATAACTATATCGGAATGCCTTACTGCAACAACCTTTCAGGCGGTTTTGCAAGATATTCAAACGGCAAACCTTCGGAATTCACCGAATATGTAACATACGAGTCATATACCAATCCCAATACAGGCAAATCTTTCAGCGGTTTGGGTGAGAGAATCGAAAAGGCCGGATATTCTGTTGAATATAACAAGTATTATGAAGGCAAGCACTGGGAATTTGCTCCTAAGGGCGACAACAAGATAGAAGATAACAAAGACGGAAAGAAAGTTGTTGATGTTGATTTACCGTTCCCTCACAACAAAACTCAGCTTAAGTATAATGCTGATAAGAAAGTATACGAGTATTACGAATACGACAAGGCTCATATCGATGCTCTTGACGGAGAGATAACAAGCTTTACAAATGTAATCCTTGAATGCATTTCTTTCACACAGCTCGATCAGAACGGATATCTTACATACAATGTAACAGATTCGACATCACATGAAGGATACTACTTATCAAGAGGTATTGCAGTTCCCATTACATGGTCAAAGGCAACACCCGAAGGTATCACTCATTATTACTACAAATCATCAGGTGAAGAAATAAAGCTTAATACAGGCAAGACATACATTGCATTTGTACCTGCAGATTCCTGGGATAAGGTAGAGCTGAAGTAAAGCACAAGTGCTCACGCTTTCGCGTAAAGCACGAGGCGCTCGCTCATTATTCGAGCGTTAAGCACAAGTTGCTCGCGCATTCATAAATGCTAACGCATTTATTTCACCGCGAGCGGCGTCAAATAAAAATAAAAAATGCGCACCTTTCAAGCAAGCTTGAGGTGCGCTTTTTGATTTTTATTTTACTTGTGCTTAACGCGAGAGCTGCTAACGGGAATCGGACCCGTGACCTCCGCACTACCAATGCGACGCTCTACCTACTGAGCCATAGCAGCATTTGCAACGTGATATATATTATCATAAGCGTATAAAATTTGTCAATAAAATAGTTTCATTTAGAGTTGTATTTGAAGTGTCTGAAATGGTATAATAAAATTTGTGAAAAATTAAGCGTAATCGATTTAAAATGAACGATTTAGCTATATTATGGGTAAAGGAGAATTGTTATGTATTGTAGTACTTGCGGAACCAAACTTCCTGACGGCGCACAGTTTTGTTCTAACTGCGGAACCAAGGTTGTTGCAGAAGCAGCTGAAGAAGTAAAAACTGAAGTTGTTGAGACTGCTGCTGAGGTTAAAGAAGCTGTAGTAGAAACTGTAGAAGAGAAGAAGGAAGAAGCAGTTGAAGCAGTAGCCGAAGTTAAAGAAGAGGTTGCTGAGACTGTAGAAGAAGTAAAAGAAGAAGCAGTTGAAACAGTTGCCGAAGTTAAGGAAGAAGTTGTTGAAACTGTAGAAGAGAAGAAAGAAGAAGTTGCTGAAGCAGTAGCCGAAGTTAAAGAAGAGGCTGTTGCTCCTGTAGCTGAAGTTATAGAAGAAGTTAAGGTTGAAGAGCCTGTACCTGCTCCCGTAGCAGAACAGCCCGCACCTGCACCCGTTGCAGAACCTGCACCTCAGTCTGCACCTGCTCCCGCGCCTGCTCCTGCAGCTCCTGTCGCAGATAAGAAAGAAAAGAAGAAAAAAGAAAAAGCAGACAAGCCCAAGAAGAAAGGAAAAGGATGTCTCATTGCTGCAATTATCTTTGTAGTTATTGTTTTACTCCTTGTTCTTTTACTTGTAATCGGCGGATTAATTGCTTTCTTTGTATTTAAGGATAAACTTACAGGAACTGCAACACCTAATAATGATTACACAATGTCATCTTCATATTATGGTGATTATGCAGGTACAAGTCAGGTAGTTAATACATACGGTTCACAGGAACTTGCTGATTATCTTGCAGATAACGGTGTTACTATTGACGTTACAGATCTTTATACAGACAATTCTTATGACGATTTTGCAATTTCTCTTTATGAGGATTCTGACACAACTCCCGCAGCTTGGGATTTGATCGTTAATATGGGCGATTATCTCGGATATCAGAGATTTAACAACAAGACATTCATTACCTACAGCGATTATGCAAAGGGTAAATATGAAGGCGGAGATATTATAGTTAAAGACAATGGTACTTACAGCCTTTCTGTTACCGATACCGATTTAAACGGTTATCTTTCAAATTCTTTATTCGGATTTGAAGATACAACCGGTACTTATACAATTGATATGGTTGGCGTTGCAGACGGAGATTACATTTCCGGAAACATGACCATTTCAATTAAGTATGGTGATATGGAAACTCCTTATACCGAAGAAATTGCTTTCTATGCAACAAAACAGTAAATAAATATTTTTACAGGTAAACTTAAATGTCGTTACTGGATAAAAAGTCACGAACTTCTATCATGTATGGCGTTATTATCTGTCTTTCCATTGCTATTATCTTTTGTGTGGTAAAAATCGCCACCAGACCTGAAGTCGTAAAAGAGGATACCAATTATTACCTTCCGGTTAAGGAAAAGGTAGATATGGAAGAAATCCAGATGCAGGTCAAGGAAAAGGAAGAAAGCCAGAATAAGACCGTACAGATTGATGTACATAATCGTGCAAGATTAATTGAAGACAATGTAAATATCAGATCAGGCCCGGGTACCGATTATGAGCGTCTTGGCTCTGCGTATAAAGGATATGATTTCAAGATTATATCCGGAGAAGGTTCAGAATGGATTAAGATTGAATACGACGGAAAGCCTGCTTATGTTTACGCAGAATATGTTGAAATCGTTCCGATGTTCTTAAACGATTTAGGTGTATATGAAGAATATGTGGAATTAGATAATTCTTCAAATGATGCAGCTGCTTCGGAAAACGAAGAAACAGAGAGCGATGAAAACACTGAAGAATCTTCTGAAGATTAGTTAAAAATGAATTTAATCATAAAAAAGATTCGGAATAAAATCCGAATCTTTTTTAGTGTATATAATCTGAATTATTTACTGTCTGGACTGAATTTCCCACATCTGTGCATTTAAGATATCCTGATAGTTCTCCTGAGCATAGAACTCTGAATTGTGCATACAGTGATTATCTTCAACACTGTTCTTGCCGTAATCAAGAGCCTCTGATTCTTTGAGAGGAAGAGTAGCAACACCTTCTACAGCGAAAGGACATGTCTCACAGGCAATCTTGCCGTCGTAAGCGCATATAATGCCTTTATAATGAACATCACAGAATTCTGTGGGTTCCGTACCGACCTCAAAGTATTCTGTTCTGATATGGTCGTCACAGAGGCCTTCATTGGGTATCTTACCGGACTCAGAGCAGATGGCACGGGTTGTAATACCGTTAGGAATATCGAATGAAGTATTGGGAAGATCCGAATGGATTCTTTGCATACATTCTTTCCAAAGGTATTTAGCTATATCATGCTGGTCTTTTCCGAGGTCTACGTTATTGTCAAAACCAACCCATACGGTAGCTGTGTAATACGGTGAATAACCGGCGAACCATATATCGTTGTAGGAGGAGGTTGTACCTGTTTTACCTGCGATAGACATGTTACCGAAGTCAACCATGTGTGCGGTACCGTTTCTGATAACGTCCTGCATTGCACTTGTAAGAAGGAATGCTGTAGTTTCTTTTAAAACTCTTCTTTGTTCAAACATTGAACTGTCGAGAATTATATTACCTTCGTCATCTGTAACCTTTGAATATAAAAGAGGCTGATTGTAAATACCGCCGTTTGCGATACTTGCGTATGCGGCATTTGTTTCCATATTTGTAACACCGTGAGTAATACCGCCGAGAGCGAGAGCCTGGTTGATATCTGACATAACCTGACCGTCTCTGGTTACTTCTCTGTCAACAAGTGTAGTGAAACCGAAATCAATCAGTTTGTCGAAACCGGCCTGAGGGCCGATCTGAGTAAGTACTTTTACGGTAACGATGTTAAGTGAATCCTTAATACCTGTTCTTAAAGAACAAACACCACGATAATTCTGTCCGTACCAGTTTGAAATAGGACGTCCGTTTTTGTATGTAAAAGGAGCGTCGTCCTGAACATCGGCCAAAGTGAATTCACCTGAATCAATAGCGGGAGCGTAGGTTGAAAGCACCTTAAATACCGAACCCGGCTGTCTCATTGTATCTGAAGCTCTGTTAAGAGTTTTACTTGCAATTTTTTCACCACGTCCGCCGACCATGGCAAGAACATATCCTGTATGCTGGTCCATAACGGTTATGGATGCCTGAGGCTGGGGAACAAGATTATAGGTTTCGGCTCTTTCCTCATCGCCTTCTTCCATAACTGCTGCTTTGTATTCTTCAATAGCAGCCAAAGCTTCTTCTTCAGAATTGTAAATAAGATTGAAATCTTTGTTAAACTCTTTGAAGTAACTCTGGAACATTTCGGTAGAGTGGTTTACCACGTCACCGTTAGCTTTATCTACGGTTAACTTATAGTCCAAAAGATATTTGGTTTTACCTGCATAGCTTTCTTCGTTGCCGAAAACTTCATCGCAGTAACCCTGAATCTCGGGATTCTGAGTAGAATAAATTTTAAGACCGCCGGAATAAAGCTGATCATATGCCTGTTTATCGGTATAACCTGCAACTTCGACTAAATGCTTGGTAACCTGATCTGTAAGTTCGTCAACAAAATATGAGTTAATGCTCTTTGAAGCAACAACTTCGTTATTCTTTTTGATTCTTGAATATACATCGTCAGCAAGCGCTTCGGTCCATTCATCCTTTGTAATATAGCCCTGTTCATACATATATTTTAAAACTGTAGCTCTTTTTTCCTCGTTCTTATCAGGGTGGGAGATAGGATTGTACTTTGCAGGGTTCTGTGTGATACCGGCAAGAACAGCGCATTCGGATAATGTAAGCTGATAAACCGGTTTTCCGAAATATCTTTGAGAAGCTGCCTGAACACCAAGAGTATTCTGACCGAGGTTGATGGTATTTAAGTAATACTCAAGAATCTCTGTCTTGGACATCTTTTTCTCGGTATCGATTGCGATATACTGTTCCTGAATTTTTCTCTTAAATCTGTTAATCTGATTTGTTTCGGTCACCCAGGTTTCGTCAAATACGTTGTTTTTAATAACCTGCTGAGTGATGGTTGAACCACCCTGGTGGAAATCAAAACCGTTTCTGATGCCATCAAAACCTGCACGGACAATAGCCTTGATATCAATACCGTTATGCTCATAAAAACGTTCGTCCTCGATAGCAACAAAAGCATCGCAGAGATCCTGAGGAATCTTATCAATACCAACATAACTTCTGTTAGCGTTAGCCGAAACAAGTTTGGTCATTTCATGACCTTCGCTGTCATATACAACCGAAGCGTATCCTTTGGGCTTAAGGTCTGACATATCGACCTCGGGTGAACTTGCCAGAACTCCGTTAAATGCACCTAAACCGACACATAAAAGAAGCACGCATCCGATGATAAATCCGATAAATATTAATTCAAGAGCAGATACTTTAAAAAGATTGGCAACTTTAATGCCTTTTGAACGCATCTGTCTTAAAGTTCTTTTAATTCCAAGCTTGGAAAAGTTCATGTTGTTTCCTTTCGTAAATAAGCCTAAATAAGGCGTTTTCAAGTCGTATCGCACAACATATTGGTGTTTGTTTTCATAAGCAAACATAAAATCAAATATATATTATAATATAAAATAAGAAATTTGTTAATAGTTTCAAAAAGCTCTTTCATCTTGTAAAAAGGTGTCCCCTTTGATAGAATTATCTTCGAGGTTAAAATGAAAAAATTAGTCGAATCCGAAGAAGGTATTTATATAGAAAAAAAGTCTAAATTCATCTGTCATCTGTTTACTGTGACAAGCGCGGATGAAGTGACTGAAATCATTAAGGCCGAGAAGAAAAAGTATTACGATGCGAAACATCACTGCTATGCTTATGTAATGGGTGATGACGGTTCGGATATCAAATGCAGCGATGACGGCGAGCCTTCCGGTACAGCCGGCAGACCGATGCTTGATATACTTCAGAAAGAAGGCCTGACTGATATTTTATGCGTTGTAACAAGATATTTCGGCGGGACTCTTTTAGGAACGGGCGGACTTGTAAGGGCATATTCAGCCGCCCTAAAAGATGCAATCGATAAAAGTACTTTTAAGAACGAGACAGAAGCGGTAATCGTAAAATACAAATACGGATATAATTTCGATGCCAGAATCAGTTCGTATTTAAGAGATAAAGACATAAAAGTTCTGGACAGCGAATATTCCGATGCCGTAGAGATTACGATAGTTTTAGAAAAAGAAATGTATTCTGCGGTAGATACAGATTTGGTTAACATAACTAACGGAAGCGTTGAAAAAACAGACGAAACAGCATGTATGTATGCTTTATGAGAGGGGAAAGAAATGAGTTACGCAGATCAGATTTTCATTAATATGTGCAAGGATATTCTTGAGAACGGTACCAGTACCGAAGGCGAGAAGGTAAGACCTCACTGGGAAGACGGTACAAGCGCTTACACTATCAAGAAATTCGGTGTTGTAAACAGATATGATTTATCAAAGGAATTTCCTCTTATCACGTTAAGAAGAACCGCTCTTAAATCGGCAACCGACGAGATTTTATGGATATGGCAGAAAAAGTCCAACAATATCAATGATCTGCACAGCCATATCTGGGACGAGTGGGCTGACGAAAACGGCTCCATCGGAAAAGCATACGGATATCAGCTTGGCGTAAAGCATCAGTATAAAGAAGGCATGATGGATCAGGTCGACAGAGTCATCTACGATCTTAAAAACAATCCTTTTTCACGTCGTATAATGACCAACATTTACGTTCATCAGGATTTACATGAGATGAACCTTTATCCCTGCGCTTACAGCATGACCTTTAACGTAACTCAGAAGAAGGGTGACGACAAGCTTACGTTAAATGCGATTTTAAATCAGCGTTCTCAGGACGTGCTTGCGGCAAACAACTGGAATGTAGTTCAGTATTCCGTGCTTGTTCATATGCTTGCTCAGGTATGTGACATGAGAGTGGGCGAACTTGTTCATGTAATTGCTGATGCGCATATTTACGACAGACATATTCCGCTCGTAAAAGAATTAATTGAAAGACCTACATATGATGCTCCGACATTCTGGTTAAATCCGGACATTCATGACTTTTATGAGTTCACAAGAGATGATGTAAAGGTTGAAAATTATGTGACGGGACCTCAGATTGAGAATATTCCCATCGCTATATAAAAGGAGAAGAAAATGAATTTAATTGTCTGCGTTGATTCCAACTGGGGAATCGGATATAAAAACGAACTTCTTGTAAGAATTCCTTCCGATCAGAAGTTTTTCAGAGAGACCACTACAGGAAAAGTAGTTGTTATGGGAAGAAAAACTCTTGATTCTTTTCCCGGTCAGAAGCCTCTTAAAAACAGAACAAATATAGTTATTACTTCAAATAAAAACCTTGAATCTAAAGACGGCGAAATTTATGTTCATTCGATTGAAGAGTGCCTTGAACTTTTAAAACAGTATAATGATGAAGATATTTATATCATCGGCGGCTCAAGCGTGTACAAGGAATTTCTTCCTTACTGTGACAGAGCATTTATCACAAAAGTTGACAGAGCATTCAGTGCAGATTCTTACTTCCCCAATCTGGATGAGGATGAAGAGTGGAAGATGGTAAAAGAATCAGACGAACAGACATATTTTGACAATACATTTTTCTTTACCGAGTATGAACGAATTTAACATATAAAGAAATAATCCTTTCGCGGGATTATTTTTTTATGAGTATTTAACAAAGAAATACGATTTTAATCAGAAATTTGATTGACAAAAAAAGGCTATTCGGTATAATTAAGGATAGTTTTTTTGAAAGGAGAAGGCGAAAATGTCAGTTTTTACAGGCGCGGCAGTAGCCATAGTGACACCGTTTAAAGCCAACGGTGAAGTCGATTACGAACAGTTTTACAAGAATATTGAGTTCCAGATCGCTCATAAGACTGACGCCATTGTTGTATGCGGTACAACAGGCGAATCATCTACGATGAGTCATGAAGAGCATTTGGACGTTATTGAGGCCTGCGTCAAGCGCGTAAACGGCAGAGTGCCGGTTATCGCCGGAACAGGCTCCAACTCCACAGCCGAGGCAATTCATTTGTCTACAGAAGCTGAAAAGAGAGGTGCGGATGCGCTGTTACTCGTATCACCTTATTACAATAAATCGACTCAGAAAGGTTTGTTCTTACATTTTAAGGCTATTGCAGATTCAGTTAAGATTCCCTGCATCCTTTACAATATCCCCGGAAGAACCGGAGTGAACATCCTTCCTCAGACAATCGTTAAGCTTTGCACCGAAGTTGAAAACATCGTAGGCGTTAAGGAAGCTACAGGAGACCTTGCTCAGACAGCAAGACTTTCCCATCTCGCAAAAGGTAAAGTTGATATTTACTGCGGCGATGATATTATGACACTTCCGTTTATGTCTATCGGAGCACTCGGAGTTATCTCCGTACTTTCAAATATTGCTCCTGCAGATGTTCATGACATGTGTGCTAAGTTTACCGAAGGCAAGGTTGCCGAAGCAATGGAAATGCAGTTAAAAGCGGTTCCTCTTACCGATGCTTTATTCAGCGAGGTAAATCCCATACCTATTAAGAAGGCTATGAGCTACATGGGAATGTGCGATGATGTTTACAGATCGCCGCTTTGCACAATGGACGAGACAAAAGCAGAAGCTCTTAAAGAAGAGATGAAAGCTTACGGATTGTTATAATTTCTAAGAATTTTAAGGGCACCTTGTAAAGGCGCCCTTTTTGTGTACAAAAATTTATTTTCAGATTATAATCGAAAAAGGAGGAAATGCTCTTTTATGAGCATATAAAAGATATGTTAAGAATAATTATGCACGGATGTAACGGCCGTATGGGACAGGCTATTACAAGACTCGTAAAAGAAGATAACGATATGCAGATTGTAGCGGGAATCGATCCCTTTGACGGAGTATTAAACGATTATCCTGTATATAAAAGTATTGCCGAGTGCAATATTCAGGCAGATGTAGTAATTGATTTCGCATTTGCCAATGCGGTAGACGGACTGCTGGATTACTGCCTTGAGAAAAAGCTTCCCATTGTTCTTTGTACTACAGGTTTAACAGAAGAGCAGATGGCAAGAGTAAAAGAAGCATCGAAAGAAATTGCTATATTAAAATCCGCAAATATGTCTCTCGGCGTTAACCTTTTAATAAAACTCTTAAAAGGCGCAGCACCTGTTTTAGGCAATGCAGGTTTTGATATCGAGATAGTTGAACAGCATCATAAAATGAAAAAAGATGCTCCGAGCGGAACAGCTTTAGCGCTTGCTGATACAATCAACGAATCGCTTGATAACAAATATACTTACGTTTATGACCGAACGGGCAGAAGCGAAGCAAGAAGAGAAAACGAGATTGGTATTTCTGCAGTAAGAGGCGGTACAATCGTAGGTATTCACGATGTTATCTTCGCAGGAGAAGATGAGGTTATTACTCTTAACCATACAGCTTATTCAAGAGCTATCTTTGCAAAAGGCGCTTTAACAGCAGCAAAATTCCTTGCAGGCAAAGAGGCAGGATATTACGATATGCAGGATGTAATTGCATAGTGACCAATTGGGGACGGTTCTATTTTGGCTTTTTTTACCAGGTGGGGACACATCTCTGATTATTTTGAGGATTGATATATGAAGTTCAGACCTTGTATAGATATTCATAATGGCAAAGTTAAGCAGATTGTAGGCTCTAGTCTTACAGATAATTCTGCCAAAGAAAATTTCATATCGGATAAAGATTCTATGTATTTCGCTAAGCTTTATAAAGATAAAGGTCTTTATGGTGGCCATGTGATTATTCTCAATAAAGCCGGAACAGATGAATATGAAGCATCTAAAGAAGAAGCCATAAAAGCCTTCAAAACGTTTCCTTACGGTCTTCAGGTCGGAGGCGGAATTAATGATAAGAACGCTGCTGAATTCATTGAAGCAGGCGCTTCACATGTAATCGTAACAAGCTATTTATTTGAAGACGGTAAACTATCCGAAGAGAAAATGAAGAAGCTTAAAGATGCGGTTTCAAAAGAAAAAATCGTTTTCGACTTATCCTGCAAAAAAGTCGGCGACAAGTACTTTGTAACCACAGACAGATGGCAGACGATTACCGAAACCGAAATGAACTGCGATACCTTAAAGAAGCTAGAAGGGTATTGCGACGAATATCTTATACATGCTGTTGATGTTGAAGGAAAGTGCAATGGACCGGAGACTGACATCATAAAAGAATTATCCAAATACGACGGCAATAAAGTTACATATGCCGGCGGTATTCGTTCTCTTGAAGATGTGGAAACGATTAATGAAGCATCGGACGGAAAGATTGATTTTACAATAGGTTCCGCACTTGATATTTTCGGCGGAAATCTAAAGTTTGAAGAAGTAGCAGTATATAATTAATCAAAAGAAAAAGGACCGTAAATTCGGTCCTTTTTGAATCTAGTTAAACTTTAATCCTTTTACAACTTGCTCTATATATTAATCAATATATTAAGGCACATAAAAATGACTAATTATAACTTGGTTACATTAACTGCCTGAACTCCCTTGTCGCCTTCGATAACTTCGAATTCTACAGCAGCGCCTTCTTCAAGGGTTTTGAAACCATCGGATACGATTCCTGAGTAGTGAACAAAGATGTCTTTTCCGGATTCGTCAGAGATAAATCCGTAACCCTTCTGGTTGTTAAACCACTTAACTGTACCTTTCATGTATGCTTACCTCCGTAAAAAATTCAGTTGCACACGCAACACAAATAGAATATCATAATATAAATTTAATGTAAAGAAATTTTAAGGATTTTCGATATGAACAAAAGCAACGATAATAACGATAAAAAGGGCAGTTTGATAATGTATTGGCTACTCATGCTGACACTCATTTTTCTGGCTGTAAACATCGTTCTTGTTGTCAGTGTTGTGAGAATTTCAAACGATTTTTCATCACTTAAAAATACTACCACAATTCAGAACGAAGAGTACGAAACAGAGATAGAAAATCTTCAGCAGAAAGTTGCCCTTTTAGCCGAACATGTATCGATTGAAAATGAAAACAAAGAAATAGAAGAAGCCAAGAAAAATCCTGTAGGTATTCCTGTCAGCGGTCAGGCTACTATTATTTCCGATCCGGAAGATGCCAAGGAAGCGAATATTACCGTATCAGGAGATGATACAAGCTTTGAAGACAGTCTTATGAATCCTTATACACTTGAGATTTCAGTTTCTGACGGCGCTAAAATAATAGCTACAGGAAATGGTGTGGTATCTGAAGTTTCAGAGGATGATATATACGGTTATCTTGTGAGAATAGATCATCAGAACGGATATGAAACCATTTACAGATATGCTGAAGAACCCAAGATAGCAAAGGGTGATGAAGTGTTAAAAGGTCAGATGATCTTTGAAGTTACAAAATTTAAAGGTATCCTCGCATATCATATTTTATACGAGAATACCTATATTAATCCTTTTGATATGATTGAAATATCAGGTTAGTTTTCGTCATCTTTTTTAGGAAGACGTTCAAATATCATATCATAGCCGTCACAGCCGTAATTAAGAGACCGGTTCACTCTGCTGATAGTAGCAGTAGATGCGCCGGTTTTTTCAACTATTTCCATATATGTCTTCTTGTCTCTGAGCATTGTGGCTACTTCAAAACGCTGGGAGAGTGAAAGAAGTTCGTTTATTGTACATAAATCTTCAAAAAAGGTATAACATTCTTCCTTTGATTCCAAACAGAGAATTGCTTCGAAAAGCGAATCCATAGCATCGGTTTTTAATTTCGGATTCATAAATTCCACCTCCGTACTTTCACACTTAAAAACTTTAAAACTTTACATTTATAAAGCGTTTTTTAAAGTATATCACAATTATTTTTTTATTTCAATTTAATATTTTATTTATCTTTTGATTACTTTACTTTTACAGCCAAAATATATATAATTTATTTATATCGGACGATTAATTTATCATTTAATTGTCCATCTTATTTTTGAAATTTTTTTAGTCGTGCATTTATGGAATCAAACAACAAAAAGGAAGAGAATAATCAGAGATCTTTTGAAGAGGTTTTAAACTCCATTCTTGAGGAAATGGGAAATGTTCTGAATATCAAAAGCGGAGATATTCCGAACATAGATCTTTATATGGATCAGGTGCTTTCTTTTCTGGATGAAAAACTTAATTACACCAGAAGAAGTACCGATGACGGTGAAGAGAAGATTTTCACCAAAACCATGATTAATAACTATGCCAAAAACAATCTTCTTCCTTCGCCCGTTAAGAAGAAATATTCCAAAGAGCATATGATGACCCTTATTTTCATATACTACTTGAAGAATTTCCTTTCGATTAACGATGTTTATACCCTTATTAATCCGATTACCGAAAAGTATTTCGCGGGTGAGGGTTCCATAAAATTTGATGAATTTTATGATTCTATCCTTGACATTGGTGAGGAAAGAATCGAGCTTCTGAAGAAAGATATTCAGGATAAATTTGAAGCCAGCAGCCACTGCTTCCCTGAATACGAAGGCGATGAAGGCGATTATATGAGGCTCTTCTTATTAATCTGTCTTTTAAGCTACGACGTTTTCATCAAAAAGATGCTTATCGAACAGCTGATTGATGAAGTCAGACATTCTGAAGAAGAGAATACAAATTCAAAGAAGGCAGACAAAAAAAAGAGCAAATAAATTTTTGCAAAAGGGGTTTGGGGAATGAAAAAGGTTATAATTATTGGTGCTGGACCTGCCGGGCTTACGGCGGGCTATGATTTATTATCAAAATCATCCGATTACGAAGTTACCATAGTTGAAGAAACGTCGGTTGTCGGCGGTCTTTGCGCACGCCTCGAAAACGAAGAGAATGTTTTAGATGCAGGCGGTCATATGTTTATATCCAAAAATCCTGCAGTTAAGAATTTTTGGACTTCAATCCTTCCCGCTCAGGGAGTTCCTTCCAAAGACGACAAGTTAATAGACAGATATTGTAAAATCCACAACGGCGGTCCGGATCCCGACGTCGAAGAGGATGTTATTTTATCGCGTGAAAAATTAACAAGAATTTATAAAGACAATAAGTTTTATGAGAGTCCGATTAAGTTTAACAAAGATGCGGTAAAGAATTTCGGTATTGCCACATCCATAAAATCAGGCTTTTCACAGATTGGCGGAAACGTTTTCAAGCACAAAGAAACATCGCTTGAAGATTATTATATAAATCGTTTCGGTAAGCAGCTTTATCAGATGTTTATCGAAGAATACATTGAGAAAATCTGGGGCAGAGAAGCTTCCAGAATTCATTCCGATTTTGGTGTTGTATCCGAAAAGAGTCTTATAGCGCCCATTATCAGCGCAGAGAAGAAAAACGAAGATTATGAAAAATTACCCGCACCTTATGCCGCAAGATATTATTATCCCAAGTACGGCGCATATCAGATGTGGGAGACAGTTGCCGACAGATTTATTGAAAAGGGCGGCAGCATTCATAAAAACTGTAAGGTTACCGGCGTTACAATTATGAATGATAAGATTCATTCCGTAAGATGTTCTGCAGACGGTGACGAATTTGTTGTTAACTGTGATTATCTTATTTCGTCCATGCCTGTAAGAGACCTTATTTTAGGAATGGATAATGCAGATCCCGCTGTAATCCTTGCAGCAGAAAATCTTTCCTACAGAGGTATGGTAAGTGTATGTGTTGAACTTACCGAAATTAAATGGAAAAACGATACCGAAGATTACAAGACTGTTGACAATGCAATTCCCGATTCGGTTATTTATGTCAGCAATCCAAACGTAAAAGTATCAAGGATTCAGGTTTATAATAACTTTTCACCTTACATGGTAAGAAATCCCGAGCATTTCTATCTCGGCCTTAACTACTATTGCAACGAAGGTGATTATTACTGGTCAATGGGCAACCGTGACTGGAGAAAGACGGTTATAAACGATCTTGTTAAACTCGGTATCATTGATTCCGAAGAAAAGGTAGTCGGTTATAACAAGACGAAATTCAGCAAAGCGTTCCCTTCATACTATGACGGATATGAGAATTTCGACAAGATTAAGAAATACCTTAACAAATTTGAAAACCTTTACTGCGTAGGAAGAAACGGTCAGCACAGATTCAGTTCAATAGATGAATCCATGAAGACTTCTTTTGAAGCAGTTAAGAATATTTTAGGATATGTTAAGAGCAAGGATAATATCTGGGATGTAAACGAAAAGTCTGACGGTGATGACGGAAAGGCTTATAACTCTGCGCTTCTTTCAGGTGAAGGAGAGTACAGGGGAAATTACGTTCCTCTTCAGAAGAAGATTGACGATAATGGCGAGAATAAAGAATATGTTCCGCCCAGAAGAATGCGTCGTCCCATGATGACTCCTATCAAGAAAGGTGATCCCAACAAGTTAAGCGAGCCGATTATTTTAAATGATTCGGTAGTTATTGCAGCACGTCCTGAGAAGTCTATTCCTATTACAGCTGAAGATGAACCTATGGATGTTGCTCTTACAATGGAAGAGCTTAACAATATTGATGCTCAGTTTGAAAAGCCCGTTGAAGCAGTTTTGGTTCCTCCCATGCCTGTTGCTGTAGAGGAAGTTAATACTTATGAAAATGCTCCGGAATTTGTTGGAGCTGTTGCAGAAGAAACCTTTGAAAAGGTTAATGATTTTGAAAACGAAAGTGTATTTGAAACAGTAGAAGTTGAAGAAACAGCAGATGTTATCGAAGAAGCTCCTGTAAACGCTATTGATGAATTTGCAGCATTCGCAGAACAGATTGACGGCGAAAGACTTGAAGCAGATCCTGATGATGAAGAAGAGGAAGAAATCACAGAAGGATTTGAAACATTTGCTGAAGAGCCTGCAGCGGAAGTTGCTGAAACAGTTGAAGAAGCGTTTGTTGAAGAGCCTGTAGAAGAAGTAGTTGTGGCTGAAGAAGCAGTCGAAGAAGTTGTAGCTGAAGTTGCTGAAGCAGAAGAGGTTGTTTCTGAAGTTGTAGAAGAAGTAGCCGAAGAAGCAGTTCAAGCAGAAGAAACTGTAGAAGAAGTTGTTGAAACAACAGAAGAAGTTGCAGAAGAAACAGTTGCCGAAATTCCCGAAGCAGTTGAAGAAGCAGTGACAGAAACCGAAAAGGCTGTCGAAGAAGTGGCTGAAGTTGCTGAAGCTTTAGAAGAAGTAAAAGAAGAAGTCGCTCAAGTTGCAGAAGAAAAGAAAGAAACAAGCGGAAGATTTGTTTCTCCTATTGCGCTTGCCAGCGAATTCGGAAATGCGGAAGAAAAAGAAAGCGAAGAATCAACAGATTCCATCAGCCTTCCCGGCGGAGGAAGATCTGTATTCTCACGTAGAACCCGAAGTGCAAACAATAACAGAAATAACGAAAGATGGCAGAGAAACAATAACGAAAAGCCTGCTACCAAATTCGGTAAGACATATAATTTTGTAAATGATGTTGAAGAAACAGAAAGACTTGTTACAAGAGAACAGGCTAAATCCGGCGATGCCGAGTCTACAGGTGTTGCATTTAACAGAGTAGAAAAGTTTAAAACTGATGATGTAGTGGATTCAACCAATCCTCACGAGAGAGTTATTATGAAAGATACTAACTCCGATTCACCTCGTACAGTTTTAAAGGTTACCAGTCGTTTCAAAAATGAAGAAATTCCTGAAGAGATTGAAAAAGAAAGACTTAACTGCCCTGTTATTATTGACAGAAATGAAGATGATGAATTATCAAAGATTCTTTCTCTTCCTATCGAAAAATCAAATAAAAAGATGCCTGAATTTGTTCCCGGTAAGGGCCAAAAAGGCGATATTGAAGAAATAGTAATAGAAGAAGCAGCAGAAACTCCCGTAGAAGAAACTGTAGCTGAAACAGTTGAAGAGGCAGCTGTGAATGAGGTTAATGAAGCAGTTACAGAACCTGCAGAGGAAATCGTTGAAGAGATTAAAGAAGTAAACGAAGAAATAGTAGAAGAAGTTCCTGCAGAAGAAATAACTGAAGAAGTTATTGAAGAGACTGCTGAAGAAGTTGCTGAAGAAACAGTAGAGGATGTTGCTTTTGAAGAGCCTGCAGCAGAAGTAACAGAAGAAGTAACTGAGGAAGTTGCTTTTGAAGAGCCTGCAGCAGAAGTAATAGAAGAAGCAACTGAGGATGTTGCTTTTGAAGAGCCTGCAACAGAAGTAACAGAAGAAGTTTCTTTTGAAGAACCGGTTGTCGAAACAGTAGAAGAAGCAGTAGAAGAAACTGTTGAAGAAACTGTTGAAGAACCTGTTGCAGAAACAGTAGAAGAAGTAACTGAAACCTTCGAAGAACCTGTTATAGAAACTGTAGAAGAATCAACAGAAGAAGTTTCATTTGAAGAATCGGTTCCCGAAGTTATCGAAGAAGAAATAGAAGAAACTTACGAAGAACCCAAATATGAAGATCCTGCTTTTGCTGAAGCGGCAGAAGAAGTTGCTGTAACATCAGAAACAGATGAAGACGATCTTTTACATATTAACGAACAGGCAGCCAGCAGAGCTATCGTAAAGAGCTGGCAGAATAAATATAACGGTGTAGGCGCCCCTGCAAGCAAAGAAGATAACTCGAATGAAAGAGTTGTTAACAGAGGTGATATTTCATCAGATCTTTATGGTGAAAGCTTTGCTGCAAGTCTTAAAGGTAAAAGAGGCGTAATGGATTACATGCTTGACGACCTTGACGGCGGTAAAGAATATGTAATGCATTCAAAATCTGAAAGCAGCACACCTAAGGTTGAAGAACCTGTTGAAGAAAAGACTGAAAGTGCTCCCAAGGATTTAAGTTCTTATCAGATTATTAAAGAATCGGGTTTCAGATATGATTCATCAAAATCTGAAGGCGCATCCGTTCAGAATAACGATTCCATTTCTCCTTCACCGGTTAAACCTCTCGGTGAGAGAAAGCCTGAATACTATAAGAAAGAAATAGATACTTCCATAGTATTTAAGAATGCAAGAGTTATTAAATCAACCAAGATTACAAGAGAGCCCGAAGAAGAGGTTCGCCCTGTAAAGCCTGAGCGTAAGGAAACTGTATTCAGCGACAAGCAGAAGGTTATAGCTGTTATCAGAAACGGTGAAGTTATTCCCGTAAAAGATAAAGTTGAAGAACCTGTACCGGATGAACCCGTAAAACCTGTTAAGGCTGAAACTCCCAAAACAACTAAAAAAGGAAAAAAAGGCAAAAAGGGTAAAGGCAAAAAAGAAGTAGCCGAATCATCCGAAGAGATGGTACAGGCTCCTATCAGTGTAATGCTTGATGCAAAAGAAGCTGCTGAAATGACGGAACCGCTTGAAAGTCCCATTGTCAGAAATCGTAACGTAAAATTATAATTTGTTGTTGACAAAATATAATAAAGTATTGATAATATATCAATGTATGTACATTAAATCATCCGTGTCAGGATTTAATGTTGAGAATTTTTAATGGAGGTAATAGTCTTGGCTAATATCAAATCTGCAAAGAAGAGAATTGAAGTTTCCGCAAGAAACGCTGAGAGAAATAAAGCAATCCGTTCAGGCGTTAAGACTGCAGTTAAGAAAGTATATGCAGCTATCGATGCTAATGATAAGGAAGCAGCAAAGGCAGCATTAGTAAATGCTACAAGCGTTATCGAGAAAGCTACATCCAAGGGCGTATATCATAAGAACTACGCTTCAAGAAAGATTTCCCGTTTAAGCCTTGCAGTTAATAAACTTAATTAATTATATTTTTTAGGAATGAGAAACTCTTCCATACCGTCATGTGGAAGAGTTTTTTAAGTTAAGAAAATGACAGATCAGAGCAAAATCAGAAACTTTTGTATAGTTGCCCATATCGATCACGGTAAATCAACGCTTGCTGACAGAATAATTGAAAGCACAGGACTTCTTACCAGCCGTGAAATGCAGGCGCAGGTTCTCGACAATATGGACCTTGAGCGTGAGAGAGGTATCACAATCAAGTCACAGGCTGTAAGAACCGTTTATAAGGCCAAAGACGGCAACGAATACATTTTCAATTTGATAGATACACCGGGGCATGTTGACTTTAACTATGAGGTCAGCAGGTCTTTGGCTGCGTGCGACGGAGCAATTCTTGTTGTTGATGCCGCACAGGGCATAGAGGCACAGACTCTTGCCAATGTTTATCTTGCACTTGACCACAATCTGGATGTATTTCCGGTTATTAATAAAATAGATTTACCGAGCGCCGATCCTAAAAGAGTCATCGACGAGATAGAAGACGTTATCGGACTGGAAGCTCAGGACGCTCCTTTAATATCTGCGAAAAACGGTATTGGAATAGATGAAGTTTTAGAAGCAATTGTTCATAAAATACCCGCTCCCAAGGGAGATGTGAATGCTCCTTTAAAAGCTCTTATTTTTGATTCAATATATGATTCATATAAAGGTGTAATTGTTTTTTGTCGTTTGATGGATGGCAGAATATCCAAAGGTACTAATGTACTTATGATGGCAACAAAGGCTACATGTGAAGTTGTTGAAGTCGGTACATTCGGCGCAGGCCAGTTTATTCCATGCGATGAACTTACAGCCGGAATGGTTGGTTATTTTACGGCGTCTATTAAGAACGTAAGGGATACTGCAGTAGGCGATACTGTTACCGAAGCAAAGAATCCCTGCAAAGAACCCTGTCCCGGCTATAAAAAGGTACATTCAATGGTTTACTGCGGTGTTTATCCTGCAGACGGTGCAAAATATCCGGACCTTAGGGATGCACTTGAAAAACTTCAGTTAAACGATGCTTCGCTTAATTATGAACCTGAAACATCAATTGCTCTGGGATTTGGTTTCAGATGCGGATTCCTTGGACTTCTTCATCTTGAAATCGTTCAGGAAAGACTTGAGAGAGAATATAATCTCGATCTTGTAACAACTGCTCCCGGTGTTGTTTATCAGGTGCATACAACGGCAGGCGAAATGATTGAATTAACCAATCCTTCGAATCTTCCTGATCCTTCACTGATTGATTATATGGAAGAACCGATTGTGTCTGCAGAGATTATGGTTACAACCGAGTTTATCGGTTCCATTATGGAACTTTGCCAGGAAAGACGAGGCAGATATCTTGGTATGGAATATATGGAAGAGACCAGAGCTCTTCTTAAATACGAACTTCCTTTAAACGAAATCATTTACGATTTCTTTGATGCGCTTAAGAGCCGTTCAAAAGGTTATGCTTCTTTTGATTATGATCTTAAAGGTTATGAAAGATCAGAACTCGTAAAGCTTGATATTCTCGTAAATCATGAGGAAGTCGATGCTCTTTCGTTTATCGTGCATAAAGATACAGCTTATGAAAGAGGCCGCAAAATGTGCGAGAAACTTAAAGACGAAATACCCAGACATTTATTCGAGATACCTATTCAGGCAGCTGTAGGCGGAAAGATTATCGCAAGAGAAACCGTAAAAGCAATGCGTAAGGACGTATTGGCTAAATGTTACGGTGGTGATATTACGCGTAAAAAGAAGCTTCTTGAAAAACAGAAAGAAGGTAAAAAGAGAATGCGCCAGATTGGTAACGTAGAGATACCCCAGGCCGCGTTTATGTCTGTATTAAAACTTGATGATAAAAAATAGCCAAATGGGGACGGTTCTAAAATGGTAAAAAAAGCCAAAATAGAACCGTCCCCAATTGGTCAAAAAAGCCAAAACGGAACAGGTCTTCCACTAGGTTCGAAAATACCTCACCAAGTGGAATCCCATGGCACGCACTAGGCTCGAAAAAACCTCGCCAAGTGCTCCGCACACGTCCCAAACTGAAACATTATGAAAAAGAAACTCGGAATCTATATTCATATTCCTTTCTGTGTGAAGAAATGCAATTACTGTGATTTTAATTCGTTTGCATCTGATAAAGATATGCAAATGAATTATATTAATGCGCTTTGTGTGGAGATGAAGAGGAACAATGAAGCTTACAAAGACTATGTTGTAGATACTGTTTTTGTGGGTGGAGGTACGCCGAGTATTCTTATTCCGGATTTAACGAAGAGGTTTTTTGACTGCCTTTATTCAAACTATGAAATTGATACGAATGCTGAAATAAGCATGGAATCAAATCCGGGTACACTTACGAAAGAAAAAGCGAAAGCGTATAAAGAGATTGGTATTAACAGAATAAGTCTGGGGCTTCAGAGTACTGTGGACAGTGAACTTAAGATACTCGGAAGAATTCATACATATAATGAATTTCATGAATCTTTTATGATCTTAAGAGAAGAAGGATTTGATAATATCAATGTAGATTTGATGAATGGAATTCCTGAGCAGACATTTGAAACGTTTTCAAAAGGACTTGAAATCATAAAAGAATTAAGCCCCGAGCACATCTCAATTTACAGCCTTATTTTAGAAGAAGGGACGCCTTTTTACGGTATGAATCTGAAACTTCCAAACGAGGAAGAAGAAAGGCTAATGGTTCATTCGATACCTGAGATTCTTGGAAGCGAATATCATCAGTACGAGATTTCAAACTATTCTAAAAAAGGTTTTGAATGTAAGCATAATATCAAATACTGGAAGAGGGACGAATATCTTGGATTCGGACTTTCGGCTGCTTCTTTTATGAACGAAACACGTTTTATAAACACAGATGATATAAAGGTTTACCTAAACTATTCCGATAACAAAAATGTGTACACTGAATTCGATGTACTGAATATAGATGAGCAGATGTCTGAATTTATGATTTTAGGCCTTCGAATGAACGAGGGTGTTAATCTGACGGATTTTGAAAAGACATTTGGTAAATCTGCGTTAGATGTATATGGCGATAAAATCGCTTTGCATATAAAAGAGGAATTACTTGAAAGAAAAGATAATCATCTTTTCCTGACCGAAAAAGGAAGAGATCTGGCGAATTATGTATGGTCTGATTTTTTGGGAGATTAAACATAATGTATATTTTTTATGAATTAATGTTCGCATTATCGCTTTCATTATCAATGCTTTATGTTCTTGTCTGGAACAAGCATTATGACATAAATATTTCTGCGATATTCATTGTTATTCCGATAGCAAACTTAGGATACCTTATAACCAGCCTGGCGAATAGTGTCGATGAAGTAATTATTGCGTACAAAATAGTATATTTAGGCGGGTGTTTCCTGACATTCTTTATCACGATGAGTGTCTGGGCTCTCTGCGATTTGAAAGTAAACCGTTATATAAGATTTGCTTTGTTTTTCGTCAATGCAATAATGTATATCTTTGTTCTTTCAATCGGCCACAGAACTTACTATTACAAAGATTTGTATTTCGATGAAAGCACGGGTTCATTCGTAAAAGTTTACGGACCGGTTCACACACTTTTCTATGTGATGGTTATTGCGTATATGTTAATCGGTATTTTTACGATTGCTTATGCGTATTTTAAGAAAAAGCAGGTTTCAAGAACTATCTTATTGCTTTTAACAATTCCCGAACTTTTGGCCTTCATCGGATATTTCGGAAATAATTTCATCGGCCGTAAAATAGACGTTCTGCCTCTTGTATATGTACTTGCGCAGGTTGTTTATCTTCTGATTGTAAGAAGAATGTCTATTTATAACGTTACGGAAATGGTCGTTGAGTCCCTGGTTCAGACAGGTGAGATAGGCTTTATTTCGGTCGATTTTAAGAACCATTATCTCGGAAGTAACGAAACAGCAAGAAACATAATCCCTGAACTTGACGAATTAAAGGCAGATGACAAATTATCAAAGATTCCCGAATTCGAAAAGAAATTAAATCACTGGGTTGAACATCTTAAAAACGAAACCAACGAAAAACCTGATCTGTATATTAAGAAAGACCCGAAAGATGAAAAGAATGAACTTCTTTATACCGTCGAAATCAATTATCTGTACGATGGCTTGAGGAAAAGAGGCTATCAGATTTTCCTAAAAGATGATACCCAGAATCAGAAATACATCAAGCTTCTTGACAGCTACAATTCGGAACTCGAAGAAGAAGTAATAGAGAAGACAAAGCATATCGTTGAAATGCACGACAACCTCATAATGTCGATGGCGATGATGGTTGAAAGCCGCGACAATTCAACAGGCGGTCATATCAGAAGAACATCCGAAGGCGTAAGGATTCTCATAGATGAAATCAAAAAGAGCGACGACCTTAAATTAAGCGACGAATTCTGCAAATGCATCATAAAAGCAGCGCCCATGCATGACATCGGAAAAATAGCCGTAGATGATGTGATTTTAAGAAAGCCCGGAAGATTCGAGCCCGAAGAGTTTGAAAAGATGAAAATCCATTCGGCAGAGGGTGCGAGAATTGTTCACGAGATCCTAAAAGACACAGATGACGAAGCATTTAAGAAGATTGCGGAAAACGTTGCTCACTTCCATCATGAAAGATGGGATGGCTCAGGTTATCCTGATAAACTCAAAGGCGAAGAGATACCTCTGGAAGCTCGTATAATGGCCATAGCAGACGTTTATGATGCTTTGGTAAGTAAGAGAGTATACAAGGAAAGCATGTCTTTTGAGGAAGCTGACAGGATAATTATGGAAGGCATGGGAACGCAGTTTGACATTAAGTTAAAGCCTTATTACGAGAAAGCAAGGCCCAGATTTGAAGCTTATTACAAAGCTCAGGATAATTAAGTTTGTCCATGTTTATTTTAGGAAAAATTAGTTTTATTTAATGCTTTGTTTATAGATATTACTTGAAAGATTTACTCTAAAAAGGTATAATTATTAAGTCGCGGATTACTCGTGAAAATTATAATGTTACGAAAAGGGGACATTAAGTTATGGTAAGAATTGAAGAGGTTTTACAGGTTGCAATGGATTCCAGAGCGTCAGATATTCATTTGACAGCAGGACTTCCTCCCAAAATGCGTGTTAACGGTCATCTTTTAAACATGGATTTTCCTGTACTTAAACCCGAAGATACTTTGGATATAGTAGGTCAGATTATGACGGAGCATCAGAAGCAGATGTTCGAAGAGAGAGGTGAACTCGATATGTCATTCGCAGTTACCAACCTCGGACGTTACCGTGTAAATGCATTCCGTCAGCGTGGTTCTGTAGCTATGGCTCTCCGTGCCGTTAATACAGTTATCCCTACACCTGCACAGTTGGGCGTTCCCAACGCCGTTGTTGATCTTTACAATCGTAAAAGAGGTCTTGTACTTGTAACAGGTCCTACAGGTTCAGGTAAATCAACAACACTTGCATCAATTATTGATAAAGCTAACAACAACAGAGATGCTCATATTATTACACTGGAAGACCCTATCGAGTATTTGCACCTTCACAAAGTTGCAATGGTTAACCAGCGTGAGGTTGGTTTCGATACAATGAGTTATGCAAATGCCTTAAGAGCTGCTCTTCGTGAGGATCCCGATATTATCCTCGTAGGTGAGATGCGTGACTACGAAACAATTTCCGTAGCCGTAACCGCAGCCGAAACAGGCCACCTTGTATTATCAACACTGCATACAATCGGTGCTGCATCAACCATCGACCGTATCATCGACGTTTTCCCGCCTCATCAGCAGCAGCAGATCAGAGTTCAGCTTGCTAACGTTCTTGAAGCGGTTATCTCTCAGCAGCTTATTCCTACGGCAGACGGACGTTCCCGTGTAGCTGCATTCGAAGTTATGCTTGGTAACCACGCTGTTAGAAACCTTATCCGTGAAGGTAAATCACACCAGTTACAGTCCGTAATGCAGACCAACAGAAAGATGGGTATGATTACAATGGACGAAGCTCTTACACAGCTTTACCTCGAAGGTAAGATTGACCAGGAAATGGTTGTACAGTTCGCTCAGGACCCTGTCGGCATGATTCAGAAGCTTGGCTTAAAGGGCGTTCAGGCTCCGCTTTAATTCATTTAAAGTTCGTAAAACTATATTGCAAACAAACAGTTCGGGCGTTAATTCGCCCGAACTTTGTAATATAAAAATCATAAAAGATAAATCGTTCCGAACATATTCATGTTGATTTATCTTAAAATCTTATTCTTTCCCAAACCAATTAAATAAACTTTTAAAGATTCTTTTTTGCGTGCTTTTTTGCATGCTTATTTTTCTTTATTTCTTTTAGGGGGTATTATGGTTAGTTTTGTTTATTCGGGAACTGTTTACGGCATAAACAGTTACATTATCTGTGTGGAAACGGATGCGTCAAACGGTCTGCCTGCTTTTGATATGGTTGGCATGCTTAATTCTGAAGTCAGGGAGGCAAAGGAAAGGGTAAAAGTATCGCTAAAAAATAACGGGTTTTCAATTCCGCCTGAACGTATCACGGTAAATCTTTCGCCCGCAAATATCAGGAAAGGAGGTACGAAATTCGATTTGCCTATTGCCATATCTTTACTGATTGCTTTGGGGGAAATCAGGCAGAGCAGTACAGACGGAATTTTGTTTTTAGGGGAACTCGGTCTCGACGGTGATTTAAGATTTGTAGACGGAGTTTTGCCGGTCGTGATTGAAGCGAAGAACCAGGGATTTAAAAAGGTAATTCTTCCGAAGGTAAATGCTTTGGAAGGCGCTGCGATTGAAGGCATAGAAGTCTACGGAATGGAAAACATACTTGAAGTAATAAGGTTTCTAACTTTGGATGAGGAGGAACGGAAACTTGATTATGTTCCGGAAGAAATTGATATCGATGAACTTTTTAAATCAAATCAGTACGATTACAATGTGGATTTTTCCGAAGTCTCCGGGCAGAGAGAACTTAAGAGAGCATGCTTAATTGCTGCGGCGGGTTTTCATCATATCTTAATGATCGGAACACCGGGCTGCGGCAAAACAATGGTCGCAAAGCGTATACCTACAATTCTTCCTCCCCTTTCTTATGAGGAGAGCATAGAAGTCAGCAAGATTTATTCGATAGCAGGATTCATCAAAGAATTCGATTCACTTGTTGTAAAACGTCCTTACAATTCACCACATCATACAATTACTGATAATGCGCTTTCGGGCGGGGGTAATATTCCAAAGCCCGGAGTTATTTCTTTGTCTCACAGAGGAGTATTGTTTTTGGACGAAGCGGTACATTTTGACAGAAGAGCCCTTGAGATTTTAAGACAGCCACTTGAAGACAGAAAGATAGTTATAAGCAGAAGCACGGGAACTTTTGAATATCCGTCTGATTTTATGCTTGTTGCTGCGATTAATCCCTGTCCCTGCGGTTATTACCCTGACAGAAATAAATGCAGATGTACGGAAACTCAGATTAAGAATTATATTGGAAAACTCTCGGGACCTATATTAGACCGAATAGATATCTGCGTTCAGACAGAACCGCTTGAATACGACAATTTAAAATCCGGGAAAACAGTTGAAGAAGACTCTGCCTCAATGAGAAAGAAGATTATGGCTGCAAGGGATATTCAGAACGAAAGATTCAAAGGTACGGGCATTCGTTTTAATTCAGAGATGACCGTAAAAGAAATAGAAAAGTACTGCGTAATTGATGCCAAAGACGAAGTCTTTCTTGAAAGGGCTTTTAAAGCTATGGATTTAAGCGCGAGAGCATATCATAAGATTTTACGAGTTGCACGAACAATCGCGGATCTTGACGGCTCAGAAAATATACAGAAAAAACATTTGTCCGAAGCACTCAATTACAGAATGAACAGTTTGTATTTATAAAGGAGTAAAGATGATTAGAGAAATAATTGATAACGAGGATTTATACGCATATATGTTAAAAGCAAAAGGCCTTTCCGGAAGACTGGCAAATAAGTTATGTAAACTAAATATCAATTTTGAAAATACATTACATACGGATTTTGATTATATGTATCTTGATAATATACTTCGTGACAGTAATGAATCGGTACATGAAGAAAAAGACTTAAATAAGCTTAAAAGCATAAAAGAAACTGTATTAAAAGAAGAGAAAGAACTAAAAGAAAATGCAAAAATCTTTTATGCGGAATTAATCAGAAAAGATATTCACTGGACGCATTTATCCAAGAAGGATTATCCGAACAGACTTAAGAATATCGGAGATCCGCCATTATTATTCTTTTACAAGGGAAAACTTCCTGAGGAAGAAAGACCGTCCGTTGCGATAGTAGGAGCCAGGGAGTGTTCGCCTTACGGTGAGAAAACAGCAAGGATGTTTGCAAGAGAATTAAGTTCTGCAGGAGTTCAGATAATAAGCGGAATGGCAAGAGGCGTAGACGGAATTTCTCAGAGAGCGTCTATTTCAGTTGGCGGAAACACATTCGGTGTTTTAGGATGCGGAGTTGATGTTGTTTACCCTGAAGATAACAAGGATTTGTTTGAAGATATACTTAAGGACGGCGGAATCATAAGCGAATTCAATCCCGGGACCGAGCCGTTAAGAACTTATTTTCCTTCGAGAAACCGAATCATATCAGGCCTTTCCGATATTGTTCTTGTAGTTGAAGCCCGTAAAAGAAGCGGTACATACATTACCGTAACTTCAGCTTTGGATCAGGGCAGGGAAGTTTTTGCGGTTCCCGGAAGAATTACAGATGCTTTGTCTGACGGCTGCAATAATCTGATTGTAGCGGGAGCGGAAATAGCAGTTAACAGCGAAGCTATTATTCAGGATTTGAGAAATAAAGGATTTAAATACGTTAACGGATCATTCGTGGGTTCTCATAAAAGAGATATTAACAATAATCAGATAGATGATTTAGTTTTTAATTCTTCAGGTTCTGTAGAAAACAGTCTTGAGGATATTCTGCTTTCGATTATTTCTGATTATGAATGTTCGCTTGATACCATTTACCAAAAGCTCGGAGATAAATATTCCATAGAAGATTTAAGCATATCCCTCGTTGAACTTGAAATGGACGGTAAAATTATAAAAAAAGGTTCAAGATATATTTCGAATATATAATTTGCCGGGACTGAATAATTCAATCTTCATAATTCGCCGATATTTGACTATATATTTTCTTTTAAAATGCTATTATTAATTACAACAAAGGGGATTTCAACAAAGGAGGGATTTTGTATGAAGATTTGCCCTAAATGTTATGAATCAATAGGTGAAAACTTAGACGAATGTCCTTTATGTAAATATCATTTTACAGTTGTGGATAACGAAAGATTTTTAAAAGAAAAAGAAAGTGAAGAACACAGAATAGCCCAGAAGATGGAAGATATGCGAGCTAAAAGAGCAAGAATGAGACTTACATATTTTCTCGTAATGATAAGTTCGGAACTTCTTCCTTTTATGATTGGAGGAGCTATTGCAGCTTTTAGTAAAAATATAGATTTGTTCTTCTATTCAGCTATAGCAGGTATTGTTTTAGGAACAGTTGTACTGATAACAGGAATATTAAACGGTGCGTTCAGATGCCCTTACTGCGATATAATTCTTATACATAATTACGGAAAACACTGTACTCACTGCGGTAAACAGTTATATTATTAAACGCCAGATATTCTATTAATCGATAAAATTTCCCGCCCGACATTAAATATGTTGGGCGGGTTTAATTTTGTATGTTTATGCGTTAAATTATGTGATAATATATGTTTGTTATGTATAACAAAAACTATCTGAACGAAAAAGTAAAAGTTAATATTGATATACTCGATGAAACGGATTCGACCAATGAAGAGGCAAAGAGACGAATAAAAGACGGAGTCAGAGAAGATTTCGTTCTTGTTGCCAGAAAGCAGACTGCAGGCAAAGGAAGAAAAGGCAGATCTTTTTATTCTCCGAAGGATACAGGAATTTATCTGACCTTTACTCATTTTACGAACGATTCGCCTGAAAATGTGCTTAAAGCTACTGTTGCAACATCTGTAATCGCAGCAAAGACAATAAAAGATACATTGAACATCGACTGCGGAATTAAATGGGTAAATGATTTGTATCATAACGGTAAAAAGGTTTCCGGTACTTTGTGCGAATACATTTTCAAAGATATATATGAGAATGATAAAAATGCGGTTATTGTCGGAATAGGTATTAATCTTTCTACAGAGGATTTTCCTGAAGAGATTTCGGATAAAGCCGGCTCGCTTGTAGCGGATAACAAAGATAATTCCGTATATGATGATATTGTAATCGGAATTGCAAACGGTCTTAAGACATTCTTCGAAAGCTGTGATTTAAATTCTTATCTGCCTTTATACAAAGAACTTTCGATAGTTTTGGGAAAAGAAGTTGAATTAAGCGATGCTTCGGGAGTTCTTGATAACGGAACAGTTATCGATTTTAATGATAACGGCGCAATTATACTTGAAACAAAAAACGGTGAAAAGAAGACTTTCGATTCCGGAGAAATCAGTCTGTTTATGATATAAATATATTTTAGGGTTAATTATGAAAAGATGTGTAATAGTCGGCAGTGCCGCAATTAACAATTACAATAAGGTAAAACAGTATCTGAGTAAAGAAGATTATTTTGTTTACTGTGACGGCGGTCTTAAACATATGGACGAGCTGGAATTTAAGCCGGACTTGATTGTCGGAGATTTCGATTCCCACGAAAATCCTAATCTTGATGTTGAGACAATAGTTCTTCCCTGCGAGAAAGACGATACCGATACATGTCATGCGCTTAAGGTCTGCATTGAAAGAGGATATACGGATTTTCTTTTTGTCGGCTGCATAGGAGAGAGACTGGATCATACTTTGGGAAATGTTGCGCTTCTTATAATGCTTAAAGAAAAAGGCCTTAAAGGAATTATGATAGACGATTATTCCGAAATGAGTATTGTCTCGCATGAAGAGAGTATCGATGATTCGTTTTCGTATTTTTCGCTTCTCACATTAAGTGATTCGGCTGACGGTATAGATATTAAGAATGCAAAGTATCTGCTCGAAAACGGGAGCATTAAATCCGGCTTCCAGTACGGGGTCAGCAATGAAGTCAATAAAGGTCAGACCGCAACAGTTTTTTGTAAGAGCGGAAACCTTCTTTTGATAAAAGTTTTTTAAATTGTCAATTTTTATAAAAATTTGGTGTACTATGTGTGAATTTATACAAAATGGACTTGAATTATCCAAATTCTTATATTAAAATATTTGAGTATTTAATTGTGTTATAACTTTTTAGGAGGAGTATATATGATTTCAGCCGGAGATTTTAGAAACGGTATTACCATTGAATTAGAAGGAAACGTATTTCAGATTATAGAGTTCCAGCATGTAAAACCCGGTAAGGGCGCTGCATTCGTTAGAACAAAGCTTAAAAACATCAAGAACGGCGGTGTAGTTGAAAAAACTTTCAGACCTACAGAAAAATGCCCTCAGGCTCGTATCGACCGCAAGGATATGCAGTATCTTTACGCAGACGGCGATATGTACAACTTCATGGATGTTGAAACATACGAGCAGATCGCTTTAAGCAAGGACGAGATCGGTGATGCATTAAAGTTCGTAAAAGAAAACGAAATGGTTAAGATGCTTTCACATAACGGACAGGTATTCTCAGTTGAACCCCCTCTTTTCGTTGAACTTGAGATTACAGAAACAGAACCCGGATTCAAGGGTGACACAGCAACAGGTGCTTCCAAGCCCGCTATCGTTGAGACTGGTGCGCAAGTTTCCGTTCCTCTCTTCGTAGAAATCGGTGAGAAGATTAAGATTGATACAAGAACCGGAGAATATCTCTCAAGAGTATAATCTTTCTTCACAAATATACAAAGCTAATGAAGACAATGAATATTTCCAAAATGTTCATTGTCTTTTTTGATTTCTTTTATTGGTATTTTCTTATGGAGGTTATGTATGGATTACAATATATTTAAAGAATGTATTCTCGAAGCACTTGCTGAGAGATTTGGAGAAGACTGTAAAATTGAATATAAAGAAGTGCTTAAAAACAACGGAATAAAGCTGGACGGTCTGGTTGTCAGATTTCCGAATAAAAGCATTTCTCCTACTGTGTATGTAAATGATTATTATGACAGATTCGTCGGAGGAGAAGATATAGATGATATAGCGGATCACATTGAATGGCTTATTAAGAACAACAGTATTGAGGATGATTTTAATCCTGAAAGTCTGATTCTTTTTGAAAACATAAAAGACCGTATTGTTTACAAACTGGTTAATTATGAAAAGAATGAGGACCTGCTTAATACGGTTCCTCATAAAAAGTTTCTTGATCTTGCGGTTGTTTATTACATCGCAATAAAGGAAGATATCTTTGAAAGTGCATCGATTTTAATCAATAACGCACATCTTGAACTCTGGGGCAAGACTACAGAGGATATAGATAAACTTGCAAAGGTAAACTCTCCTAAAATATTAAAGCCGGAACTTAAAAGTATGGCTCAGACTCTGATGGAAATCATCCATCATGAAAAGAAAAATTTAGATGAAATAGAAGAGGATATTTTATCAGACTGCGGTATGTATGTTCTGTCGAATGAAAAGAAGCAGTTCGGTGCATCCGCAATTCTTTATGACAATGTCATTAAAGACTTTTCAGAAAGTCTCAATTCTGATCTTTACATACTTCCGAGTTCGGTACATGAAGTTATTATGATTCCTTCAATTCTTGTGGATTCTGTAGACAAGCTGAACGACATGATTTGTGAAGTGAATGCCACACAGGTTCCGCTCATGGATATTCTTTCGAATCACTCATATTATTACAGCAGAGACAAAGAATGTATAACATGCGCTTAAAGGCATAATATTTATTCCGGAATTTCCATATATTTTTTATATTTTAGATATGGAAATTCCGGATTTTTATGCTTAGTTAGAAAAGGGTATAAAGGTAGACAAATAGTGGCTTTAGTGATAAAATATCTTAGTATGTTTATGCCTAGGGATTAATTTGCACCCGTAGTCTAATGGATAGAATATTGGCCTCCGACGCCAAGGATGCAGGTTCGATTCCTGTCGGGTGCATACTATGTTGTTTATTGGGAGTGTATTTATTTAATGAAAGACAATTCAAAATCTTTACTTGAAAAGGTATGGATGATTGTTAAAAAGAATATACTAGTTTCTGCGACACTTGTTTTTGTAGTTATATTGCTTATTGTATCCATCGCGCTTGTCGGCATTACACGCGTTCGTGAAAAGAAAGCCGCACAGCGTGCTTATGATGCTTTGTCCGAAGAAGAGAAAGCTTTGCTTGAGCAGGATTTTACGGTGGTTAAGGATGCTTATGATTTTGTAAACAAGGCAATGGAGAATTACCTTAATGCTCTGGCTGACAACGATCAGGCTTATCTTAAAGAGAATATGTACTCCATTAATTCCAACGAGCTCGATAACGTTGAGGTAAAGAGCAGATACATCGATCATTATGACAATATATCCTGTTATACCCAGCAGGGATACGAAAAAGAATCCTATTATGTTTACGTTACATATGATATCTATTTCAAGGACATAGATACACCCGTTCCGGGTATTATCGGTCTTTACTATGCAAAGGATTCACTTGAAAAATACAGAATATTCAAGCAGAACAATATGTCATCGCTGGTTCTTCAGAACTTCTATATTGCTTATATGCAGCAGGATGTTCAGGATATTTATAATCAGGTTTCTCTTAAATACAACGAGACTCTTGAATCCGATGAAAAGCTCAATGATTTTATGCTTTCATATCAGGATATCATGAACAACGATATGGTTGCATTAAACGAGGAAAGAGAAAGAATCGCTGCAGAACAGGCTCAGAATGATGACAATCAGGCTAATCAGGGTCCTGTAAGAGAAAGAGTTAAAGCCACCACAAGTGTTAATGTCAGATCTTCGGATTCCGAAACTGCAGAAAGACTCGGAACAGTTTCCGAAGGTGCGATTTTAACGAGAATCGAAGCAAAGCTTAACGGCTGGTCAAAGGTTGAATACGAAGGCAAAGAAGCTTATATCAAGTCTGAATATCTTCAGGTAGTCGATTCGGACGGAAACGCTGTAGAAAATAACACTGATACAAATCAGACGGATAATACAGCAAATAATAATACAACTACTACGACTACGGATAACGGAGAGAAAAAGTACGTTTCCGCAATCGATAATGTAAATATCAGATCCGAAGCAGATATCGATGCCGAAAGAGTCGGATTTGCTTATAACGGAGATAAACTTGAATTTGTCGAAAAGCTTTCAAACGGCTGGACAAAGATAAAATATAACGGCAAGGATGCCTACGTTAAAAGCGACTATGTACAGTAATAAAAAGTGCATAATCAATTGATTATGCACTATTATTTTTTTCTCACGAAATATTATGGACGAATACAGAATCAACAAATACATAGCTCTTTGCGGGATATGCTCAAGAAGAGAAGCAGACGGCCTTATTGAAGCCGGCAGAGTACTTATTAACGGTAAGAAAGCCGAACTTGGAAGCAAGGTTACCGAAGCAGACGAAGTAACTCTTGACGGTAAGGCAGTTAAGCCTGAAGAAAAGAAGGTTGTAGCATATTACAAACCTGTCGGCGTAACTGTTACCGAAGCCGATGTTCATGCAAATGTAACTCTTACCGAAGCTTTTAAATATCCTACCAGACTTACATATGCAGGACGTCTTGATGAGGATTCCGAAGGACTTCTTTTAATGACCAATGACGGTGATCTTATTCACGTAATGATGTGCGGCTCCAATAACCATGAAAAGGAATACATAGTTACCGTTGATAAAGACATTGAACCCATTATCTTTGAGAGAATGGAGAAGGGACTTTTCCTTTTTGATTTAGGTGTTGAAACCAAACCCTGCAAGGTTGTTCCCGTGGATTTAAGAACTTTTAAGATAACTCTTACGCAGGGCTTAAACAGACAGATAAGACGAATGTGTTTTGAATGCGGGTTAGACGTAGTTTCTCTTAAAAGAATCAGAGTATGCAATATTCTTTTAGGAGATCTTAAACCCAACGAATACAGAGAAATAACAGGCGAAGAGCTGGATAAACTTTACGATATGGTTTTTAAAAACCCCGAAAATGTATGAGCGAAATCGACAGAATAAAAGAACTTTGTGAAATATTAAAAAAGGCAAATGAAGCGTATTATGCAAAGGATGAGGAAATCATTTCCAATTTTGAGTATGATTCGCTTTATGATGAGCTTGTAAAACTTGAGGAAGAAACAGGGATAATTTTATCCGATTCTCCGACAAGAAAAGTTGGCTATGAACCTGTTTCTTTTCTGCCCAAGTTTACGCATCCTTCACCCATGCTTTCCCTTTCGAAGACCAAAGACAGGGAAGAGTTGAGAGAGTGGCTTAAGGATAAGAAGGGCCTGCTTTCGTGGAAACTGGACGGTCTTACAATCGTCCTTACTTATGATGACGGAAAACTTACCAATGCAGTTACAAGAGGTAACGGTGAAGTAGGCGAAGTTATCACTCAGAATGCAAAATGTTTTAAGAATCTTCCTGTAGGAATTTCCTATAAAGGCCATCTTGTTTTAAGAGGCGAAGCCGTAATTTCGTATTCTGATTTCAAAAAGATAAACGAAAAAATCGAAAATCCCGACGAGCAGTACAAGAACCCGAGAAACTTATGTTCCGGTTCGGTAAGACAGCTTGATCCGAAAGTAACAGCATCAAGAAATGTATGCTTCTTTGCATTTAATCTTGTGGAAGCGGAAGATGTTGATTTCAACAATTCAAGACTTGAACAGATGAAGTTTTTAAAGAGTCTTGGATTTGAATGTGTACATGAAGAAGAGGTCGACAGAGACAATCTTCTTGAAAAGATAGAATGGTATTCAAACGAAATAAAGACTTACGACATTCCGTCAGACGGTCTTGTTTTGATGTATGATGATATAGCTTACGGAAAATCGCTCGGTTCAACTGCGAAAGCACCGAGAAATGCTATTGCTTTTAAATGGCAGGACGAACAGGCTGAAACCATATTAAGAGAGATTGAATGGAGTCCTTCGAGAACCGGTTTAATCAATCCCGTGGCTATATTTGATACCGTTGACCTGGAAGGCACGAATGTGTCGAGAGCAAGTGTACACAACATTTCAGTCATGCGTTCGCTTAAACTCGGTATCGGTGACAGAATACTGGTTTATAAAGCCAATATGATTATCCCTCAGATATCCGAAAACCTTACAAAGAGCGATAATATTGTGCTTCCCGAATGCTGTCCTTCATGCGGCGGTAAAACTGTTGTTGAATCAACAGACGGTACCGATGTACTGATGTGCAGAAATCCTTTATGCCCTGTTAAGCAGGAGAAGAGTTTAACGCTTTTTGCATCAAGAAATGCACTTAGTATTGACGGTGTATCCGAAGAAACAATCGTTAAATTTATTGAAAAAGGCTTCATAAAGGAGTATGCTGATTTCTTCAGACTTGAGAGATATAAAAACGATATCGTGACGATGGAAGGCTTCGGAATCAAATCATACGAAAATATGATTGCTTCCTGCGAAAAGGCAAAGAAAACCACATTACCGAAACTTTTATACGGACTCGGTATCGAAAATGTCGGTGTTGCAAACGCAAAGCTTATCGCATCGTTTTATGATTACGATTTTGATAAAATAAGAAATGCTTCCGTGGATGAATTATCAACTATAGATCAGGTCGGAGAAGTAATTGCTACAAGCATTTACAATTTCTTTCATGATGAAGCAAGAATTAAAGAAGTCGACAATATTTTAGAGTATGTCGAGCTTGAAAAAATTGAAAGCACAGGCGAGAAAGACCTCGCAGGCAAAACATTTGTCATTACAGGTACGCTCAATCATTTTGAAAACCGCGACCTTTTAAAAGGAATAATTGAAAGCCGTGGCGGAAAAGTATCGGGCAGTGTATCGAACAAGACCGAAGCACTGATTAACAATGATGTTAATTCATCTTCAGGCAAAAATAAAAAAGCAAAAGAACTCGGTATCAGAATTATCTCCGAAGATGATTTTATGAGCGAGTTTAATATAACTGTTTAAGGAGTCAGAAATGCCGATCAGAACACAAAGTGATCTCCCTGCAAAAGAGACACTCGAAAACGAAAATATATTTGTGATGGATGAAACCAGGGCTATGCATCAGGACATCAGACCTTTAAAGGTTGCGATTCTTAACGTAATGCCTTTAAAAGAAGAGACAGAACTTCAGCTCTTAAGAGTTTTATCCAATACTCCCTTACAGGTGGATGTTACTTTCTTAAATGTAAAATCACACATTTCTCAGAATACATCCGCAAGCCATTTAAACAAGTTTTATACCTTTTATGATGAAATAAAGAACGAGAAATTCGATGGTTTAATTATCACAGGCGCTCCCGTTGAGCAGCTCGCTTTCGAAGATGTTGATTACTGGGAAGAACTCTGCCAGATTTTTGAATGGTCCAAGAAGAATGTTACCAGTACACTTCATATCTGCTGGGGTGCGCAGGCCGGCCTTTACTATCATTTCGGACTTAAAAAGAAAGAATTAAAAGAAAAGATTACCGGTATTTACAAGCACAGGGTTAAAAACAGAAAGGAGCCTCTGGTAAGAGGTTTTGATGATGAGTTTTATGCTCCGCATTCAAGATATACCGAAGTCAGCAAAGAGGATGTCGAGAACTGCGACAAACTTAAAATCCTGGCAGAATCCGACGAGGCAGGTGTATTTATCTGTATAAGCGAAGGCGGTAAGCAGGTGTTTGTAACAGGGCATCCCGAGTATGACAGATATACGCTCGACAGCGAATATAAAAGAGATATGGGCAAGGGACTTAATCCCAAGATTCCATACAATTATTATCCTGACGACAATCCCAAGAACAGACCTCTTTTACAGTGGAGAAGTCACAGTATAAATCTTTACAGCAACTGGCTTAATTACTATGTATACCAGATTACTCCCTATGATGTGGAGAATATCGGTTTTGACAGTGCATCATTATAGTATAAGGACTGCTTATTATGACATGGTTTAACAAAATGGAGAGAAAATTCGGCAAATATGCGATTCCGAATTTACCTCTTATAATTGTAATTATATATGCCTTCGGATTCTTAATGAACCTCGTAAAACCCGACTGGATTTACTTTATTACACTTAATCCCGAGGCTATAGTTCACGGACAGGTCTGGAGACTTGTTTCCTGGATATTTGTACCCGACAGTGCGTCAAACGTATTCTTCGTGCTGATTTTCTTATTCTTTTATTATTCAATCGGCAGAAATCTTGAAGTTGCATGGGGAAAATTTGCGTTTAACTTTTTCTTTTTCACGGGTGTATTCCTTACAATAGTCGGTGCATTTTTACTCTTCGGATATTTTAAACTTTTAGCGCCCGATTATGTTGCAAACCTGGAAGGTTATTATAAAATGGCGCTTGGAAAAGCGTGTCCCGCATCGCTTGGCGGCTCATGGTTTTTCCATTACATGTCGTTCAGTTTCGGTACATATTATTTAAACCTTTCGATATTCCTTGCTTATGCAATTACATATCCGAATATGAGAGTGCTTCTTTTCTTTATCATTCCGATAAAAGTAAAGGTGCTCGGAATCATATACTTAATCGTTCTTGGTGTAAGCGTACTGCTTGCATTTGTTCAGGGCGGATTTAACAGCGGAATCATAACACTTGTTGCGGTAAGTACATCACTTCTTAATGTCCTGATATTCTATCTGATTTTAAGAAAAGGCAAAAAGAGATTTAAGGAAATCAAACGTCAGCAGGAATTCAAAAAGAAGATTAAAGCTGTGTCAGAACCCGTATCGCAGATAAGACATAAATGTGCGATATGCGGACAGACAGATGTTTCCAATCCTGAACTTACATTCAGATACTGCTCAAAATGTAACGGCAATTACGAATACTGCAACGAGCATTTATTTACACACAAACATATTGAATAACCGGTAATAAAAATGGACGAGAAAAAACTTTTTATATCACAGATGGATAAGCTCTTAAAATACGGCAGAGAGAACGGCAACTGCGTCAGCAAAGAAGATGTCGATTCGTATTTTAAGGACATCAATCTGGATGAAGAGAAAAAACAATTTATATACAATTTCCTTTATGATGCAAAAATCGGTGTCGACGAACCCTTTGATTTCGATGAAATCTTAGACGAGGAAGATGTCGATTTCCTTCAGATGTACATTGATGAGCTTGAAGGCGTAAAGAAATACACACAGAAGGAAAAGCATGACATTCTTAAAAGATTCGCCGAAGGAGAGAGTATTTTAAGAGATCAGGTAATTGAAAGTTATCTTCACGATATTGTTGAAATGTCTAAGCTTTACACAGGCTCGGGCGTTCCTATCGAAGATTTAATCGGCGAGGGAAATGTTGCGCTGGCCGTTATTTTAGAGTCGCTTGATAAAAAAAACTCCGCAAAGGAACTCGACGGTTTTATTACTGACGGAATAATGAGTGCAATGGAAGAGCTTTTATACGACGATAACAATGAGGCCGCAAAGAAAAATACCTGGGCCGAAAATGCTAACGAGGTGTTGGAAAAGGCTAAAGAGCTTTACGAAACTCTTCAGAGAAACGTGACCATTGAAGAACTCTGCAAATTCGGTGATTTTGAAGAAGACTTTATTAAAGAGGTTTTGCAGATTACCGGCGGTATTGAAATTATTGACGAACCTAAATAAAAAAATATGGAACAGATTAACAGAGAGTTTAAAGCAGTCGTACAGGATATGACTCATATATATGTCGGAGCACAGATGAGTGTCGCCGAATTGATGGCATTCGAAGATGTTCCTTTTAAGGTCAAAGCTGTGTTTAACAAGTTTTTCGGAGAAGAAGAACAGAGGAATGCAAAAATCTGCGATCTTCTTGCAAACATAAACAGCGAAGATTTTGTTTATCAGGCTGTAAAACAGCTTAAACTTAAATTCAAAGTAGGCGTATATTCCGAAAAGAACGGTAAGGAAGTTTACAAATCAAAAACACTTACTGCAGACGAATACTTAGAGCTTCATTCGTCCGATGAAAAGTATTTTGACGAAGAAATAGTTTTCAATAAATTAGCACTTCTTGCTTTCTCGACTTAACTTGTGTTTTCCCCGTAGTTTTGGTATAATAAAATATCAAACTATGGGGAATAATTATTTATGGATTTAGAACAGGACAAGAAGGTCAGCGGATATAAAAAAATACGATATTTTCTCATTATCGAGAATATTTTTATAGTGCTTGCCTTTCTTTTATTTGCAGTAGGCGCATATTATATTTATGCATTCTTCAGACTTACCTGGTTTGCACTCGCATATTTCATACTGGGAGCAGCATTCTTTATTGTCGGTCTTTTCATTGCGTTTAAAATGGTAAAGGCCTTTCAGAGAGAAGATTTACCCATTTTCTTAAATATCACAGATTCTGCTGATGTAGATCCCGAGACGGGTCTGCTTTATCTTGATACGTTTTCGGATAAGGCCATACAGCAGCTTGCTATTTCAATGTCCGATGTTTATCTGGCAATTTTTGAAATAGAAGGTCTTGAACATCTCCGTCATTTCGTGGGTTCACAGAAAGCGGCTGATATTAAAGCGGAAATCGGCGAAGTATTTAAGATGTATCAGAAACGAATGGGCGAAAGATTCGTAACTTTAGGCTGTAAATCCGGACATGAATTTCTGGTTATGACCAATGAAGTCGAGTTAAAAGATATCCAGACTTACCATAAGAACCTTATGGATGAGATCAATGCGATTCTTCTTCATTTGCCATCATCCGAAAACTTCTGTGTTTACTGTGGTTATGCATCTTCCAGCCAGGGTAAAATCTATGAAGATCTTTTAACATATGCAGGATTCGCTGCAATGGAAGCATCCATGTTCTCAAAGAGCGAGCCTCATTACTTCTCACAGGATGCCTTAAAGCGTCAGGAAACAGAGTACTTAAGAAACGACAAGATTAAAAAGATTCTTGACGGCAATGAACTTCAGTATAATTTCCAGCCTATCGTATCTGCCAAAACAGGTAAGATTTATGCTTATGAAGCACTTATGAGAACCAACAAGGAAATCGGTTTCTCGCCTGTTGACGTTCTTGAAATGGCTGAGCGAAACGACAGACTTTACGAAGTGGAGCATTATACATTCTTTAACGTACTTAAGATTATGAATGAGAATGCATCGATTTTCGAAAACCGCAAGCTTTTCATTAACTCAATTCCCACAGTTATCATAAAAGAAGACGAGTTTAACGATTTGTATGTTCAATACAAGGACGTTATGAAAAACCTCGTTATAGAGATTACCGAAAACGGTATGCAGTCAGAAGATTCATGCGAGACGGTACACAAGTACATGAAGAAGTCCGGATGTGAACTTGCACTTGATGATTACGGTACAGGTTATTCGAATGCATCCACGCTTCTTAATAACTCGCCGCATTATATCAAGATTGACCATTCCATCATCATGGGTATCGATACAGACTCGAGAAAACAGCAGATTGTTTCCAATACAATTTCGTTCGGCAACAATCATGGCATGAAGATTCTTGCAGAAGGCGTTGAAACTCCCGATGAACTTCAGATGGTTATCCAACTTGGCTGTCACTTAATCCAGGGCTTCTATACAGGACGTCCCAACAGCGTTATAGCAGATTCGATTTCATCTGAAATAGAAGACGAGATTATGGCCATCAACCTTAAACTCGCCAAGCTTGCTCTTGAAAACAAGTCCTATACACCCGGCAATTTCGAGACGGTTTCTCTTATCAACCTTGCTCTCGATTTCTATTCACAGATTATCGTCGAACAGCCTTCGGTTAATCTTGTCGGACTTAAGAGCAAAAAAGAAGTTAACATGTCCATTAAGGTTCCCGATAATAAAGAAACCATTATCAATCTTAAGGATGTTAATATACGAGGAAGAAACAATCCTACCATTGAAATCGGTGAGAATTCATTTGTTACACTTACTCTTGAGGGTAACAACATATTCTCTTATGAAGGTATCAAAGTTCCTTCCACATCGAGACTCATCATCCAGGGCAAGGGTAATCTTACCATCAGAGTTGATCACAACAACGGTATCGGTATCGGTACCGGTTCTGATGAAAAGACACCTTACGGAGATATCAGTTTCGAAGGTACAGGTACACTTAGAATTGAAGCCAACTCTGATCAGGCATTTGCAATCGGCGGTTATCTTGCTGATGAAAATTCCAAGATTAAGCTTGATTCCGGTAATGTTGAAATCATCGTAAACGGTTCAAGAGTAGTCGGAATAGGTTCGCTTCAGGGATATACACAGATTATTGTCAATCAGTCCCATGTGGCTATTTCAGCCTCGGGTGCCGATGCAATCGGTATCGGTTCCATGGAAGGCAGGGTAGAAATCAATACCAGTGCAGATATAGAACTTGAAGCTTCCGGAAGCCGTGCTACAGGTATCGGTGTACTGCAGTATGGTAAGGGAAGAATTTACATCAATTCCGGATTTGTATCATGTAACGTACATTCAATGAGCGGTATGGGTATCGGTTCACTTGACGGAGATATGGATATCAGAAGCTCGGCTGAGCAGGTATTTATCTATGTTGAAGGCTCTGAAGTCGGCGGTATCGGAACATATCACGGCTACGGCATGACAAGAATCCAGAACGGTGTTCATAAGGTTGTATTACTTGCAGCAAATCCTGTCAGCCTTGGCGGTATGAAGGGCAGACTTGAGATTACAGGCGGTAATATCTATGCGGATTTAGGCAACTCGCCCGATCCCGTTAACCAGTATGATGTTCCTGTATTCCAGAAGATTATTACAGATACCGAATTCTATAACAAGAAGATTGAAACGGAAGAAGGTTCGTACCAGTATATGGCAACTGCCTCCAAACTGTTTGAAAATATTTACATTTACATTCCTAAATACTGCAAGGAACTTGATAATGTAATGTAAATTAAACTCGGATTTAAATACCTAATAAAATACGGAGAGAGCAATCTCTCCGCTTTTTAAAGGAGAAGGATTTTATGAAGCTTGAAGAACTTCAGACTTATGAAATAAAAGAGCATAAATTTTTAAGTGATATTAACAGCGACGCATATGTTTTAACTCATAAAAGAACCGGTGCGAGAGTTGTTGTGATGCCCAATGAAGAAGAAAACAAAGTCTTTTACATTGGTTTCAGAACACCTCCGAAGGATTCGACAGGTGTTGCTCACATTGTAGAGCATACCGTGCTTTGCGGAAGCGATAAATATCCCATAAAAGATCCGTTTGTTGAGCTTTGCAAAGGAAGTCTCAATACATTTTTAAATGCAATGACATATCCGGATAAGACTGTTTATCCCGTTGCAAGCTGCAATGATTTTGATTTTAAGAACTTAATGGATGTTTATCTTGATGCTGTTTTTCATCCTAACATCTACAAGGAAGAAAAGATCTTCAGACAGGAAGGCTGGCATTACGAACTTGAAAATGCTGATGATGAACTGACCATAAATGGTGTTGTTTATTCGGAAATGAAGGGTGCTTTCTCTGATCCTGACGATATAGTTGAACGTCAGATAATGAATTCGATTTTCCCAGATACACCTTACGGTGTTGAATCCGGCGGAGATCCGGATGTTATTCCCGATTTAACATACGAAGATTTCCTTGATTTTCATTCTAAATATTATCATCCTTCAAACAGCTACATTTTCCTCTACGGAAACTGTGATATGGCTGAAAGACTTGAATATATCGACAAAGAGTATTTATCCAAATACGAGCAGATAGAAGTTTCTTCGAATATTTCCACTCAGGAGCCTTTTAATGAAAGAAGAGAGGCCGTTATCGAGTATCCTTTGACGGAAAACGAAGACGATGAAGATAAGACATATCTTAATCTTACTTACTGCTTTTCGGATTATTCGGATAAGGAACTGCCGATTGTTTTAAGAGCGTTCGAATACGCATTCAGCGGCAATCCCGCAGCGCCTTTAAGAAAAGCTTTGCTTGATGCAGGAATAGGTGATGAAGTATATGCTTCCAGTGACTGTTCTATTAAGCAGAATCTTTTCGGCTTTTATGCTAAAGGTGCCAATAAAGAAGATAAGGATGAGTTTTTAAGAATTATTAACGATGAGCTTGAAAGAACAGTTCGCGAAGGCTTTGATAAGAAGACTCTTTTAGCATTTCTTGTGAGAGAAGAGTTTAAATACAGGGAAGCAGATTTCGGACGTATTCCCAAGGGACTTGCTTACGGATTAGATCTTTTAGAGTCATGGCTATACGATGATTATCTTGCACTTTACCATATGGAAAGCCTTGAGACCTATAAGAAATTAAAAGAAGCGGTTGAAACAGACTATTTTGAAAAGCTGCTTAAAAAATATTTCCTTGAAAACAACCACTGTATCTTCTGTATGGGCGTTCCCGTAAAAGGTCTTACTCTTAAGAAAGAGAGTGAACTTGCGGATGCATTAAAAGCAAAGAAGGAAAGTCTTTCAAAAGAAGAAATAGAAAAAATAGTTGAAGATACAAAGGCTTTAAAGGAGTATCAGAAAACTCCGGATAAGCAGGAAGATCTTGAAAAGATTAAACTCTTAAAGGTTTCGGATATTAAAAAAGAAACCAGACCTGACAAGAACAAACTGTATGATCTGGAAGGCGTTAATTTTTTAAAGCAGGATATCTTCACATCAGGTATCGCTTATCTTACATTACTTTTTGATGTCAATTCGATTTCGCTTGAACATATAAGATACATGCCTCTGCTTGCGAATATGCTTGCCAGACTCGATACAAAGAATTTAAGTTACGGCGAGCTGTCGAATGAAATAAAGCTTAATACAGGCGGAATGAATATGTCATTTAACACCTGCAGAAATATAAAAACAGGTGAAATGAAATCATTCTTTGAAATAAATATCAAGTTCCTGTATGAAAACAAAAAGAAAGTATTTGAACTGCTTTCGGATGTTCTTTTTAACAGTGTTCTCGATGATAAAGAAAAAATCGGAGAGTATTTGTCTGAACTTAAGTCACAGGGCGAGAGTATGTTAATATCCTCACCGCATACAGTTGCACTTACAAGAGCAACTTCGTACTTTGACAAGATGTTTAAGATAAATGACATATCCATTGGTATGGATGCCGTTAAATTTATCTCTGAGCTTGAAAAAGATAAAGATAATTCATTAATAAAGATAATTGAAGAATTTAAGTATCTTTTACCGGTGATTTTAAGAAAAGAAAATCTTTTTATTAATCTGACATCACCTTTGGATAAACAGAATGAACTTGATGAAGAACTCAAAGCCTTTATCGACCGTCTTTACACAGGCGAGATTGAAAAGAGTTCAATCGAAGTTGACTGCAATGAAGGAAACGAAGCATTTATATTCCCCGGACAGGTTCAGTTCGTTGCAATGTCCGGTGAATATATTTCCAAGGGATATAAATATACAGGCGCTTTCAATGTTTTAAGAACGATAATGGCTTATGATTATCTCTGGAACAATGTCAGAGTTGAGGGCGGTGCATACGGATGTTTTGCTAATTTTACGATTTCGGGACTTTGCTCACTGGTATCATACAGAGACCCTCATATAAACAATACGCTTCGTATTTACAGAGAACTTGCTGACTATGTTGAAAACTTCGAATGCAGCGAAAGACAGATGAATCAGTTTATAATAGGTGCTATTTCCGATATAGATGTGCCTCAGACGGCATCTACGGAAGGTAAAGCAAACTGTGTTTACTTCTTGATCGGTGTTGAAGAGAAAGACAGACAGAAGGCCAGAGACGAGATTTTATCCTGCAGCATGGAAGATATCAGAGAACTTGCTGAAAGAATAAAAGCAGCATTTGAAAAAGAGTACATCTGTGTAGTCGGAGCAGAAGGTAAAATCAAGGAAAACGAAGGCTTATTTGACAAGGTTTTAAATCTCGTATAAAAAATTTTAAGATTTTCCCATAAATAATAGCTTTAATTTCGTGTATGTATCAAACGATTAATAAAATTTCGGAGATTATCGGAAATTTAACGGAGGAAAAGATTATGAAGAAAAGTGAACTGATTAAAAAATTATCTGTGACAGGCGCAATGATTGCTATGGCTTCAACGATGGTTGCATGTGGAGGTAATAACACTTCTGAAACTTCACTTGCAAAATATGCATTAAACGAAGCTGCACCTGCGACAGCCGGTGCATCCTATGATTATTATGATGATTATGAGTATGCGACTGGAGCTGATTATTATGATGATTATGAGTATGCGACTGAAGCTGAATTATATGATGAAGAAGGCAGTTACAGCGTTGGTAATATGTCTACACCGATTAGCGAGACTCAGGCTAATGCTTCGGTAGCTCAGAACAGAAAGCTTATTAAGACTGTTGATATGACAATAGAAACTGTAAGCTTTGATGAAACTATTGCAAACCTTCGCAATCAGATCAATTCGGTCGGCGGATACATTGAAAGTGAATATTCTTATAATGGAAGTCTTTACAACAATTCCAATCAGAGCAAATACGCTACAATTACCGTTCGTGTTCCGGATACCGCTTTGGAAGGCTTTGTAAATAATGTTTCAGGTATAGGAAATGTAACGCAGAAGACTACATCCACCAGAGACGTAACCTTAAGTTATGTTGATACCGAAAGCAAAAAAGAAATGTACAAGGCTGAGCAGGAAAGCTTACTTGCTCTTCTTGAAAAAGCTGAAACAATCGAAGATATCACATACCTTACACAGAGACTTACAGAAGTAAGATACAATATCGAATCAATGGAATCTTCTTTAAGAGTTTATGATGATCTTGTTGATTACGCTACAGTTAATTTCAACATTAACGAAGTTAAGGTTCTTACACCTACAGTAATTGAAGAGAAGACCCCCGGACAGGAACTTAAAGAAGGCTTTGCTACAAGTGTTAAGGATGTATTAGTTGATACAAGAGATTTCTTTATCAGACTTATCGTCAACCTTCCTTACATCATCCGCGGACTCCTTTGCCTCGCTATACCTGTAGTAATTATCTTTATCATTGTACTTATCATCGTAAAAGTAGCAAAAAAGAAAGCAAAAAAAGATCAGGCTTATCTTGAAAAGGTTAAGAAAGATAAAGAAAAACTTGCTACGGTAGCTGAAAAGGTTGAAGCCGAAGAAAAGAAAGAAGAAGCCAAAGCAGAAGATAAGAAAGAAGAAGTTAAAACCGAAGAAAAGCAATAAAATCGGAGTAACATGGAAAATAAAACTAAATCCGGATTTGTATCGATTATCGGCAGACCCAATGTAGGTAAGAGTACACTGATGAATAAAATCATCGGTCAGAAAATTGCCATTACATCGAGCAAACCCCAGACAACCAGAACCAGAATTTCGACTGTGTATACAAAGGGCAATGTACAGATGGTCTTTGTAGATACACCGGGACTTCACAAAGCGAAGAACAAACTCGGCGAAAGCATGGTATCTGCAGCAAAAAGAACATTTAATGAATCGGATGTCTGCCTCTATTTAACAGAGGCAGACCCTCATTTGGGAGAGCAGGATGAAAACATCCTCTCTCTTTTGCGTACTGTAAGTATTCCGGTAATACTTGTTTTAACAAAGACTGACAAGTACGAAAAAGAAAAGGTTTTCAAAGCAATCGAACTCTTTTCCAAACAGATGGATTTTGCGGATGTAATTCCCCTTTCGGCCAAGAACGGCAAGAATATGGATACACTTCTTGAAGTGCTGGAAAAATTCATTCCCGAAGGACCTTTCTTTTATGATCCCGAGACTCTGACAGATCAGCCGGAGAGACAGATTGTATCAGAGATTATCAGAGAAAAGTGTTTAAGATGCCTGGGTGATGAAATCCCTCACGGAATTGCAGTTGTTATTGAAACAATGAGCTTTTCGAAAAATGTCTGCGATATTGAAGCCAGCATTATCTGTGAAAGAGACACACACAAGGGTATGATAATAGGCAAGGGCGCATCGAAGATAAAAGAAATAGGCTCTATGGCCAGAATCGATATTGAAAAGATGGTTGATAAAAAAGTTAATTTAAAACTTTTTGTCAAAACTAAAGAAAACTGGAGAGACTCGGAGTTTCTTTTAAAGAATTTCGGATTTATATCTGAGGATAAGGATGAATAATCTTTCTGATAATCTTTTGTCTGTGACCGGAATGGTTATAAAACAGGAACCGAGCGGGGAATTTGACAGAAGAGTTGTAATTCTCACAAAAGAAAAAGGAAAAATCTCTGTTTTTGCAAAAGGCGCAAGGAGACAGAACTCAATTCTTTCGGCAGCAACCAATCCGTTTGCTTTCGGAAGATTTACTTTGTTTGCCGGAAGAAGTGCTTATTCATTAAGAGAAGCTTTTATAGACGATTATTTTGAAGGCATGAGGTCCGATATCACAATGGCTTATTACGGAATGTATTTCCTTGAGATAGCGGATTATTATTCGAGAGAAAACAATGATGATGCGGATCTTTTACGATTGTTATATCAGGGCGTGAGAGTGCTTGAAAATCCGATACATTCACTCAAATTCACAAGAGCGGTGTTTGAGATAAAAGCCATTCAGTTAAACGGTGAACTTCCGCCTCCGGATGAAAACAGATTCGCACCCGGAGTGATTAAGGCGGTAAATTTTATAATCGAATCGCCCGTTAACAAAGTCTTTTCATTTAAACTGTCAGAAGAGAGCGAGAATGAACTTATTTCGTTTGCAAAGGAAGTGTCGGAATTTACTTTTGACAGAAAGTTTACGTCTCTTTTACTGATTGACTGATAAATGCTTTGACATTAATTTATCATATATGTATAATTGTAAAAAGTTTTAAAGATAATTAGAAATACAAGTGTTTTAATACCGGAGGATACAAATGGAAAAATCAATGGACAAAATTGTAGCTCTTGCGAAAGGCAGAGGATTTATTTATCCCGGCTCCGAAATTTACGGTGGTCTTGCTAATACATGGGATTACGGTAATCTCGGCGTAGAGCTTAAGAATAATGTTAAAAAAGCATGGTGGCAGAAATTCGTACAGGAAAACCCTTACAACGTAGGTGTTGACTGTGCCATTTTAATGAACCCTCAGACATGGGTTGCGTCAGGCCATCTCGGCGGTTTTTCCGATCCTTTAATGGATTGTAAGCAGTGCCACGAAAGATTCAGAGCAGACAAACTTATCGAAGATTTCGCAGAAGAGAAGGGCATTACTTTACCCAAGCCCATTGATGCTTTTTCACAGGACGAAATGATGGCATTTATCAAAGACAATGCTGTTCCCTGTCCTACCTGCGGTAAGCATGACTTTACAGATATCAGACAGTTTAACCTTATGTTCAAGACATTTCAGGGTGTTACCGAGGATGCTAAGAATACAGTATACTTAAGACCTGAAACAGCTCAGGGTATTTTCGTTAACTTTAAGAACGTTCAGAGAACTTCCAGAAAGAAAGTTCCTTTCGGTATCGGACAGATCGGTAAGTCTTTCAGAAACGAAATCACACCCGGTAACTTTACTTTCAGAACAAGAGAGTTCGAACAGATGGAACTTGAATTTTTCTGCAAGCCCGGTACAGACCTTGACTGGTTCCAGTACTGGAGAGGCTTCTGCCGTGACTGGCTCTTAAGCCTCGGTATTAAGGAAGACGAAATGAGACTTCGTGACCATGATCCCGAAGAACTCTGCTTCTATTCAAAGGGTACTACAGATATTGAGTTCTTATTTCCGTTCGGATGGGGCGAACTCTGGGGTATCGCTGACAGAACAGATTATGACCTTACACAGCATCAGGAAGTATCCAAGCAGGATATGTCTTACTTTGATGATGAAACAAATGAAAAATACATTCCTTACGTAGTTGAGCCTTCACTCGGTTGTGACAGAGTTGTTCTTGCATTTCTTTGCGCAGCTTACGATGAAGAAAACCTCGGCACCGAGGAAGCTCCGGATATGCGTACAGTAATGCGTTTCCATCCTGCACTTGCACCAGTTAAAATCGGTGTTCTTCCTTTATCAAAGAAGCTTAACGAAGGTGCAGAGAAGATTTTTGCAGAGCTTTCAAAGAAGTATAACTGTGAATTCGATGACAGAGGAAATATCGGTAAGAGATACAGAAGACAGGATGAAATCGGTACTCCTTTCTGCATTACATATGATTTTGATTCAGAAAATGACAATTGCGTAACCGTACGTTTCCGTGATTCCATGGAGCAGGAGAGAGTTGCTATAGCGGATCTTGATGCATATTTTGCAGATAAATTTACTTTTTAATCAGTGTATAAAACCCTCGTTTAATTAATAAATGAGGGTTTTTATGTGTAAAAACAGAAAGGAAATGAGTAAATGAAAAAAGAAAGACTGTATTTAATAATTGTTTCGGCTGTTGCTTTTTGTGCTCTTGCTGCATGCGGACTTCCCGACCTTTCATCTTCTAAGAATGAACCTGAAACCGAGGCTTTATATGTAGAAGATTTGGGTGTTGATATTGAGAATGATTTTGACATTGAAGCATTTAAAGAATCCGCAGAAAAATTAAACAATAGTTTGAATAATGAAAATAAAGATACAGAACAAGAACCGAATGAAGAGGCTGCTCCCGAAAAAGAATATGCATATGAAAATCTTGAAGATTTCTTCACGGCTCCCGAGAATAAAATGTATTTAGACAGTTTTTCTAATCTTCCCGATGAATACAAGAATGTTTATACGGATATGAAAGTATCATTTTCCGGTAACAGAATGATTTATGAATATTATTATGCCGATTATCTCGGAGATGCGCAGGCTGTAGTTGAAACAAACACAGAATCCGCAAAAGGAAAACTTTTTGATGCTTTACGTACTGTAATTGATGTTAAAGATCCCATGGAAATGGAGTTTATTTACTATAACAATGACGGTTCCGTAGCAGCCGATGTTGTAGCTTATGAGGATTTGGATGCCGAATATAAAGCTTTTGAAACAGATGCCGAGGAAGGCACTGTTCAGCATTATTTTGAATCCACATTCGGAACTGATTACTGGGATGTAAACGCAGAACAGTTACTTGCTTCAAATCCTGATGCATATACTGATTTAACATGTGAATGTGTGGGAAATGAACTTACTTATACTTATACATATGCATATAATGTCGGAGATGTTCAGGCAGAAACCGATGCTTATTTTACCGATGATGTTAAACAGAGGACATTGGATATGGTAAAAATACCTTCGAACGTAAAAGATACAGTTAAATTAAGATATGTTTATCTTAATCCGGACGGAAGTACAGCTGCCACAGTTGAATTTGAAGGATAAAAATTAGTTCACATAAAGTATAAAAAATTATGGAACTAATTATTCTCTTGTGATATAATATTCTAGGTTTCACGGGAATGAAAAGTGTTTCTATTCTGAAATATATCCCGGCGAGACCTAGGAATTGAATATTTAACGGTTATTTAAGGCCGTTTCTTATTAGGGAAAATTAAGAACGTAAAGATACGTTCCTAGTTTTTATTTGCCGTTATTGTAAGTTTTACAAAATCTGAGTTTCAAAGGAGGAACAAATAGGTATGGCAAAGAAATGGGTATATTTATTTACAGAAGGTAGCGCTGATATGCGTAATCTCCTTGGCGGAAAGGGCGCCAATCTTGCGGAGATGACCAATATCGGTTTGCCCGTGCCTCAGGGATTTACCATCACAACAGAGGCATGTACTCAGTATTATGAGGATGGAAGAGAAATTAATTCTGAGATTAAGGCTCAGATTGATGAGTATATTTTAAAGATGGAAGAAATTACCGGTAAGAAGTTCGGTGACCTTGAGAATCCTTTACTTGTTTCCGTTCGTTCAGGTGCGAGAGCATCAATGCCCGGTATGATGGATACAATTCTTAACCTTGGTCTTAATGAGGATGTTGTAGGCGTTATCGCTGAGAAGTCTAACAATCCCCGTTGGGCTTGGGACTGCTACAGAAGATTCATTCAGATGTATTCTGACGTAGTCATGGAAGTAGGTAAGAAATACTTCGAAGAACTCATCGATCAGATGAAGGAAAAGAAAGGTGTTAAGCAGGACGTAGAACTTACTGCTGATGACCTTAAAGAACTTGCTAATCAGTTTAAGGCTGAATATAAATCAAAAATCGGCACAGATTTCCCTTCAGATCCCAAGGAGCAGTTATATGGTGCAATCAAAGCCGTATTCCGTTCATGGGACAACCCCAGAGCTAACGTTTACAGACGTGACAACGATATCCCTTATTCATGGGGTACAGCAGTAAACGTACAGTCAATGGCTTTCGGTAACATGGGTGATGACTGTGGTACCGGTGTTGCATTTACAAGAGACCCCGCTACAGGAAACAAAGGCTTATTCGGTGAATTCCTTACAAACGCACAGGGCGAAGACGTTGTTGCAGGTGTAAGAACTCCCATGAAGATAGCTGAAATGGAAGAGAAGTTCCCCGAAGCATTCGCACAGTTTAAAGATGTCTGCAAAACTCTTGAAAATCATTACAGAGATATGCAGGATATGGAATTTACCGTTGAGCACGGAAAGCTTTACATGCTTCAGACAAGAAACGGTAAGAGAACAGCTCAGGCTGCTTTAAAGATTGCATGTGACCTCGTAGACGAAGGTATGAGAACAGAAAAAGAAGCTGTAGCAATGATTGATCCGAGAAACCTTGACACACTTCTTCATCCTCAGTTCGATCAGGCTGCACTTAAGGCTGCAACACCTGCAGGCAAAGGCCTTGGCGCTTCACCCGGAGCTGCTTGCGGACGTATCGTATTCTCTGCAGAAGATGCTGAAGAATGGGCAGGCAGAGGTGAGAAGGTTGTTCTTGTAAGACTTGAGACATCACCTGAAGATATTACAGGTATGAAGGTTGCTCAGGGTATCCTTACAGTTCGTGGCGGTATGACATCTCACGCAGCAGTTGTTGCTCGTGGTATGGGTACATGCTGCGTATCAGGTTGTGGCGAAATCGCTATGGACGAAGCTAATAAGAAGTTTACTCTTGCAGGCAAGGAATACCATGAAGGCGACTGGTTATCAATCGACGGTACAACGGGTAATATTTATGACGGTAAGATTGCAACAGTTGATGCAAAGATTGCCGGTGAGTTCGGACGTGTTATGGCATGGGCCGACAAATACAGAAGACTTAAGGTTCGTACAAACGCTGATACTCCTGCTGATGCTAAGAAAGCAAGAGAACTCGGTGCAGAAGGTATCGGACTTTGCCGTACAGAGCATATGTTCTTCGAGGAATCCAGAATTGCTGCATTCCGTGAAATGATCTGCTCAGACAAGGAAGAAGAAAGAGAAGCAGCTCTTGAAAAGATCCTTCCTTATCAGCAGGGTGACTTCGAACAGTTATACGAAGCTCTTGAAGGATGTCCTGTTACTATCAGATTCCTTGATCCTCCTCTTCATGAGTTCGTTCCTACAGAAGAAGCTGATATTCAGAAACTCGCTGATTCACAGGGCAAGAGTGTTGAAAAGATTAAAGAATACATCGATTCATTACATGAGTTTAACCCTATGATGGGACACAGAGGATGCCGTCTTGCAGTTACATATCCTGAAATTGCAAAGATGCAGACAAAGGCTGTTATTCGTGCAGCTATCAATGTTTCAAAGGCTCATCCCGACTGGAACATGAAGCCTGAAATCATGATTCCTCTTGTATGTGATGTTAAGGAATTAAAGGTTGTTAAGAAGATTGTAGTTGAGACAGCAGATGCAGAAATCAAAGCTGCAGGCGTTGATCTTAAATACGAAGTAGGTACAATGATTGAAATCCCCAGAGCTGCTCTTACAGCTGACGAGATTGCAACAGAAGCTGATTTCTTCTGCTTCGGTACAAACGACCTTACACAGATGACATTCGGTTTCTCAAGAGACGATGCAGGTAAGTTCCTTGAAGCTTACTACGATACAAAGATCTTTGAGAACGATCCTTTTGCTAAGCTTGATCAGACCGGTGTTGGCAAACTTATGGAAATGGCTATCAAACTCGGTAAGCCTGTAAATCCTAACCTTCACATCGGTATCTGCGGTGAGCACGGCGGAGATCCTCAGTCAGTAGAGTTCTGTGACAAGATCGGACTTGATTATGTATCATGTTCACCTTTCAGAGTTCCTATTGCAAGACTTGCCGCTGCACAGGCTGCAATCGCTAGAAACTAATCATTATTACAAAGGGAAAGCGAACAGCTTTCCCTTTATTTTAGGAGTTTTTATATGATAACATTTATTACATCTTTGTTTACATACACTATTACGGTTGTTATTGCCGGAGTTATAGGCCTTACAGCGTTTCTTGCAGGTTACCTTCTTCCTGCAATTGCATTGTTTGTTATGGCTAAAAATGCAGGGCACAAATATCCCTGGCTTGCTTTTATCCCTATTGCACAGACATATCTTGAATACACGTTACCTAAGAGAAACTTCAAGATTTTCAACATAGTTGATACAGATAAAAGAGCCACGGTTGCGATTGTTTCCATAATTGCCATTTACTTCGGTTCGGGTATTATTGCAGGATTAAACCTTGTTCCTGTTCTCGGACAACTTTTGGATGCGGCACTTGCAGTATTTATTTGTGCCGTAAGTATAAGAAAAATGTACGATATTCATGTTACGTACGGTTGTGATTCGGAGAAAGCACTGATCCTTTCGATTATCGGCTTCTTTGTTCCGCTTGTGTATGCAATCAGCATTCTTTTAATTATGAAAAATGAGCCCGAATACGGCTTCGGTAATTATGAAACCGATACAGCCGGCGGAGAGTTTGCCGAATTGTAAAAATCATAAAAGATACTTAAGGGACTTACGTTTTGTAAGTCCTTTTTTATTTAAAATGGCAATTAAGAGTTTAACCCGGTTGAAAAATAATATAAAAAAAGATAATATCAATTTGGATATATAAAATTGTATAGAATCGGAATTACGACAATACCAGATTTTAATTGAGGATAAATTATGAAGAAGTATTTATCTATTTATGAAAGCCTGAAAAAAGAAATAACAGAAGGCGTATATAAAACAGGCAGCAAACTGCCTTCTAAAAGAACACTGGCAGATCAGTGGGGAGTAAGCATAATAACCGTTGAACATGCTTATGAACTTCTTCTGGATGAAGGTTATATAGAAAGTGTCGAGAAGAGCGGTTACTTTGTTGTATACGAAGCAGGAGATACTTTTTACGGTAATCAGAATACTGTAAACAAAGAAACGGAAATAAATGATGAAACTTCTTCAGGCTTAAAATTATATAACGATTCTTTTAAGGACGAATCATATTATTTTTCCTTTGATGTATATGCCAAAACAGTCAGACACGTATTATCTACAATGCCAGATGATATCATGCAGAAATCACCGACTTTCGGAATAATGAAACTAAGAAATTCCATAAGCGAGTATCTTTTACGAAGCAGACATATTCATGTTTCTCCCAAGCAGATTATGATTGGCGCCGGAGCAGAGTACCTTTATGCGATGATAGTAAGGACGCTTGGAACAGATGTTATATACGGTATAGAAACTCCCGGTTATTCGAGGATTAAAGAAGTATATGAATCTGACGGGGTAACAACGGAAACTCTTAAACTTGGTAAGGACGGTATAGAAAGCAGTGAGTTAAGAAAGAGTAAAGCAGGTATTCTTCATATCACTCCGTACAGAAGCTTTCCAACGGGTGTCAGTGCATCAGCCGGCAAGAAAAATGAATATTTACAGTGGGCCAACGAAATAGGCGGAATAATAATAGAAGATGATTTCGAATCGGAATTCACGCCCTCCAGAAAAGCTGTTGATACGATTTTCTCGATGGATAAGAAGGGGTGTGTAATATATGTTAATACTTTTACGAGGACAATTTCTCCATCTTTAAGAATGGCGTATATGCTCCTGCCGTTAAATCTGCTTGAAAAATTCGAAGAAAAAACATCGTTTTATTCATGCCCGGTACCGACTCTCGAACAGCTTGTCGTATCGAATTTATTGGACAGCGGAGAGTTTGAAAGACATATTAACAGAGTAAGAAGGAACTTAAGAAAACGATAGAAAATAAAAGTAAAATTTGTTTAAAAATAGTCAAACAGAACAAAACACAGACTGCTAAAAGACAATAAAATGACTAATCCGATATTTTCTTGTATTATTGATTATAAATCTGTTTAAAAGCCGTTTATTTTAAAATTATTTCAGATATAATAAATCTGGTTGGGAGTTTTACAATATATTTATTTTTCTTTGTGATTAATGAAAGGGGCTCCTATGGAAAAAGAGGGAATTTCCGGCGGATTTAAGTCGTTTATTAAGCGTGTAGTTTTTTATGGCCTTTTTATTCTGATTAATATCGGATTAAACAGACTGGTAGGCCATTTTCATCTTCCTTTGTTCCTTGACAGCGTAGGAACATTTTTGGCATCGATTCTCGGTGGCTATCTTCCCGGCATTATCGTCGGATACTGTTCAAATATTATCAATTTCACAGCGGATCCTGCGAATGCTTATTATGCGGTAATCAGCGTTCTTCTTTCAGTTACTGCAAGATACTTTTATGATAAGGGATTCTTTGATAAATTCTATAAAGCTATTTTAACAATTCCTGTATTTGCATTTATAGGCGGTGTAATCGGTTCACTCCTTACATATTTTATGTACGGTTTCGGAATGGGAGAAGGAATTTCCGCGCCCTTTGCGCAGTCTCTTCTTGCAAGCGGAAAGGTTAATGTTTTCTTTGCTCAGTTAATTTCCGATTCCGCAATTGATTTACTCGATAAATCCATTACGGTTGTAATTGTATTTATAGTAATCAAAATTGTTCCTGAAAAATTTGCTTCTATGCTGGCGCTTACACACTGGAAGCAGAAACCTCTTAACAAAGACGAGATTAAAGAGGTACATAATAATGCAAGCAGAAAAGCTCCTTTAAGAACAAAGATAATCTTTATTATCGGTGCGGTAATGGTATTTGTTGCGACTGTTACGACTGCAATCAGTTATATTCTTTATCAGAATTTCGCTTATGAGCAGTATACATTTACTGCCAAAAATGTTGCTTCTATTGTAGCAAGTACAGTTGACGGTGACAGAGTAGACGATTATTTCGAAGAAGGAACCAGCTCGGTGGATTATGCCGACACAATGAATAAACTTCGTAAAATAAAAGCAAGTTCACCGGATATTAAATATATTTATGTATATAAAATAATGCCTGACGGCTGTCATGTTGTATTTGACCTTGATACCGAGGAAATGGAAGGCGGTAAACTCGGAGATGTAGTTGAATTTGACGAGTCGTTTTCTGATTATATTCCATCTCTTCTTTCAGGTCAGGAAATCAAGCCAGTTGTTACAGATGATACTTTCGGATGGCTTCTTACCTGCTATGAACCCGTTTATGACTCCAATCATAAATGTGTCTGCTATGCATGTGCAGATATCAGTATGGAACAGGTTACAACCAACGGTATAAGCTTCCTCGTAAAAGTATTATCACTGTTCCTGGGCTTCTTTATAATGATTCTTGTCTACTGCATGTGGCATATGCAGTTTAGCCTTACATATCCTATTGATGCCATGACATTTGCAGCGAGAAAATTTGCATACAATAACGATGAGGCACTTGAAAAGGGAGTAGACAGAATCAATGAACTTAAGATTTCAACAGGTGATGAAATTGAGACTCTTTATGATTCTCTTTCGAAGACATTCGGTGAAACTGTCGAGTATCTGGAAGATGTAAAGAGAAAGAGCGAAGAAATCTCCAGGATGCAGAACGGTCTTATCTATATTATGGCAGACCTTGTGGAAAGCCGTGATAAGAGTACGGGAGACCATATCAAAAAGACAACAGCTTACGTTGAGCTCCTTTTACGAAAGTTAAAAGAAAAAGGATATTTTACAGATATTCTTACTGATGAATATATTTATGAAGTTGCAAATTCCGCACCTTTACATGACGTAGGTAAGATTAAGGTTTCCGATCTTGTACTTAATAAGAACGGAAGACTTGACGACGAAGAATTCAAGAAGATGCAGAAGCATACAACCGAAGGTGAGATTATAATCGACAATGCGATGAAGATTTCATCCACTTCGGATTATCTTAAAGAAGCTAAGAATATTGCGGCTTATCATCATGAAAAATACGACGGTTCCGGTTATCCTTATGGCTTAAAGGGGGATGATATTCCTTTGTCGGCTCGTATAATGGCCGTATCCGATGTATTTGATGCACTTGTGTCAGCGAGAGTTTACAAACCTGCCATGAAGTTTGAAGATGCTATGGATATTATCAAAAAGGGTGCAGGAACTCATTTTGATCCCATCGTAGCTCAGGTTTTCATTGAAGCGGAAGACGAAGTCAGACAGATTGCTGAAGAACATAAAAGGCAGTTTTCTAACCAAGGAGAAAATACAGAAGAAGACAAAAAATAAATATTTGTTTACATATTAAATACTTTATGTTAATATGTCTTTTGTATGCGAACTAAATCTAAGTTGTTTGACACTCCGACTTACGACCTGGATTTAGCAGTAAATAATTATTAGGAGGAAAAAAGAATGATTTCCAAAGAGAAAAAGCAGGCAGTTATTGCTGAATATGCTCGCAGCGAAGGTGATACAGGTTCACCCGAAGTACAGATTGCTGTTCTTACAGCTCGTATTCAGGAGCTCACAGAGCATATGAAAAAGAATCCCAAGGATTTCCACTCAAACAGAGGTCTTCTTAAGTTAGTTGGTCAGCGTCGTGGCTTACTTGCTTACCTTAAGAATACTGATATCGAAAGATATCGTGCTCTTATTGAGAAACTTGGTCTCAGAAAGTAATTAAACCTACAGGCGGGCATTTATTGTCCGCCTTAATGTGTTTAATTAGAACCAACAATTTGTAACCTGGCAGAAGTTCATTCCGAAGCCACTGAAAGTGTTATGAAATAGCTATATTTGGTGATATTTTCAGTAGTTTCGGCACTTCTGCCTTAAAATAAAAATATTTAAAGGAGAAGAAAAATGGCATTTAAAACATTTAGTCTTGAACTTGCCGGACGTACATTATCCGTAGATGTCGGAAGAGTATCCGCTCAGGCAAACGGCGCCGCTTTTATGCATTACGGCGACACAACGGTTCTTTCTACTGCTACAGCTTCAGAGAAGCCCAGAGACGGAATCGACTTTTTCCCTCTTTCCGTTGAGTACGAAGAGAAATTATACTCTGTTGGAAAGATTCCCGGAGGTTTCAACAAAAGAGAAGGTAAGGCTTCAGAGAACGCAATCTTGACAAGCCGTGTAATTGACCGTCCTATGAGACCTTTATTCCCCAAGGATTACAGAAACGATGTAACTTTAAACAACCTCGTAATGAGTGTTGATCCCGAGTGCCGTCCCGAGCTTGTTGCCATGCTTGGTTCTGCAATCGCTACATCAATTTCAGATATTCCTTTCTGCGGTCCCTGTGCTACAACTCAGGTTGGTTTGATTGACGGAGAATTCATTATCAACCCTAACCAGGAACAGTGGAAGAACGGTGACATGCAGTTAACAGTTGCTTCAACCAGCGAAAAGGTTATTATGATTGAAGCCGGTGCTAACGAAGTTCCCGAAGCAAAGATGATTGAGGCTATTTACAAGGCTCATGAAATTAACCAGACAATCATTGCATGGATTAATGAGATCGTTGCAGAGGTTGGTAAACCTAAACATGAATATGAATCATGTGCTATTCCCGAAGAACTCTTTGCAAAGATGAAAGAAATCGTAACTCCCGAAGAAATGGAAGTTGCTGTATTTACAGACGAAAAGCAGAAGAGAGAAGAGAATATCCGTGTTATCACAGAGAAACTCGAAGAAGCTTTTGCTGAGAATGAAGAATGGCTTGCTATTTTAGGTGAGGCTATTTACCAGTATGAAAAGAAGACAGTAAGAAAGATGATTCTTAAGGATCACAAGCGTCCCGACGGTCGTGAGATTACACAGATTCGTCCTCTTGCTGCAGAAATTGATATTATCCCCAGAGTTCATGGTTCATCCATGTTCACCAGAGGACAGACACAGATCTGTGATGTATGTACACTTGCTCCTCTTTCAGAGGTTCAGAAGATTGACGGTCTTGATGACAACGAAACTTCCAAGAGATATATGCATCATTACAACTTCCCTGCATACTCTGTAGGTGAAACAAAGGTTTCAAGAGGTCCCGGACGTCGTGAAATCGGTCACGGTGCATTAGCTGAGAGAGCTCTTATTCCCGTACTTCCTTCAGAGGAAGAATTCCCTTACGCAATCCGTTGCGTATCCGAAACATTTGAATCCAACGGTTCAACATCTATGGCTTCAACATGTGCATCATGTATGTCACTTATGGCTGCAGGTGTTCCCATTAAGAAGATGGTTGCAGGTATCTCCTGTGGTCTTGTAACAGGTGAGACAGATGATGATTTCATCCTTCTTACAGATATCCAGGGTCTCGAAGATTTCTTCGGCGATATGGACTTCAAGGTAACAGGTACTACAGACGGTATCACAGCTATTCAGATGGATATCAAGATTCACGGTCTTACAAGACCCATCGTTGAAGGTGCTATTGCAAGATGTCGTGAAGCAAGACTCTTCATCATGGATAACTGCATGAAGAAAGCTATTGCAGAGCCCAGAAAAGAAATCAGCAAGTACGCTCCCAAGATTGTTCAGATTTCTATCGATCCCGATAAGATTGGTGATGTTGTCGGACAGAAGGGTAAGACAATCAACGAAATCATCGCTCGTACAGGCGTTAAGATTGATATTACCGATGACGGCAAGGTTGGCGTATGCGGAACAGATATCGATAAGATTAACGAAGCAATCAATATGATTAACACCATCGTAACTGATTACGAGGAAGGCCAGATCCTTAAGGGTGTTGTTGTTTCCATCAAGGAATTCGGCGCATTCGTAGAATTTGCTCCCGGAAAAGAAGGCATGGTTCACATCTCAAAGATTGCCAAGCAGAGAATCGAGCATGTAGAAGATGTTCTTACACTTGGCGACAAAGTAACTGTTAAGTGTATGGGCAAAGATAAGATGGGCAGAATGAGCTTCTCCATCAAAGATGTATAAAATTTAAGTTCATAAAAGAGAAAGCCGGATTCGTTTGAGTCCGGCTTTTTTTGTGAATTTATCTATGTTTTAGTGAAATAATAATTATGATATAATAGAAAAGGTGTGATTCTTTTAGGAGATTAACATGGGTGGATTAATCGGGAAAATAATTTCGTTAATATTAGGTGTAATTATATTTATTGTGATAATAGGAGTAATTATTGCCGCCATAATAACTTTTAAGCCTGTACATTACCAGATTGATTACAGCACCGATATAGGCTGGATTAGCAAAAACTTAAACGGAGTTGAAGGCGGAGAATACGAAGAAGGTTATGAATGCTGGAATGTTTTCGGAACGACTCAGGTTGCTCCCGGTGCCGGCGGTGATACAAATTATCACGGTTATATAAAAATCTCCGAGGAAGAGGCAGAGAAGCTTAATAATGATTATAACTGGGTTATAGATTTAAGACCTTTGCCTGATATGGGAAATATAAATCTGACATCATACGATCCTGATGACTGGTATGTATGTAATGATTTTAATAAAGATTACTTTTATGGTATGGAAATGAGAGATATTCGCTACGATAAAAACGGCATTATAATTTTCAGTAACGAATTTTCGAATTAAGGTATTGGAGGATTTATTATGAAAAGGGTATTTCTTATAGTTTTAGACAGCTTTGGAATAGGCGAGGAGCCTGATGCCAATTTATTCGGCGATGTTGGTTCAAATACCATAAAATCATGTGCTACAAGCGAATACTTTAATATGCCTAATATGGCAAAGCTCGGACTTTTTAATATTGACGGAGTAAACTTAAAAGATTTTAAGGTTAATGAACATGATGCTTTGATTGCCCGTATGAGAGAAAAGTCCATGGGTAAGGATACTACTATTGGCCACTGGGAAATTGCAGGCCTTGTATCGCCCAAGCCGATGCCTACATATCCTAATGGTTTTCCTAAAGAAGTTATCGATGAATTCGAAAAGAGAACAGGACGCAAAGCTATTGTAAATGCGACTTATTCAGGCACCAAAGTAATTGCAGATTACGGCGATGAGCATGTTAAAACCGGCGCGCTTATAGTATATACATCAGCTGATTCCGTTTTTCAGATTGCAGCACACGAGGAAGTTGTTCCGCTTGAACAGCTTTATGAATACTGCAGAATCGCGAGAGAAATCTTACAGGGTGAACATGGCGTCGGAAGAGTTATTGCCAGACCTTTCTTAGGTGAGAGCGGTAACTATTACAGAACACCTCATCGTCATGATTTCTCGCTCATACCGCCCAGGGATACAATGCTTAATATCATAAAAGATGCAGGGAAAGACGTACTGTCTGTCGGAAAGATTTATGATATCTTTGCCGGAAGCGGAATTACAGATTATGTTTATACCGAGTCCAACGAAGACGGCATAAATAAAACTCTTGCCCGGATGGACAGAGATTTTAACGGAATATGCTTTACCAATCTGGTTGATTTTGATATGGTTTACGGTCACAGAAGAGATATTGACGGATACGCAAAAGCTCTTGCTTACTTTGATTTAAGACTCCCTGAACTTTTAAACAAACTCGGTGATGACGATTGTCTAATGATAACTGCGGATCATGGCTGTGATCCCGGATTTACAAAAACTACAGATCATACGCGAGAATATATACCTTTCATTTGTTACGGAAAGAATATTAAACCTGTAAATTACGGCACCAGAGAGACATTTGCCGATATAGGCGCCACTGTTCTTAATCTTCTTGGCGTGGAAGGCAAGCTTGACGGAACGTCTTTAATATAAAAAATCCAATTTATCCCACAAGGGACTTCATCAGATACAATATGTCCAATTGAATATTACTTTTAGGAGGTAAAAACATTGACTGGAAAGAATTGCTTGAATTTATTGGTTACTTTTGGAGTTGTATTTTGTTGTACTGTTGTTCTTCCGGGCTGCTATAATCCTAAAACAATTAAGGATTACCCCGGAGATAATGTTGTTTTGGAAACTGTTTCTGAGACTGAAAATGATACTGTTAACGTTGAAAAAGAAACGGACTATTATTTGGATGAAGAAGAGGAATTGGAAGATTTTATGCCCAACGATTACCCTTTTGACGGGCAGGGCGATTTTATTTATAATCCCGAGGCGTTAAGACCGGGTATTGCAAATTTTTACCGTAATAAACCCGAATATCTGAAAATGGCAAAACAGATAATGGCTGCAGTGGATGAAGGTGAAAGTGTTTTAGTGCTTGATGCGGGTTATCCGATTGATCAGTTTAAATTTGAAGAAATACTGAAAATTGCCTGCTTTTCGAACCCCGTGGTTTATCTGGCACACTTCGAAACAGAAGATTATCATAATTTTACGATTACTTATCCCGATTATTTCGGATCTCTTGATGATTACGGACAGATTGACCCCGCTCATATTATCGCTGATGATAAAAACTTTACCGCTGAAATGGATGAATTCAGGGATTTTGTAAATGAAGTTATCGACCAGTGCGTTAATTATCAGGATAACGATATGGAGAATGCCAGAAGGGTATACAAATATCTGATTGAACATATCTATATCAGAAAAGATGACGGTTATTATGCTGAGGCAGATCCGAATTCCACAACCGGAAGAAATATATATCATATTGATGTTGTCAGAAATTTAAAGAATGACAATATGTATCTGCATGAAGTAATAAAACTATATCAGTTTATTCTGACTCAGTTAAATATTCATACAAGCTATGCCGTTCTCGACGGAGAAGCGATAGAAAAATATATGTCACTTGATCCCGATAATTACTATATGACCGGATGTGACTGCGTAATTGTAAGGTATGACGGTGTAGATTACATTTGCAATCTTTATTTTGACTATCTTGATTTCAAAAACTTTCCTGAGGTTGAAAATGATACGGAATGCCATTGCAATTATTTCGCTATAAGTAAAGCGACCTGCAGTCGTACATTTAATGTTAATAATGTAGGATATTCCGGAGGGTTTGAGAATTCGGACTGGTTTATATTCGACGACTTAAATGTTGATTATCCTTTTGATACAAAACTTTAAATCATAAAAGAGACTTTAAAATATTTGAATTTTTCCCCGATAAATAGTATTATTTATCGGTATGATTTTTATGGAAAAAGACGAAAGAGAGAAATAAAGTGGGCAATTACGATAAAGAGATTCAAAGAAGAAGAACCTTCGCGATTATTTCACATCCTGATGCAGGTAAAACAACACTTACCGAAAAATTCCTTTTATACGGCGGAGCAATTAACCTGGCCGGAAGTGTAAAAGGTAAAGCAACCGCAAGACATGCGGTTTCAGACTGGATGGAAATTGAAAAGGAGAGAGGTATTTCTGTTACTTCTTCTGTATTACAGTTTGAATATGACGGATACTGTGTAAATATTCTTGATACACCGGGTCACCAGGATTTCTCGGAAGATACATACAGAACTCTGATGGCTGCAGATTCTGCTGTAATGGTTATTGACGCATCAAAGGGTGTTGAGGCGCAGACAAGAAAGCTATTTAAAGTCTGTGGTATGAGAGGCATTCCTATTTTTACTTTTATAAACAAACTCGACAGAGATGCACTTGATACGTTTGAATTACTCGATCAGATTGAAAACGAACTCGGAATAGCTACATGTCCCGTTAACTGGCCCATCGGTTCAGGTAAAGGATTTAAGGGCGTATATGACAGACACAACGAAAAGGTTGTTATGTTCTCCGATACCGAAAAAGGTACCAAGGAAGGTAAATCATGGGAGATTGATATGTCTACCAAAGATGCGCTTGTAGAAGCAATCGGCGAAGAGGCATATGACAAACTTTCCGATGAAATCGAACTTCTTGACGGTGCTGCGGCTGAATTTGACATAAAAGAAGTACAGAGCGGCAAACTTACACCTGTATTTTTCGGTTCCGCATTAACCAACTTCGGTGTTGAAATCTTTTTAAATAACTTCTTATCGATGTCAACCAATCCTCTTCCGAGAAAGAGTGATATCGGTATGATTGACCCGCTTGAAAACGAGTTCTCCGCATTTGTATTTAAAATACAGGCTAATATGAATAAAGCTCACCGCGACAGAATTGCTTTTATGAGAATCTGCTCAGGCAAGTTTGATGCATCCAAGGAAGTTTATCATATGCAGGGCGGCAAATCTATGCGTCTTTCCCAGCCCCAGCAGATAATGGCGGATGACAGAAAGATACTTGATACCGCATATGCAGGAGATATTATCGGTGTATTTGATCCCGGTATTTTCTCAATCGGAGATACATTAACCGTCGCTTCAAACAAGTTTAACTACGAAGGGATTCCTACATTCGCTCCCGAGCATTTTTCAAGAGTGCGACAGATGGATACCATGAAGAGAAAACAGTTTATGAAGGGTATTACCCAGATTGCTCAGGAAGGTGCCATTCAGGTATTCCAGGAGTTCAACACCGGTATGGAAGAAATTATTGTCGGTGTTGTGGGTGTGCTTCAGTTTGAAGTATTAAAATACAGACTCGAAAACGAGTACAATGTTGAAATCAGAATGGATAATCTGCCTTATGAACATATAAGATGGATTGACAATAAAGACGAGATAGATGTGGCCAAATTAACAGGTACTTCGGACATGAAGAAAGTAAAGGACATGAAAGGAAATCCTCTGCTTTTGTTTGTAAACGAATGGAGTATCGGTATGACTAAGGACAGAAACAAAGATCTGGTTTTGTCGGAATTCGGAAAGAATTAATTTTATTTTATGAAGAAAATTTATCTTATTATCGGTGCACTTGTGCTGGCTCTTGCTTTGCTTATCGGTGCTTCCGTAATTATCGACAAACAGCTTGAAAAAGATACTTCTTTTATAAGCGATTATATTGATTTTGATAAAACGGCCCAGAATGTTCCTTATACCAGTCCCGTTTCGTCAGAGACCGCAACTCTTCTTGATATGGAAGTTACCGAAAAGGTAACCAAGATTGACGATATGTCAAAGATTCAGGAAGAGCATGAGATAATCAATACGGATATCGGTGAAATAATAATTGATGCAGGTCTCTCTGAAGAAGAATGGGGCGAGCGTATTTCGATGGGTATTAATGCCCAGAATATTAATGCTGCCAACAAAGAATGTCAGGGCCTGTTTTATTATGACAATTTAGAGCCTGAATTTAAGCAGCTTTATCTTGAGATTTATATTGCCATAAAGAATTATGCAGATACGTTTTATATCTGTTCAATCGATCCCGAGGATATTGACTATGCGTTTAACTGCGTAATGGGCGATCATCCCGAGATTTTCTATACGAACGGTTATATGTATACGAAATTTACCACGACCGACAGAATCGTAAAGATAGAGTTTACACCGGCGTATACGATTGCGTATGAAGATGTCATAAAGTATGAGAAAGACATTGAAGCATATAAGAATGAATTTCTTGTAGGAATTAATCAGAATACCGACGATTATACCAAGATAAAATACACTTATGAATACATCATAAAAAACACGGAATATGATGTTGATTCCGTACAGAATCAGAATATCCTGTCAGTATTTATAAACGGAAGATCTGTATGTCAGGGCTATGCAAAGGCTTTTCAGTATCTTTCGGGACAGCTTGGCGTTCAGAGTACTTTGGTAGTCGGATATGTAGGAGCCAATGAAGGCCATGCTTGGAATATGGTTAAGTGTAACGGTCAGTATTATTACATTGACTGTACCTGGGGCGATTCCTCATATCTTGAGAACTCGATGAGCCTTTATTCCGGTGGAATCAATTATGATTATCTGAATATCACCACGAGCGAACTTCAGCTTACTCATGTGATAGATAATTTCACGCCGCTTCCTCCCTGCAACAGTATGGCAGACAATTATTACGTAAAAGAAGGTCTTTATTTCGAAGGTATCGATTTGGTTCAGCTTGATAAAGCTTTCAGTAATGCCAAATCGCAGAACAGGGATTCCGTGGAACTTAAATGCTCCAATACGGAAGTTTACGACAAACTCGGAGAATATCTTCTGGTTGATAATCATATTTTCGATTACATGTCCAGTGATAAAGAGAGCATTACCTATATGCAAAACAAGGATTTAAATATTTACTCGTTCCCTTTGAGGTAATTACGGGACAGTAAAGTGACTTGTGACAAAAACTCTTTTGTGTTAAAATAATAGGGTATATGGAGATTTTTCCGTATACTGTTTTGAAGGTCCTTTTACGGAGGTTAAAAATGAGCACAGCTAACAATAATGAAAAAATCGGTTCTGTTCGTATCGCAACAGATGTAGTACCTCTTATTGCAGCGCTCGCATCTCAGGATGTTGAAGGCGTTACTCCTTTACAGGATAAAAAGAATCTTTCTTTGAAAATTAATTTTAGAAGACTTACCAGAGGCATTAAGGTTGATATTAAAGGTAAAACCTGCAGCGTAGATATGGCTATAGGTATTCTTTACGGTTATCAGGTTCCCGAAATCTGCCCTAAGGTTCAGAATTCGGTTAAGACAGCCATCGAAACAATGACCGGCCTTGAAGTCAGCGATGTTAATGTTAAAATCGCTTCGGTAAGCATGTCATAAGGAATAAATATGAACAGAAAAACAGAGCGTGAATTTACTTTTAAACTGTTGTTTATGTCTGATTTTTATGAGAAGAAAGAGTTAGGAGACGAACTTCTTCTCTATTTTGATGCACCGTTTCCTTTTGAAGAAAAAGAGGATGGCGAGACAGCAAGCGAAAACATTACTTCGTTAAAAGAATCGGTAAACGAAGATGACAGAAGAAGAATAGTAGCAAGATATGTTGATATAATTGACAAGCTTGATGATATTGATAAAAGAATTTCAGAAGTTTCAAAAGGCTGGACGATTGATCGTATCGGAAAAGTCGAACTTGCTCTTTTAAGACTTGCCGTTTATGAAATAGTTTACGATGACAATATTCCGACCTCTGTAGCAATTAACGAGGCTGTAGAATTATCCAAAAAATTCGGTCCTCAGGATTCATACGCATTTGTTAACGGTATTCTTGCCAGGTTTGCTTGATGAAAACTATATATTCGGTTTTTCAGGTTAATACATATATTCACAATATGTTCCATGAAGATTATCTTTTATCCGATGTTTCTGTTTCGGGAGAGATAAGCAATTTGAAATTCCACACATCGGGACATATTTATTTTACGTTGAAAGACGATAAATCTGCCATTTCGTGCGCCATCTTCCGTCAATCCGCTCAAAAACTTAATATTGCATTAAAAGACGGAGACAAGATAGTAGCTTCCGGCAGCATATCCAATTACGTGCCAAACGGCAGCGTAACTTTTAACGTTACCAAAGTCGAATATGAAGGCGTCGGTGATTTAACAAAGAAGTTTGAAGAATTAAAACAAAGACTTGCAGAGCAGGGCCTCTTTGATAAAGAGTTTAAAAAGCCTATTCCGAAGTTTCCAAAGACCATTGGAATTGTAACGGCTCCCACAGGCGCAGCCATCAGAGATATTATTTCGGTTTCTAAAAGAAGAAACCCCTACATTTCGCTTATATTATTCCCGGCACTGGTTCAGGGCGAGGGAGCAAGTGAAAGTATCGTAAAAGGTATAGAGACTCTCGAAAAGGCCAATGTAGATGTAATTATCGTAGGCCGAGGCGGCGGAAGCTTAGAAGATTTATGGGCTTTTAACGAAGAAGAAGTTGCTTATGCGATATTCCAGTGTTCAATACCGGTTATCTCTGCTGTAGGTCATGAAATTGATTTTACGATCTCTGATTTTACGGCCGATTTAAGAGCAGCAACACCTTCGGCTGCTGCAGAACTTGCGGTTCCCGATATAAGACAGACGATCGCTGATATAGACGATTTAAAAGAGTCGCTTGATAAAGGGTTTGAAAGAGTGCTTAAGAATAAACTCCACAAACTCGCTGTTTACGAAGCAAAGCTTAATGCGCTGTCTCCCGTAAACAAATTAAATAAACAGAAAATTATCGCAGATTCGTATAACAATAAACTCGATATTTTAATAAAAAAGATCATAAAAGACAAGAAAGCCGAACTCGAAACTTTATCTGAAAGATTAAAAGGTGTTTCACCTTTGGAGCGTTTAAAAGCCGGAATGGCATATGTAACGGATGCTTCCGGTAAAAGAGTTGTAGGTGTTGAAGGCTTATCAGATAACGATAAAGTCAAACTGACAATGAAGGATGGATACGCTTTCGCAATTATTGAGAAAGTGGTTAAAGAGGGGTAAATTATGGATGCAGTAACTATTGACGAGAAAATCAAATCTGTTGAAGAGATTTTAAAAGAACTTGAAAAAGATGATATCGCTATCGAAGATGCTCTTGATTTATATACCAAGGGTAAAGTTGCGATTGAAGAATGCAAAAACAAAATCGATATGATTGAGAAAGAAGTTCTTAAAATCAATCCCGACGGAACGACTTCGTCATTTGATGATGCTGATTTTTAACATTAACCAAAGAATTTTGAATGAATAATTAATGGGGGGCTGAAGAGTATGAGAGAAGATTTTATTAATTTATTAATTCAAAAAGTAAACGAAGCATTTGGAATTATGAAACCTTACATGCCTGCTGAAGAGGGACTTCAGAGACGTGTAGCGGAAGCAATGAATTACTCCTTTATTTCAGGCGGAAAAAGAATCAGACCTTTGTTCATGCTTGAAAGTTACAGAATGTTCGGCGGAGACGATTTAAGCAAAATTTCTCCTTTTATGGCAGCTATCGAAATGATTCACACTTATTCACTGATTCATGACGATCTGCCGGCAATGGATAATGATGATTACAGAAGAGGAAGACCGACAAACCATAAAATGTTTGACGAAGCAACTGCGATTCTTGCAGGCGACGGTCTTTTGAATCTTGCTTTTGAAACGATTTCAAAAGCTATGGTTGAAGAAGATGACATTATTGTTTTAAGAAGAATGGCATATGCAAATGCCGTACTTGCCAATAAAGCAGGTATTTACGGTATGATAGGCGGTCAGATGGTTGACCTTCTTTCGGAAAACAAGACCGATACCGAACTTGAAACACTTTTATTTATTCATAAACATAAAACAGCCGCTCTTATCGAAGCTGCACTTATGATTGGTGCAATTATGGCCGGCGCAGACGATGAAGATATTGCCAAAATCGAAAAAGTCGGAGACAATACCGGACTTGCATTTCAGATTAGAGATGATATCCTTGATGTAATCGGCGATTCGATTAAACTCGGCAAGAGTGTCGGCAGCGACGAAAAGAATGATAAGACCACATATGTAAAGATAAAAGGACTTGAAGAAAGCCAGAAAGAACTTGAGAATCTTTCCAAAGAAGCGAGAGACATCGTGGTAGGCATAGCAGGTAAGGAAAATTTCCTTTCAGATTTGATTGAATATCTCGTAAACAGAGAAAAATAAATAATTAACCCGGTAATAAAGATGTACATTGAAAAGATAAACAAACCTAACGACATAAAGAAAATAAGCAAGAACCATCTTTATGATCTGGCTGATGAAATCAGAGAATTCTTAATTGAATCGATATCCGAAACAGGCGGTCATTTAGGAGCAAACTTAGGTACTGTTGAGCTTACCATGGCTCTTCATTTAGTGCTTAATCTTCCTGAAGACAAGATTATCTGGGATGTCGGACATCAGAGTTATACTCACAAGATTTTAACAGGCAGAAGAGACGGTTTTGCCACACTTCGTAAATACGGAGGAATGGCTGGCTTTCCTAAGACTTGCGAGAGTGAATGTGATGCTTTTAATACAGGCCATTCATCCACGTCTATTTCCGCAGGCCTTGGTATGGCTATGGCCCGTACCATGAAAGGTGAGAACAATACCATTGTTTCCGTTATCGGTGACGGTGCACTCACAGGCGGTATGGCTTATGAAGCACTGAACAATGCAGGCAAGGCAAATACAAAGCTTATTATTGTTTTAAATGATAACAATATGTCGATATCCGAAAATGTCGGCGGAGTCAGCATGTATTTGAATAACTTAAGAACCAAGGAAGGCTACCTGGATTTAAAGGAAGGTGTTAAGGATACGCTTTCCAAAGTGCCAAAGGGCGCCGATATGATCAACAGAATTCAGAAGGCAAAGAGTTCCATTAAATCATTTGTTATTCCCGGTATGTTTTTCGAGGAAATGGGTCTTACATATTTAGGACCTGTTGACGGCCATGATATCAATGCAATGGTTCGTGCTTTTAACGAAGCTAAAAGATGCAAGACGCCTGTTATTGTTCATGTAATTACCAAAAAAGGTAAAGGTTTCCTGCCCGCAGAAAAGCATCCTGCAAGATTCCACGGTGCAGAACCTTTTGATATTGAAACTGGTTTACCCAAGAATAAAAAAATGTCTCCCGATTACACCGACGTATTTTCGACCGTTATGTGCAAAATGGGAGAGCGGGATCCTAAATGTGTTGCAATAACTGCAGCAATGCCTGACGGTACAGGTCTTAAAAGATTTAAGAGCATGTATCCCGACAGATTCTTTGATGTAGGCATAGCAGAAGAGCATGCGGTTACTTTTGCCGCAGGTATGGCTATGGGCGGATATAAGCCTGTTGTATGCGTTTATTCTTCGTTCTTACAAAGAGCCTATGACCAGTTAATCCATGATGTCTGCATTCAGAATCTTCATGTTGTATTCTGTATTGACAGAGCAGGTCTGGTCGGAAGTGACGGCGAAACACATCAGGGTATATTTGATTTATCTTACCTTTCTTCAATTCCTAACATGTGTGTAATGGCTCCCAAGAATAAATGGGAACTTTCCGACATGATTAAATTTGCTCTTAAATACGACGGTCCCATTGCCATAAGATATCCGAGAGGAAGAGCTTACGACGGTCTTCAGGAATTCAGAGCACCCATTGAATTTGCACAGGGCGAATGGATTTTCAGAGAGTCCGGAATCTGCCTTATTGCTGTCGGAAGTATGGTAAAGACAGCCGTTGAAGTAAGAGAAAGATTAAAAGAGATGGGCAAAAACGTTTCCATCATGAATGCAAGATTTGTTAATCCCATTGATGAGGAAATGATAAAAGAAATATCTGTAACTCACCCTCATATCGTGACATTGGAAGAGAATGTTTTATCAGGCGGTTTTTCGGAGAGAGTCGGAGCGTTTCTTTTACGAGAGGGACATTTCTGCAAACATACATCAATTGCAATTCCCGATACATATGTTGAGCACGGAAATGTTGAATTGCTTAAGAAAGAAATCGGTATCGACACCGATTCGATAGTTGAAAAGATCCTAAAAGAAGGCGAAGGTATATCGTAATTCGTGAAAGAGAGACTTGATATATTACTCGTAAATAAAGGGCTGGCAGCTTCTAGAGAAAAAGCCAAAGCTTTAATAATGAGCGGCATAGTATATGTCGACAATCAGAAAGAAGACAAAGCAGGCTCTCTTTTTGACGAAAACGCGAACATAGAAATTCGCGGTGAAACCTTAAAATATGTTTCACGCGGCGGCCTTAAACTTGATAAAGCAGTTACTGTATTTAACTTAAATTTTGACGGATACACTTGTCTTGACATCGGAGCATCCACCGGCGGCTTTACTGATGTAATGCTTCAAAACGGTGCCTCAAAAGTTTACAGTGTAGACGTAGGCCACGGCCAGCTTGACTGGAAACTTCGTAACGACGATCGTGTCGTATGTATGGAAAAATGCAATTTCAGATACGTTACCGACAAAGAAATTCCTGATAAGATTGATTTTGCCGCAACCGACGTATCCTTCATATCACTGACCAAGATACTTATTCCTGCCTACAACCTTTTAAAGAAAGACACTTTGATGGTATGTCTTATCAAACCCCAGTTTGAAACCACCAAAGAAAAGGTCGGCAAAAAAGGCGTTGTCCGCGATCCCGAAGTACACAAAGAAGTTATAGAAAAAGTCATAGACTTCTGCCTTAAAATTGGCTTTGGTATTGAAGGCCTTGATTATTCACCTATCAAAGGACCGGAAGGCAATATTGAATATCTTTTGTTAATTAAGAAAACAGACGATAATAGTATTGATGAAGATAAGGCATTAATATATAAAGACTATGAATATTCTGGTGGATTAACAGAATACAAAGAAATTATTGATGATATAGTTAAGAAATCTCATTCAGAACTTAGTGTTTGAATTGAAGGAGTGGTGTTGCGTGATGCTCGAGCGGGTAATATGGAGCCGTCGGTACTTAACGAGCGGAGTGCGAAGCGCGAACGCGAGTTTAGTTCCGCTACGGGGACATCTTAGCGAGAGCGTGCCCGCGGAGTATTACGCAATCACCACTCCTGGAATACACTCTGGAGGTGCGAATGAAAGTTTTAATCTGCGTAAATCCGTATAAGGACAAGGAACTGAAGGTTTGCAAGAAAATCTGCGAATTTTTTGATGAGAAAAATGTGGAGTATGCAAAGCCTGTTCAGGTTTCCAGAGAGACGAATCTTTCGGTAAATGATGCCGAAGGTTGTGATGTCGTGCTTGTTTTAGGAGGCGACGGTACCCTTATGCGTGTTGCAAAGAAGTGCTCGAAATTCAATCTTCCGATTCTGGGTATAAATCTGGGACACTTAGGTTTTCTGGCGCAGACAGGAGTTGAAGGCCTGGAAGAGACACTGGGACGTCTTATCAGAAAAGAGTATCTTTTAGAAGACAGAATGCTCTTACACGGACGTGTTTACAGAAATAATGAACTGATTTTTGAGTCCGAAGCATTAAATGATGTGTGTATAAACCGAGGGGGAATGCTTCAGATTCTGAATTTTGACATTTCGGTTAACGGAATGTTCCTTAAATCTTACGGAGCTGACGGTGTGATTATTTCCACGCCCACAGGTTCCACGGGATACAATCTTTCCGCAGGAGGTCCTATTGTGGAGCCCAGTGCGGATATGATTCTTGTGACGCCGATTTCCGCCCATTCTTTTATGAACAGAAGCATTTTATTTAAGGCTGAAGATACCGTAAAGATTACAATCGGCGAACCTCATGATGAAGAAACGGGCCAGATAGTTCTTGCGCATTTTGACGGTTTTGAACATATTGATTTGCAGTATAAAGATGAGATTGTTATTTCGAAGAACGCAGGTCATGTAAGCTTCATTCAGATGAATAATGTTAATTTCCTTGAAACCCTTAACAGGAAACTTAAAGAAAACTAGTTTTATAAGGGGGTCAAATGCTTTTAAATTTACACGTTAAAAATTTTGCTCTTATCGATGAAATCGATATTGATTTTTCAAAAGGGCTCAATATTCTTACGGGCGAAACCGGTGCCGGCAAATCGATTGTTTTAGGATCACTGGCTATAGCTCTCGGCGCTAAGGCGGATAAGGACTGTATCAGAACAGGCGAAGAGTATGCTTTGGTAGAAATTACTTTTACTGCCGATACCGAAGAAGTGAAGAATAAGCTTATAGAAAATGATATATCTTTGGAAAATGATGAGATTATAATTCAGAGAAAAATCACGCCTCTAAGAAGCGTATTTAAGCTCAATTCTCAGACGGTTACCGTTTCTGTCATAAAAGATATAGCATCTGCGCTCATTGATATCTACGGACAGCATGATTATCAGAATCTTTTAAATTCCAGAAAACACATTGAAATACTTGATTCGTTTGCTAAGGATTCCGCAGATGCAGTTTCGGGATACAAAAAGACATATGCGGAATATCTGCGCCTTAAAGCTCTGGCAGAAAGCCCTGAGGTGGATGAAGTCAGAAGAGAAAGAGAGATTTCTTTACTTGAGTATCAGATAAACGAAATCAAATCAGCCGCATTAAAGCCTAACGAAGAAGCTGAAGTCGAAGAAAGATTAAAAGTTCTTGAGAACGCATATAAGATTCAGAGTACCTTATCGCTCATAAAAGACATGATGTATGATTACGAGAGCAGTGCAGGCGAAATGATTAATAAATCCATTCGTGAAATGTCTGCAATCTCATCTTACGATTCAGTTTTAGGCGAGATGTTTGATGAACTCAACAATATTTATTCTCTTGTTTCGGATTTTGAACGTGAAACAATGGGAGTTCTTGAAGACTATGCGCCTAACGAGGAAGAACTCGACAGACTTCGCGAAAGATACAATCTTATAAACGAGCTTGAGAGAAAATACGGAAGAACCATTGAAAACGTTCTTGAATATTTGGACGATAAAGAAAAAGAACTTGAGAATCTTCAGGATTACGCGATTAAGAGAGAAAGTATTCTTAAGGATTATGAAAAGGCCAAAGATGCTTTAAAGAAATCCGCAGATGCTTTAACCGAAGTCAGAAAGAAAACTGCAAAGTCATTTGAAAAGGCTATCACGGAAGGCCTTTCGGATCTTAATTTCAATCAGAGTTCGTTTAATGTTGCAATTACCGAAGCGAATGATTATACATCTAACGGAATCGATAAGGTTAATTTTGAAATATCAACCAATCCCGGCGAACCGTTAAAGCCTCTTGAAAATGTTTCATCAGGCGGTGAACTTTCAAGAATTATGCTTGCTATCAAAACTGTCGGAGCGAAGAGCGATAATACAGAAACTCTTATCTTTGATGAAATCGATGCGGGTATTTCCGGTGTTACAGCCTGGAAAGTTGCCAAGAAACTCGCTCTTTTATCAAAAGATCATCAGATTATCTGCATTACACATCTTCAGCAGATTGCTGCGATGGCGGATATTCACTTTGAGATTAAGAAAACCGTTTCCGACGATTCAAGAACCAACACATATATTGAAGTGCTTGATGAGGAAGGTGAAATCAAAGAAATTGCAAGAATGCTCGGTGATGAATCAGGGTCAGATAAATTCCTTGATAATGCATCTGAGATTAAAAAGCAGGCTTTGGATTATAAAAAATCAATTGACATTTAATTGTCTCTTTATTTACGGATAAAAATATAGTATAATATACCATATATCGGGCATAATTGTGCTTTTAATGGCATAAATTGTGCTTTCGAAGGTATATTAAACTATATTTTTTCTTTTTATTTTGTTTCGGAGGGTTAAATGAAAAACATTCTCTTTGTTGCATCAGAAGGCGTTCCGTTTATTAAGACG
>JAEEOJ010000030.1 GCA_016284175.1 Lachnospiraceae bacterium | reverse complement strand
TTTGTCTACGGCATCAAGCATTTCGTCAAAATGAGCGAATCTTTCGTGACCGCCGTAGTAATCATAAATAATTCTGGCGCAGGAAGGAGTCACACGGCTCTCGCCTTTGTATTTGCCTTCGAGCTGATTTCTTTCAAACTCACTTGAATGATGATCGAACCACAAACCGCACCCTTCAACGAAAGGAACATTTGCGAGAACATCATTTTCGTTTACTTCAACAAGCCCGTCCTGAAGATCCTTCGGATGAGCAAACTTCCAACTGTCTATGATGCCTGCTTCTTTTAGGAGCGCGCCGCATGCAAGACCGTCAAAATCCGAACGTGTAATAAGTCTCATATCTTCCCCTTTTTACATTTAAATCTATGGTTTCCCACACAAGAAAATTATAATTAAAAAAAAGCGTTTTTTCAACAACCTGATAAATATACTTGCAAAGAAACGAAAATGTAGTATAATACAGATAATTAATTCATACATCTTGAATAGGTTGCACAAAGATTGCATCATTTTCATTAATTCTATTGAAGTTATTCATAAAATATTCCCGGTTTATTTAAACAAAGAATATTATTTTTGCAGGAGGGTTATTAATGCGAGAAAAATATAATACTTTAAAGATTACAGATTTAAGAAGTATTGTTAAAGGAATGGGTATTAAAGGTACCAGTGCCATGAACAAGGAAGAACTGGTGGATATTCTTGTTGAAAAAGAAAAAGAGTATAACGGCGTCACCATAAAAGAAAAAGAAGAGAAAAAACCCGCACCGGTTAAGGAAGTTTCGGAACCTGCACCTCAGGAAACCGAAGAGAAAGAATATTACGATAACAACCTCGTAGTATTCGGAGCTCCCGGATTTGAGCAGGAATACGATCCGAGACTTGACAGCAACAATACTGTTACGGGTATCGTTGAAGTAATGCAGGACGGCTTCGGATTTATCAGAAGCGACAATTACATGTCTGGTGATTCCGATGTTTATATCCAGCACGGCATCATTAAGAAATTCGGTTTAAGAACCGGAGATATCGTTACAGGAAATACCAAGATTAAAAGTGATAAAGAAAAATTCTCGGCTCTTTTATACGTAACCAGAATTAACGGCGGTAAACCCGAGTCAATTGCGAACAGATATAAATTCGAAGATATGACTCCGATCTTCCCCAATGAAAAGATAAGACTTGATATTCCCGGTGCGCCGGTATCGATGAGAATAGTTGATCTTGTTTCACCTGTCGGCAAGGGACAGAGAGGTATGATTGTATCCCAGCCCAAAGCAGGTAAGACAACGCTTCTTAAGGATATTGCAAAGAGTGTGCTTTACAACAACAGAAAAATGCACATGATCATCCTTCTTATCGATGAAAGACCTGAGGAAGTTACAGATATTAAAGAAGCCATCAAAGGCGAAAACGTAGAAGTTATTTATTCAACATTTGACGAAACACCCGAACATCATAAAAAAGTTGCGGAAATGGTAATCGAACGTGCAAGAAGACTGGTAGAGTCCAAGCAGGACGTAATCATTTTACTTGATTCAATCACAAGACTTACCAGAGCATACAACCAGGTTATTCCTCCTTCGGGAAGAACATTATCCGGCGGTCTTGATCCCGCAGCGCTTCATATGCCCAAGAAATTCTTCGGTGCAGCAAGAAACATGAGAGAAGGCGGAAGCCTTACAATTCTTGCAACTGCACTTGTTGATACGGGTTCCAAGATGGATGATGTTGTATACGAGGAATTTAAGGGAACAGGTAACATGGAACTTGTTCTCGACAGAAAACTTTCCGAAAAGAGAGTATTCCCCGCTATCGATATTCCGAAGTCCGGTACCAGAAACGAACATCTTTTATTAACAGCGGAAGAACTTACGGCAATCAGTGCCATGAGAAGAGGCTTTAACGGACTTAAACCCGAAGAGGCTGTTGACAAGGTAATCGATTTGTTCTCGAAAACCAAGAATAATGATGAGTTTGTAGCGATGATGAACAAAGCAAAGTGGTTTTAAAAAATCTCTTGCATAAAGAAAATCACCGTGATATAATTATCAAGCATTTTGTGAAATTTATGGAATTCAATATAGAGAGGTGAGTTGAAATGAGAGAAGGAATTCATCCTGAGTACTATCAGGCGACAGTGACCTGTAACTGCGGAAACACATTTGTAACAGGTTCCACAAAGAAAGATATTCACGTAGAAGTTTGTTCGAAGTGCCACTCTTTCTACACAGGACAGCAGAAAGCCACACAGGCTCGTGGCCGTATCGATAAGTTTAATAAGAAGTACGGTGTGGAAAGCAAATAGTTGTGTTAAAGAGGTTGAGGTATATGATATCTCAACCTATTTTATTATTATGCAGTATTTAATACGACTAATTGCGGAGATACCATGGGCAAGAAAAAAAGAAGGAGAAAAAAGCATAGCAGCGGTCTGACCGAAAAGCCTTTGTTCGAAGGCGTTCTGACAAAGAATCAGAACAAATACGCAATCGAATTCAGAAAAGGCGACGGCGAGCTTCAGACAGTTGTAAAGGACGCACAGGCTAACCCTGACAGACTGATTTACAAGATTCCGTTTGTCAGAGGTATTTTTGTGTTGGTAAATAATCTTATATTTGCTCTTGAATCCCTGGAATTTACCGCAGATGCATTCGGAAACGATACAACAAAAGAGACCTTTATTGACAGGATTTTAAGAAGAATCTTCGGCAAGCATATCAATATGATTGTTACGATGGGTACCGCATGTATATCATTCGTTATCTGTTTCTTTTTTGTAACGTTCTTTCCGTATTTGCTTTCACAGTATCTTGAAAGATATATCATCAATAAATCGGTTCTGCATATTATTGAATTTGCGGCATCGATATTAATCATGGTACTTTATCTTACGACATTCCTTTTATTTAAAGATGTAAGAAGAATGATGAAGTATCACGGAGCGGCACATAAGTGCATCAACTGTATTGAGAGAGGCAGAAAGCTTACTTATAAAAATGTAGCTTCATCATCCAGATTTTTCCCGAGATGTACAACCAACTACATTGCTTTCTGTGTTTTTATTTCGATAATTCTTTTCATATTTGTAAGAATAGATTCGGTTCCTTTAAGACTTCTTTTCAGACTTATATACATTCCGCTTGCTACGGGACTCTTTTATGAACTTTATGTTCTGATTTCAAGTCTTCCGGACTGTGTATTTTTGAAAATACTCACTGCACCGAGCATGTTCTTTCAGATTTTTTCGACACTTCGTCCCGATGATGAAATGATTGCAACCGCAATGGCTTCTTTAGATGCTGCCATTGACTGGAGAGAGTTCCTGGTAATAAATTTCCCGGATAAGTTTTCGTCTTCGGATTTCGGCCTTGATAAAAAAGATCCGAAGGAAGCTGTGGATGCGCTCCTTGCACAGCAGCAGCTTGAGAAGGAAATTGAAGAAGAATACGCAAGAGTCGATGAAGAACTACTTCAGAACGAATACGGTGAAGAAACCGACAATAATTATATTGATGAAAACGGTGAATATATTACCGTTAACGGTGACGAAGAATACGAAGAATATTATGTCAACCAGGACGGCGAATATGTATACGTTGAACAGGGCGAAGAAGAGTATTACGTTGATGAAGACGGTCAGTATTATGTAAACTATCCCGGAGAGGAAGAGCTTACCGAATACGTTGAAGAAACCGTTGAATACGAAGAAGAGCCCTCTGAAGAAATCATAGAAGAAGAGCCCGAAGAGGAAATGCTTAAAGAAGGCGAAGAGTATTCCGAAGAAGAAATATATGATAATATTGAAGAGGAAAATGTTCCTGAATTTGTAATAAAGGCGAATGATATGGAAAAGACGCAACCTGTAAGTATTGATTTTATGGATGATTACGGATTCGATCCCGAGGACGAAGAAGTAGACGAGAATACAATGCAGTTCGAACCCGTAGATGAAAGTGTTCTGGCTGAAAAAGAAGAAGAGTACGAAGAAGGAAATGTACCTTTATTCAGCAGGGAAATCGAAAGTATTCCCATGCCTGACAGTCTTGACAACATTAAAGAAGTTCTGCCTCAGGGCGGGGTTAAGGCCAGAGTATATATCAATACCGAGGAAGAAGAAAAGAACGAATTTGACGACGAAGACGAGAATATCGATTTTGACAATATCATCGATGAGAACGGTCATCTTACCTTAAAGGATACAGATGCATTCAACCGTATGCTCGACGATGAATACGATGAGATATTTAAACGACTGGGGCTTGATTCGGATGACTTATAGAGAAGCTTACGATGAAGGAAGAAAACGCATTGTATCCGACGAAGCGGATATTGAGTGCGCCATTCTTTTGGAATTCGTAATGGGAACCGCGAGAAACGATTTGTTTGCACATCCCGAGAGAGAACTTTCAAAAGAAGAGGAAGATAAATTCTTTTCTCTTATTGAAAGAAGAAGTTCGGGAGAACCCGTGCAGTATATAACCGGAAGGACATTCTTTTACGGTCTTGAATTTTTCTGCGATCCCTCGGTACTTATACCGCGCTTTGATACGGAAGTGCTGGTTGAAGAAATCATTAAAGAAGCACCCAAAGGTGCAAAGCTTTTAGACCTCTGCACCGGCAGCGGATGCATAGCATTATCCGTAAAATATGAAAGAAACGATTTATGCGTATTTGCAAGTGATATAAGCAAAGAAGCACTTGCAACCGCGAAAAAGAATAAAGAAAATCTTTCGCTTGATGTGACTTTGATTGAAAGCGATATGTTTGAAAACATCAATGAAAGATTTGATATGATAGTTTCCAATCCTCCCTACATTCCGAGAGAAGTGGTTGAAGGACTGGATGAAAAGGTAAAAGAGTATGAACCCTATAACGCATTATGCGGAGGAGAGGACGGACTTGATTTTTACAGGATTATAGCCGAAAAGGCTAAAGGATATTTAAATAAAAACGCATCACTGATGATGGAAATAGGTTTTGATCAGGGTGAAAGCGTAAGTTCTCTTTTAGGAGAAAACGGATACGAAGATATTAAAGTTATTAAGGATTTAAACGGTCTTGACAGAGTGGTTTGGGCCGTACTGAAAGGATAAAGAAATGTTTGACAGACTTGAGGATCTGCTTATCAGGTTTGAGGAACTGATGGGAGAATTACAGTCTCCCGGTGTTACGGACAATCAGGCTCGTTTCAGAGCACTTATGAAGGAACAGAGTGACCTCACACCGATTGTTGAAGCATACAAAGAATATAAAAAAGCAAATGAAACCATAAAAGATTCCCTTGAACTGCTCGAAGCAGAAAACGACGAGGAAATGAGGGAGATGCTTAAGGAAGAATTAAACGAAGCTAAAGCAAGCGTTGAAGAACTTGAGCAGAAATTAAAGATTCTTCTTTTGCCGAAGGACCCTAATGATGACAAGAACGTTATCGTTGAAATCAGAGCGGGTGCAGGCGGAGACGAAGCAGCACTTTTTGCAGCCGAGATGTACAGACTGTATGTTCATTATGCCGAGAGCCAGGGATGGAGAGTTGAAACCGTCAACGTGGATGAAATCGGTATCGGCGGTATGAAGGAAGTTGAATTTATGATCACCGGTAACGGTGCATATTCGAAGCTTAAATACGAATCGGGCGTACACAGAGTACAGAGAGTCCCAGAGACAGAGTCCGGCGGAAGAATTCATACATCTACTGTTACAGTAGCTGTAATGCCTGAAGTTGAGGAAGTTGAAGTTGAGATTAACGAAGCAGATATAAGAATCGACGTTATGCGTGCGTCGGGCTGCGGCGGACAGTGTGTCAATACAACTGACTCTGCGGTAAGACTTACTCACTATCCGACAGGTATTGTTATTTATTCACAGACTGAGAAGTCTCAGATTCAGAATAAGGCAAAGGCTTTTGCTTTGCTTAGAGCAAAACTTTATGACCTTGAACAGCAGAAAGCACATGATGCAGAAGCTGAACTTAGAAAGAGCCAGATTGGTACGGGCGACAGATCTGAAAAGATTCGTACCTACAACTTCCCTCAGGGAAGAGTGACAGATCACAGAATCAATCTGACACTTTACAAACTCGACAAGATTATGAACGGGGATATAGGGGAAATACTTGATGCCTGCATCGCTGCTGACCAGGCTGCAAAGCTGGTTAAATTAAACGAACAGGAAGGCTGATTGTTAAGCTGAATTCTATTCGGAGGGGTTATCAATGATTAGTGAATCAATGGATTTAATGAACAGAATACCCGGTGCGTTTTTCGTCTTTGACAGAAAGACGTATAAGTTTGTATTCGTTTCGGACGGTCTTTTAAATCTTTTCGGTCTTTCCGAAAAAGCATTTCTTGAAAGATACTTTAATTCTTTCGAAATGTTTATTTACAAGGAAGACAGAAAATACGTAAAAGAATTAATAGAAGGCCAGTTTGGTCTCGATGATTTCTGTGATGCTAACTTCAGAGTAAAGAGCATTATGGAAGAGAACGAAAGATTTATGGCATTCCAGGGAAGACTTGTCGTAGAAAACGACGGCTCGGAAAATGTATACGGAGTGCTTTTCGATATGACCGAAATGGTTGTTTCCCAGCAGGAAATCAACCGTATGAATCAGGAGCTTTACAATAAGACCATAGATTTAAAGGCAAAGCCTGCGGACACTTCCAAGGCTTTGGCAAGAGATGCGGTTTCAGGTCTTTTAACAAAAGATGCCGTAACCGAAACCATCACCGATTTTGTGAGCGGCTGTGCAGAGAACGAACTCCATGCATTTGTTATGATTGACTGCGATGATTTTACGAAGTTTTCCCTCGATCACGGCGATGCTGTGGATGATTTCATCAAGTACTTCGGCTCTGTTCTTAAAAGAGCTTATCGTGACAGTGATATCAAGGGAAGAATCGGCGGAGACGAATTTATCGTTCTTATGAAGAATACTACAAAGGACGCAACAGAGATGCGTTCAATGCAGTTAAACGAAACCGTCAGAAAACCTTACATAAAAGGCGGCGAGGAAATAAAGATTTCGTGTTCCATCGGCGTTTCTTACTATCCTGAGGACGGAAAAGATTTCGAAACGCTTTACAAAAAGGCTGAAGAAGCGCTCGAAAAAGCAAAGTCCCTCGGTAAGGACAGATTTGTTGAATACGGAAATTAAAGTGTGAAACAAAAGAATTAAATATGCGAAAAAGACATACCGAACGGTGAGAGCTTATCTCTTCGTTCGGTTTTTGATTTCTTACGAAACTCAGTGGGTGTACAGCCAACGTATTCCCTGAAGAGTTTGTTGAAATAACTTGCAGAATTAAAACCGACGATACCTGCGAGATAGGAAATGGATTCGTCGTTTCTCTGGCTTTTGATCATAATGTCACAGGCCTGAAGAATTCTGAATCTGGTCAGATATTCAAAAGGCGTAAGACCGATGGTACGCTTAAAAAGTCTGCAGCATTCACTCTTTGAAATATGAATACTGTCCGCAATATCTTCTAAAGCAATATTGTCTGAATAGTTTTTCTGTATGAACATAATCGCATCTTTCATGCGCTCTTCATCAAGACTTGTTTTGGAAATGTTTTCGACATTCTTTCTGGTTAATTCTTTATGAGGCATATCTTTTACGAGCAGAAACCAGAACTGGTAGAGTGCGGACTTGGTTAAAAGTTCGTAACCATACTCCCTGCTTAGGTTGTAATCGATGATATCTTCAATGTACGAAAACAAAGCCTTGCCGACTCTGTCGGAAGGATTGATGAATTTGGCCTTGGCGGGCATCTTCGAAAAAGGAGTTAAGTAAGATGTGCTCATTGATGATCCGTTATCCGAGAAAAGAATGCTTTGTGAAAAAATAATTGAAATGATTGTACATTCACCGTTCTCGGATTTGATCGAATGGAAGACGTCACTCTTAATGATGATGGCGTTTCCTGCGGGAACTTTTATGATGTCATCACCGATTGTGTATACGGCATTTCCTTCCCTTACGACATCGATTTCGATTTCCTCGTGCCAGTGCCATGGAACGTTATTTAAAAAGTATTCGTCAGGCTTGACAAAATAAACCGCGAGAGGATAGTCGCTGTTTACGTGCTCGTATATTTCTTTGTAATTGTCATAAGCCTGAAGCTTTGATGTTTCGTCCATGCTGTAATAATACCACAAAATAAGCAATAATGCTTGACTTTTATATTTTTTGTGTTAACATAAATGTTGCATAAGGAAAATTACTGAAGTGGGTCGTCAAACACCCACTTTTATTTATGCCAAACACAGAAGAGGATTTAATATGGCAAAACACGAAGATTACGAAAACAAAACGAAGGAACTTATTGCAGATATCCTAAAAGATGCAGGTGTTGAGCTTTACGATGTGGATTTTGAAAAAGAAGGCAACGACTGGTACTTAAGAGTTTACATCGACAAAGAAGGCGGTGTAACAATCGACGACTGCGAAAAAGTTTCAAGAGCGTTCAACGAGATACTTGATAAAGAAGATTACATTGAAGAAACTTACATCTTTGAAGTATCTTCACCCGGACTTGGAAGAAAGCTTAAAAAAGACATTCACTTCGAAAAGGCATTAGGCGAATCGGTGGATATTAAAACTTTCAAGCCGATAGATAAGCAGAAAGAATTCACAGGAATTTTAAAAGCATTTGATCAGAATACGGTAACGATAACCGTTGAAGATAAAGAAATAAGTTTTAACAGAAAAGATATTGCGATAATAAAATTGTCACTTGATTTTTAGATAGGAGGAATAATCTAATGGCAAAGGAAAATAAGGTTAAGGACAGCGAAGAACTCTTAAGAGCAATCAGCGAACTTGAAAAAGAAAAAGAAATCAGCAAGGAAACGTTGTTTGAGGCAATAGAGAACTCTCTTAAGAAAGCAGCCAAGGAACATTTCGGCAACGATGAAAACTGCGTGGTTGAAATAGACAGAGAGACCGGCGAATATCATCTTTATCAGGAAAAGACCGTTGTGGAAAATCCCGAGGATGTAACGGATCCCGTAACGGAAGTTTCGCTTGAAGATGCCAAGAAGGTTGCTAAGAAAGCAGCTGTAGGCGATGTTGTAAGATTCGAACTTCAGTCAAAGGAATTCGGACGTATCGCAACACAGCATGCAAAGAGCGTAATCCTTCAGAAGATTCGTGAAGAAGAAAGAAACGTTGTTTTTGACCAGTATTATTCCAAGCAGAACAATATAGTAGTCGGTGTAGTTCAGAGATACATCGGCAAGAGCATTTCGATTAACCTTGGCAAGGCTGATGCCATCTTAAACGAAAATGAGCAGGTTAAGGGTGAGCATTTCCATCCTACAGACAGAATCAAAGTTTATATTACAGAAGTTAAAAATACACCCAAGGGACCCAAGATTCTTGTTTCCCGTACACATCCCGGATTTGTAAAAAGACTCTTCGAATCAGAAGTAACTGAAATCAAAGACGGTATTGTGGAAATCAAGGGTATCGCAAGAGAACCGGGCAGCCGTACAAAGATGTCCGTATGGTCTAAGGATGAAAACATCGATCCCGTAGGCGCATGCGTTGGTTTAAACGGTACAAGAGTAAATGCTATCGTTGACGAACTCGGTGGCGAAAAGATTGATATCATCAACTGGAGTCCCGATGCAAACGAACTTATCCAGAATGCACTTTCTCCCGCACAGGTTATCGCTGTTGCGGTTAACGAGGAAGATCCCAAGAGCAAGGAAGCAATGGTAATCGTTCCCGATACACAGCTTTCACTTGCAATCGGTAAGGAAGGTCAGAACGCACGTCTTGCCGCAAAGCTTACAGGATTTAAGATTGATATCAAGTCCGAGTCACAGGCAAGAGAAGCATTCGGTTTCTCTACTGATGCTGAAGAGTTTGAGTATGACGAGGAATACGAGAACGAAGGATACGCACCTGAGTATACAGACGAAGAGTACTATGATGCTGAAGGTGTAGCTGAGGATATCGAAAATAATGATGCAGAATAAAAGAGTTCCTAAAAGAACATGTGTGGCCTGCAGGGAAAGCGGTGACAAAAGAGAACTTTTACGAATTGTCAGAACTCCCGAAGGTGAAGTGAAAATCGACCCGACAGGTAAGTTAAACGGCCGAGGCGCATATGTTTGCAAAAACAGGGAATGTTTTGAAAAATTACAGAAAACCCATGCACTCGATAAGGCATTTAAAATGTCCGTAGGAAATGAGTTTTTTGAAGAAGCTTTTAAGGAGTTGTTCGGTGAACAATGATAAAGTGCTCTCTTTACTGGGTCTGGCTAAAAAAGCGGGCAAGTTAAAGGGCGGCGAATACTGCGTGGAAACAGAATTAAAAAAAGGCAGAGCGAAGCTTGTTATCGTAGCTAATGACGCATCGGATAATACAAAGAAAAGTTATACCGATATGTGTTCGCATAAGAAGGTTCCGATTATCTTTTATGGTGAGAAAGATACACTCGGAAAATGCATAGGCTGCGAGGAAAGAGCGGCAGTTGTATTACTGGATGAAGGCTTTGCAAACGCAGTGAATAAAGAAATCTCGACTAGAGAAAAGAAGAATTAGTTTCAATCGGATTCGGAGGTGGTTGAATGAAGATAAGTGAATTAAGCAAAGAATTGGGAGCGACCAGCAAGGATATTATTGCGCTTGCAAATGATTTAGGAATTGAATGCAAAGCCGCTACCAAGAATTTGTCTGACGAAGAGATGCAGACCGTAAAGAATGCATTTCTTAAAAAGTCCGGTTCAAAAGAAGAAAAACCGGCAAAGGCTGAAAAGAAAGAGAGCGCAAAGCCCGCTAAAGCTGAGCCCGTAAAAGAAGAAGCAAAAGCTGAAGCCAAGCCCGCTCCCAAGGCAGAGAAGAAGGCAGAGCCTGTAAGCGCGCCCGCACCCGCTCAGAAGCCTGAAGCAAAGAAGCCTAAATTTAACTTTAAGATTAACCCTCAGTTTATGAGCAATCCTCAGGCACAGGGCCAGAAGAGACCTAACCAGAATCAGGGTCAGCCTCAGAGAGCTCCTCAGAGACCTGTAAATAACGGACCTACCAGGCTCATTAAACCCAGCACACCTCCTTCGGGTACACCGAGCGTTAATATAGTTCCGAATCACCCCGCTAATAAGCCCTCCAAACCGAGCGAGACAGTTAAGGAAACTAAAGTTACAGAGACAGTTGTTGAAAATACAGTTAAGACAGAAGCAGCACCCGTAAAGCCTGCACCTGTTAATAAACAGCCTGCAGAGGCTAAGAGACCTCAGGAGGCACCTTCCGCTGATAACAGAAATCAGAGAAATCAGCAGAGAGAAGTAAGAAAGGATGACGGTTTTAAGAGACCTGAAAAGCCCGCTTTCAACAAGCCCGCCGGAAAGGATAATGCACCTGCACCCAGATTCCAGAAGAATCCCAAGTTTGATCAGAGCGCAGCTCCTGCACCCGCAAACGACGGAAAGAGAAAAGACGATAAGAGAAGAAGTTCTCAGGAAAAAGACAAAAAGAAAAATAATTACGATGACAGATATGAAGACGGAATGGGCCAGAAGGGCAAGACCTTAAAGCCCGGCGCTTTCATCAAGCCTGAAAAGAAGGTAGAGAAAGTAGAAGACGATATCAAAGTACTTGTACTTCCCGAAGTTCTTACCATCAGAGATTTAGCTGACAAGATGAAACTTCAGCCTTCGACAATCGTAAAGAAACTTTTCCTTGCAGGTGAAATCGTAACTGTTAATACAGAGATTTCATTTGAAAAGGCAGAAGAAATCGCTATGGAATACGATATCCTCTGCGAAAAGGAAGAAAAGGTAGACGTTATCGAAGAGCTTCTTAAGGAAGAAGACGAGAACGAAGACAAGCTCGTTGAGAGACCTCCCGTTATCTGCGTAATGGGTCACGTCGATCATGGTAAAACTTCACTTCTTGACGCTATCAGAAACACACATGTTATCGACAAGGAAGCAGGCGGTATCACACAGCATATCGGTGCTTACCAGGTTAAGATAAACGATAAGAACATTACATTCCTCGATACACCCGGCCATGAAGCATTTACGGCCATGCGTATGAGAGGTGCTACAAGTACAGATATCGCAGTACTCGTAGTTGCAGCCGACGACGGTGTAATGCCTCAGACAGTTGAAGCTATCAGCCACGCAAAGGCAGCAGGAGTTCCCATTATTGTTGCTGTAAACAAGGTTGATAAGATTGGTTATGATTTTGATGATACAACAAAGGATATGACATCATATCCTCAGATTTCACAGCTTATGACCGAACTTGCCACAGACCATCAGCTCAATCCCGAAGCATGGGGCGGCGATACAATCTTTGTTCCCGTTTCGGCTAAGAAGGGCCTGGGAATTGACAACTTACTTGAGAACATTCTTATTTCTGCAGAAATTCTCGAGCTTAAGTCCAATCCCAACAGAAAGGCCAGAGGTCTTGTTATCGAAGCCAAGCTTGAAAAAGGCAGAGGACCTGTTGCTACAGTTCTTGTACAGAAGGGTACTCTTAAAGTCGGCGATTTCATTTCCGCAGGCGAGGCTCACGGTAAGGTAAGAGCAATGATTAACGACAAGAAGGAAAATGTTAAGGTTGCAACACCTTCAACACCTGTAGAAATCCTCGGTCTTAATCAGGCACCCAGCGCAGGTGATGCATTTATCGCTCATGAGAACGACAAGGATGCAAAGCACTTTGCTGATACTTATATTGCAGAACACAAGAAACAGAAGATTGAAGATACAAAGAGCCATATGACTCTTGATGATGTATTTACCAAGATTAAAGAGGATAACTTAAAGAACCTCAACATTATAGTTAAGGCCGACGTTCAGGGTTCGGTTGAAGCGGTTAAGCAGTCACTTGAAAAGATTTCAAATGACGAAGTTGTTGTTAAGGTTATCCACGGCGGCGTAGGTGCAATCAACGAATCCGATGTTACACTTGCATCGGCTTCCGAAGCAATTATCATCGGCTTTAACGTACGTATCGACAATCAGGCTAAGGATACGGCTGACAGAGAAGGCGTTGACGTTCGTCTCTACAGCGTAATCTACAATGCTATCGAAGATGTAGAAGCAGCCATGAAGGGACTCTTAGAGCCTATCTTCGAAGAGAAGGTAATCGGTCACTGCGAAGTAAGACAGATCTTCAAGGCAAACGCTATCGGAAACATCGCAGGTTCATATGTGCTTGACGGTATTGTAAAGCGTGGATGTCTTGTCAGAATCTCCAGAGAAGGCGAGCAGATCTTCGAAGGCAAACTTGCATCACTTAAGAGATTCAAGGACGATGTTAAGGAAGTTAAGACCGGATTTGAATGCGGTCTTGTATTCGAAGGCTTTAACGGAATTAAAGAATTTGATATCGTAGAAGCATACGAAATGGTAGAGGTACCGAGATGAGAAAAGGAAGTATAAAAAACGTAAGGATTAATTCCGAAGTTTTAAAAGAACTTTCGCAGATTATCGCTTACGAAGTAAAGGATCCGAGAATCAATCCTTTCACTTCCGTTATGGATGTTTATGTTGCTCCGGATTTAAAGACATGCAAAGTCTATATTTCCGTTATGGGCAACGATGAAGACAAAGAAAACACAATGGCGGGACTTAACAGTGCAAAGGGAATGATCAGGTCTCTTCTTGCTAAAAGAATGAATATGCGCAATACTCCCGAACTTACTTTTATCCTTGATGAATCCATCGAAAAGGGCATCGAAATGATGAAGTTTATCGACGAAGTAAATGCACCTCTTCATGAAAAAGAAAGACTTGAAGAATCCGAAAACGGTGAAGATACCGAAGATATCGAAGAAACCGAATAATAAAATATTTTAAACCAAAAGAGAGTTATGGACATTATTAAAGAATTATCCAACAGTAAAAAGATTGCCATATCGGGGCATATAAGTCCCGATGGGGATTCTATTGGGTCTTGCATTGCCATGACTCTCTATTTGCGTAAAAGATTTCCCGACAAAGACATACGTCTTTTCCTGGAGGAAATCCCCGACTGTTTTAAGGGAATAGAGGGTTCGGAAATCATTGATTCGACTTTTGAAGGCATGGAGCCAGACACCTACATTCTTATCGACACAGAGCCCGAAAGAATGGGCCCCGGCGAAAAGCTTTTCAAGAAAGCCGAACTGACAATTAATATTGATCATCATTTAAGCAATGCTGCAGGAAGGGGAGACATTAACTTTATTGATGTCAACGCTTCGAGTGCGGCAGAACTTGTTTACAGACTGATTGATATTTCTTATCTTGATAAAACAATCGCCACATGGATTTACTTGGGCATTGTTCACGATACCGGAGTTTTCAAATTCCCCGCAACTTCTCCCGAGACAATGAGAATTGCTGCGAGACTCATGGAAGAAAACATCAACTGCCAGTATCTTGTGGATACTACCTTTTATGAGAAGACTTATGCACAGAACCTTGCATGTGCAAGAATAGTGCTTAATTCAAAGGTTTATTTAGGCGGTAAAGTTATAGTCGGCAGTATTTCAAGAAAAGAAATGACTGAGCACAATATCGTTAAAAACGATTTTGAGGGCGTTATCAATCAGCTAAGAATCACAACAGGAACCGAAGTTGCTATTTTCATGTATCCGATGAATGATTCCACGATTAAAGTTTCACTAAGATCCAAGGAAAAAGTGGATGTGTCCAGACTCTGCGGTTTATTTGGTGGCGGAGGACACATAAGGGCAGCAGGCTTTTACTATAAGGGAAGCGAAGAAGAAATCACCAATTCTCTTTTAGACCTGCTCTCAATGGAAGATTTGTGATTTACCGAATAAAAAAAGAAGAATATAATATTACCTGAAAGACTTAAGGAATGGAAATATTTAAGGAAATTCCAAAATTAAAAAATAAAACCTGCGTCAGCATCGGCAAATTCGACGGAGTTCATTTAGGACATGTTACCTTACTCGAAGAACTTGCGCTGACAAGCGAACTTAATGAATGCGAATCGGTTGTTTTTACATTCGATCCGAATCCCGAAGATTACTTCAGCGGAAATGAACTTTTGCATCTTAATACAAAGGGCGAGATAATATCCCAGATGGAAGAAATCGGCATCGACAATCTTGTCAGAGCCCCTTTTGACAAGGTTATGAATATGAGTGCAGAAGACTTCATAAAAGATATAATCGCAGGCCGTCTTAAAGCAAAAACAGTTGTCTGCGGAAGCGATGTATCCTTCGGAAAAGGCGGAGCGGGAGATGCTGCTCTTTTAGAAAAACTATCCGCAAAATACGGTTTTGAAACCGAGATTATAGAAAAAATAGAATATAAAGGCGAAACCATTTCTTCTTCAAGAATCATAAAAGCATTGGAAGACGGAAATATCGAAGATGCCACGGAAATGCTCGGATACGACTATTATCATTACGGCAAAGTCGTTCGCGGCGAAGGTCTGGCGCACAAATACGATATTCCCACCGTAAACATAATGCCTGTAAAGGGAAGAGTAATCCCTAAGCACGGCGTTTATTTTACGATTGTTGAAACAGAGGACGGAGAAGAATTTAAGGCTGTCACGAATGTGGGAGTAAGACCCACTGTATCCGATGAAGGACGCATAAATATTGAGAGTCACTTAATCGACTGTCCTAACGACAGGGATTTTTATGACAGCAGAATAAAGGTTTATTTTCTGAAATTTCACAGAAGTGAACAGAAATTTGAATCACAAGAGTCTTTGTTTAAACAGATCGGCGCAGACAGAATCGAAGCCGAAAAGTTTTTCGAAAAATTCTAGGAGGACCTTATGACTTTTGCGAATATTCTTACATTAGCAGGCGGACTCGGACTCTTCCTCTTCGGTATGAAGATGATGAGCGAATCCATTGAAAAGGCAGCAGGTGCCAAGTTAAGAAAAATTCTTGAGATTTTTACAACCAATAAATTTGCCGGCCTCGCTGTCGGTATGTTTTTTACCGCGATAATGCAGTCATCCAGTGCCTGTACTGTCATGGTAGTATCTTTTGTTAACTCCGGCCTTATAAATCTTTATCAGGCAGCCGGAATTATCATGGGTGCCAATATCGGTACCACAATCACTTCACAGCTCGTTTCATTCAAATTGAGTGATTACGCACCTATCTTCCTTCTGATTGGTGCAATACTGATAATGTTTATTAAGAAGCCCGCGATTAACCGCGTAGGCTATATTATAGTTTCGTTCGGTGCTCTGTTCTTGGGAATTTCCCTTATGAGCCAGTCAATGAACGGCCTTAAGGAATCACCCGAAGTCATCAATTTCTTTGCATCGCTTTCAAATCCTTTCCTTGCGGTGTTAATAGGACTTTTGATAACAGGTGTCGTCCAGAGTTCATCGGTTACGGTTTCAATCGTGCTCCTGCTTGCACAGCAGGGATTATTAAGTAACTTCTCTATTGTTATCTTTATAATCCTTGGTTGTAACATGGGTGCCTGTGTATCCGCACTTCTTGCTTCTTTATCAGGTATGAAGGATGCAAAGAGAGCCGCTATGATTCACTTCCTATTCAACTTAGTCGGAACCGTTATTGTATTTATCATAATGGTTATCTTTGACGGTGTATTTGAAGCGAATCCGCTCGTCGAATTTATGCTTAAATTCTCGAAGTACAATTACGGCCGATATGTCGCTAACTGCCATACCTTCATAAAGATATTCCAGGTACTTGTTTTGTTCCCGATGTCCGGCCTCCTCGTAAAAGCTACTTACCTTGTTATTCCCGGTAAGGAAGAAAAGGTCGGCTACAACGACGAGTACAAACTTCAGTACATCGGCAACAAAGTGGTATTTAACCCCGCAACCGCTGTAGTCGAAGTTACAAACGAAATCGAACGTATGGCAAACCTTGCACTCGATAACTTAAACAGAGCAATGAACTCACTTGTTACTCTGGATGAAGAAGAAATCGAAAAGGTTGCAGAAGTCGAAAACAATATAAACTTCTTAAACAAAACGATTACGGACTACCTCGTAAAACTTACGCAGAGTACAATCCCTATCGAAGACCTTCAGCATATCGGTGCATATTTCCACGTGGTAAACGATATCGAGCGTATCGGCGACCATGCGACAAATATCGCGGAAACCGCACAGATGAGAAAAGAAAAGAACATCGAATTCTCCAAAGAAGCCTTTAACGAAATGGCTCAGATGATGGATGCTATAAATCTAAATCTTCAGTATGCTATCGAAATGTTCTCGCAGAGAAAGATGGAGCATATCGATCAGGTTAAAGAGACTGAGGATAAGATTGACAACATGGAAAAAGAATTCCAGCAGACTCACGTACAGAGACTTACCAAGAACGAATGTACAGCAGAAGCCGGAATGCTTTATTCAGACATTCTTTCAGGACTTGAAAGAGTCGGAGACCATGCTACCAACATCGCTTTCTCGATACTTGGAAATTCATAAAATTTTTGCTATAATACACTTTTGACTGTAAATTTTAAATACAAGGAGCTAGATAAATGAGCAGGGAACTTGCTAAAACATATGACCCTAAGGGCATAGAAGACAGACTTTATGAGAAATGGCTTGAAAAGAAATATTTTCATGCCGAGGTGGATGAGACTAAGAAACCTTTTACAATCGTTATTCCGCCACCCAATATCACAGGTCAGCTTCACATGGGTCATGCACTTGATAATACAATGCAGGACATTCTTATCAGATTTAAGAGAATGCAGGGATACAATGCCCTCTGGCAGCCCGGAACAGACCATGCTTCCATCGCTACGGAAGTAAGAATTATAAATACTTTAAAAGAGCAGGGCATCGACAAACATGATCTCGGAAGAGAAAAATTCCTTGAGAGAGCATGGGAGTGGAAAAAAGAATACGGCGGAAGAATTATTTCCCAGCTTAAAAAACTCGGTTCATCATGTGACTGGGACAGAGAACGTTTTACAATGGACGAAGGCTGTAACAAAGCCGTAACCGAAGTTTTCTGTAAGATGCATGAAAAAGGCTGGATTTACAAGGGCGCAAGAATTATCAACTGGTGTCCTGTTTGTAATACATCCATTTCCGATGCAGAAGTTGAATACGAAGAACAGGCCGGACATTTCTGGCATATTAAATATCCTCTGGTAGATGAAAACGGCAAACCTTCAACTACAGAGTTTCTTGAGTTTGCAACCACACGTCCCGAGACAATGCTCGGCGATACTGCAGTTGCCATCAATCCCGATGATGAAAGATATCATCATTTAAGAGGTAAGAGTGTATGGCTTCCTCTTGTTGACAAGCCCATCCCCGTAGTAGAGGACAGCTATGTTGACATGGAATTCGGTACAGGTGTTGTTAAGATTACACCCGCTCACGACCCTAACGACTTTATGGTTGGACAGAGACACAACCTTGAAGTTATCAATATCATGAACGACGATGCTACAATCAATGAAAACGGCGGCAAGTATGCAGGCATGGACAGATATGCTGCAAGAGAAGCCATCGTAAAAGATCTTGAAGCACTCGGACTTCTTGTAAAGATTGAAGACTACTCACATAACGTAGGTACACACGACAGATGCCATACAACTGTAGAACCCCTCGTAAAACAGCAGTGGTTCGTTAAGATGGATGAGCTTATAAAGCCCGCTGTTAAGGCTGTAAAGACCGGCGAGATCAAGCTTGTTCCCGAACGTATGGAAAAAACATATTTTAACTGGACCGACAACATCAAGGACTGGTGTATTTCCAGACAGCTCTGGTGGGGCCACAGAATTCCCGCATACTACTGTGATGAATGCGGTGAGATTATTGTGTCCGCAACTGCACCCGAAAAGTGCCCTAAGTGCGGATGTACACACCTCACACAGGATCCCGATACACTTGATACATGGTTCTCATCGGCGCTCTGGCCCTTCTCAACACTCGGCTGGCCCGAAAAGACCAAAGACCTTGAATATTTCTATCCTACAGATGTACTCGTAACAGGTTACGATATCATTTTCTTCTGGGTTATCAGAATGATTTTCTCAGGTTATGAGCAGATGGGAGAGAAGCCTTTCAAGACAGTTCTTTTCCACGGTTTAGTCAGAGACTCTCAGGGCAGAAAGATGAGTAAGTCCTTAGGAAACGGTATCGACCCTCTCGAGATCATCGAGCAGTACGGTGCGGATGCACTTAGACTTACACTTATCACAGGTAACGCACCCGGTAACGATATGCGTTTCTACTATGAGAGAGTAGAAGCTAACAGAAACTTTGCAAATAAGATATGGAACGCAAGCCGTTTCATTATGATGAATATGGGAGACGAAGAAGTTAAGACTCCCGATGCTTCTTCACTTGAACCCGTTGACAAGTGGATTATCTCCAAACTTAACGACGTGGTAAAAGAAGTTACAGACAATATGGAAAACTACGAACTCGGTATCGCTGTTCAGAAGGTATACGATTTTATCTGGGATGAATTCTGCGACTGGTATATCGAGATGGTTAAGCCCAGACTCTGGAACAAGGAAAACGAAGCTAGCAGAACAGCAGCTTTATGGACTTTAAAGACAGTTCTTATCGATGCATTAAAGCTTCTTCATCCTTACATGCCTTTCGTTACGGAAGAAATCTTCTGTAATCTTCAGAGCGAGGAAGAGTCCATTATGGTTTCTTCATGGCCTGTATTTAAGGAAGAGAGAGTATTTGCTAAAGAAGAAAACGATATAGAGATCTTAAAAGAAGCAGTAAGAGGTATAAGAAACGTTCGAACCGGTATGAATGTTCCTCCTTCAAGAAAAGCTCAGGTTTACGTTGTATCTGAAAATGAAAACATGAGAAAGATTTTTGAAGACGGCAAAGTATTCTTTGCACCTTTGGCATATGCTTCCGAAGTAATCGTACAGAACGACAAATCAGGCATTTCGGATGACGCTGTTTCTGTTGTTATTGCCAATGCAAATATCTATATTCCTTTTGCTGAGCTTGTAGATATCGAAAAGGAAAGAGAAAGACTTCTTAAAGAAAAGGAAAGACTCGAAGGCGAGTTAAAGAGAGTTAACGGTATGCTTTCCAACGAGAAGTTTATTTCCAAGGCTCCCGAAGCAAAGATAAACGAAGAAAAAGAAAAACTTGCAAAATATACTCAGATGATGGAACAGGTTGAGGAAAGACTTAAGAGCCTGTAAGTAGCTATGAACAATATTGAGGATTGCGAAGAATATCTTTTAAATATACCTAAATTCAAGAAGAAGACTCTTTTATCGGACACGAGGAAATTTTATGAGCTTCTCGGTTCACCGGGTAAGAACATACCTAAAATTCACGTGGCCGGTACAAACGGTAAGGGCAGTACCTGCTATTACACTTCAAGGATTTTAGAGGCACACGGACTTAAGACGGGACTTTTTACATCCCCCCACCTTGTGTCGATGAAGGAAAGATTTGTATTTGGCGGAGAAATGATTACCGACGAAGAGTTTGTGGCTGTTTTTGAAAAGGTTAAAAAACAGTGCGAGCTCTTTGACGATGAAGAAAAGATAACCATGCATCCGAGCTTCTTTGAATTTCTTTTCCTTATGTTTATGGAATGGATGGATTTAAAGAAAGCCGATGTGCTTGTTCTTGAAACGGGCTTAGGCGGAATGCTTGATGCCACGAATATCTTCGACGACCCGAAAGTCACGGTTATTACATCCGTAGGCCTTGACCATACAAAAGAACTCGGAAGTACCATCGAAAGCATCGCCTCACAGAAGGCAGGAATCATAAAAGAAAATGTTCCTTTGGTTATCTGGGATAACGGCGATGCAGTTAATACGGTATTAAAAGAAAAAGCAAAAGAGAAGCATGCAGAAGTGTTTTTGCTTGAAGAAGATAACATTCAAAATTTTGTGTGCGACGAAAAACACATTGCTTTTTCCTTAAATACTCGGTATGATGAATTCAAGCTTGTACGCAATTTGTCCGTATCTTTACCGACGCCTGCGCTTTATCAGAGAATCAATTCTTCTCTGGCGGTAATGGCAGCAGCGCTGTTTTTAGGAGATAAGCTAAACTGTGAAAAAACTCTTTCAGCTTTGGGCGAAGGATATTTTCACGGAAGATTCGAAGAGATTGCAAGAGGCTTTTTTGTTGACGGTGCGCATAACGAAGATGCAATGCACAAACTCCTTGAGTCCGTAAAAACGCTCAAAGGGAAAAAAGTAATCATCTTCGGTGCTTGCAAAGACAAAGACTATGTAAAAATGCTTCGCATGATTGATGAATCGGGCGATTTTGATTCGATTATCTTAACGAATATTGATTCGGAAAGAGCCGTGGATTCAAAGACGATGCGTGAGTGCATCGACGAATTTAAGTCGAATGTGGTTGTGACCGAATCTCTAAGAGAGGCAATTGATATATCAAAGACTTTTGATTCGGCGGTATATATTGCTGGATCGCTTTACTTAGTAGGAGAGGCGGTTTCGATATTTAATAATAAGCAGTAACTTATGTTCTGATTTTAGGAGAACGACTATGATAGATTTTGAAAACGAACTTAAGAAATTTCATCCCTCACCCGAAGTTGGTGACGTTGAAGACGTGGTTAACAATCACGATTTGACAGACATGGTTGATTTTATTGTAAGAACAGTATCGGATGCAGAAGAATAGAGGCAGAAGTTAAATGTTATTTTGTTACCACTGCGGAATGGCTTTGTCCGAAAAATCATACTGTACTTCATGCGGTGCAAGCGTGGGACGTTACAAGAAGATTCTTTACATGTCCAACAATTACTATAACCGCGGACTCGCAAAGGCTCAGATTCGTGATCTGACCGGTGCGGCAGAAGATTTACGTCAAAGTCTCAAATTATATAAGAGAAATACTCAGGCCAGAAACCTCTTAGGACTGGTCTATTTTGAGATGGGCGAAACCATAAATGCTATGTCAGAGTGGATTCTTTCCCAGCATTTCCAGCCCGATAAAAATATCGCTACAGATTATATTGAAACTTTAAAGACCAACGTCGTTTTGCTTGATACCATCAATTCTTCCATTAAGAAATACAATCAGGCTTTAAATCTTTGCAAACAGGGCAATCTCGATGTGGCAAAAATCACTCTTAAAAGAGTCGTTTCGATTAACCCGAGATTAATCAGTGCACATCTTCTTTTAGCACTTGTTTTGATGAACGAAGAAGACTACGCCGGCGCAAAGAAAGAATTAATCCTTGTCAGACGAATTGACAGGGGTAATATTACTGCGGCTTTATATATGCGAATGGCCGACGAGAATCTTAATACGGATTCCAAGAAAAAGACCAACAAAAAAGAAAATGCCGTTACCATTCAGAGCGGTAACGATATCATAATTCAGCCGAATACCAGAAAAGAGAATACATTCTTTAATATATTCCTTAATGTGTTTATAGGCCTTGTAATAGGTCTTTTGGTTGGATGGTTTGTACTCGGTCCCATCAGGGTTAATCTTCAGAAGACAGACGAGAATAAAGAACTTTCTCAGGCTTACGAAGAAATCAATTTAAAGAACTCTACTATTGAAGAGTATAAGCAGACCAATACACAGCTAAAAACACAGTACGAATCGCTTAAGGATCAGCTTAATGCATACGAAGGTACAAACGGTGCATTTGAGGGCTACAAGTATCTCATGCTGGCTGTTAAGGAATATTCAAAGGGTGAAGCTGCAGATAAGAATATTATCGCTCAGTATCTTGAAAAGGTAGACGATAACGGTTCAGAAAAGTTAAAAGAAACAGAATTCCTGGAAGTTTACAATATTCTCAAGGAATTTATCGGTGAAAGCGTAGCGGATACATACTACGAAAACGGATATAATGCGTTCAGACAGGAAGACTATGTGACTGCGCTTGAAAACTTCAAGAAAGCGGTTGAATACAACTCCGAAAATGTCGAAGCACATTACTATTTAGCATGCACTTATCTCGCAAATAAGGACTATGACAACGCCAAATATTACTTCAATGTGGTAACTAATTTAGCGCCCGATACAGAGCTCGGAAACAAGGCTCAGAATTATATTGCGGAAATTGATGCAAACTAGAAAAATCTTTGTTGACATTATAAATGCAGTTGGTATATAATATCAAACGTCACTGAAAAGATGCAAGTGTTCGTAGCTCAGCTGGATAGAGCAACGGCCTTCTAAGCCGTGGGTCGGGGGTTCGAATCCCTTCGAGCACGTTTCGTCAAAGCGGACGAGTCAAAACATGGTGGGTATGGCGCAGTTGGCTAGCGCGCCAGATTGTGGCTCTGGAGGCCGTGGGTTCGAGTCCCATTACCCACCTTATACTGGGCTATCGCCAAGCGGTAAGGCACAGGACTTTGACTCCTGCATTCGCTGGTTCGAATCCAGCTAGTCCAGCTTTACAAAATTTTATATGGGCC
>JAEEOJ010000029.1 GCA_016284175.1 Lachnospiraceae bacterium | reverse complement strand
AAAACGTATCATTGCCATGGAAGTTGTCCTTGCGATAGTTGCGATTTTTGCATTTGTATGCGTTCTTTTTACGGCAAAGATTCAGAAACAGAATAAAACTATTCAAGATAAATACGCTTCTTCAATGGCTACTGCCTCAAAAGAATTATACGAGACCGGCAGACGTCTTGATGCGATATATGCCGCACGAAGCGTGCTTCCCGACAGAGAAACAAAGGACTATAACGAAGAGGCCTACAGAGCGCTTATTGATGCGATGAATGTTTACGGTGCGTCTGAGTCCTATGTTCCGACCGGAATCGTACAGATACCGAGTTCGATTATTTCATATGAAATATCGCCTGACAAAAAGAGAATGGCTCTTTTTGGATTTGACGACATCCTTTATGTGGCGGATATCGAAAGCGGGGAAATACTGTTTGAGACCGGGGCCGAGGGGCTTTATGATATGGGCTTTTCCGGAAACGATGCAGTGATTTATTCAATCGGATATAATGTTGACATTTCGGAAACAAGGATTATCGATCTTAATTCGGGCGAATATAAACTTTTGGACGAATATGCGGGATACGTTGAATCGCCCGAAGACGGAAGATTAACATTTACTTTTACGATTGACGGTGTAAAAGCCTATGACGGTGATACGGTAAAATATGAGATAAAATATTCCGATTACAGTCTCGTATTCGGTGAATACAGCGAGTATCTGGATGTGGCTTTTTCCGAGGACGGAAAATATGCTGTCTTTGCACTTAAGGAAGACCCGACCGCGGACGGTGCGATTCTCTGTCAGTTTGAGACCGAAACAGGTCAGATTGATATGTTTATCCGTGACAAAAATATCACTGAGTATGCGGGCGTTGCAACAAGCGGTGATTATGTTTTCACAGCCTATGTCGGAGAAGATCCCGATACACTTCGTTATGTTACGCATCTTTTAAGATATGATGTCGCAAATGCCACATCACAAAACGGCATGATCGGGAGAATCATCGAAATCGGCTCCATGGATGATCTGGCATTAAACGATTACGGCCTCTGTGTATACGCAAACAACCAGGCGATGTTTTTCGATTATGATCTGGAGCTTGCATCCACTTTGATGAGAGCAAACGATATTTTAAGCGTTTTTTCTTACGATGACGGATTTGCCGTTATCGATGAGAATGAAGACATATTTCTTTTAGACTATTTTTATGATGAGGGCATGATACTTTCCGAAGAACTTTTCCCTCAGAAATCCGGACTGAAGCTTCTGCACGTCACGCAGAAAAACGGCTCCTTGTACATTAAACACAAAGAGGATTCGTCCTATGTTTCGGTATTTGATTTAAAGCGCGGCGAATGGGCGGAAGTGCTTTCAAAAACCGGTGTAAACGAGTTTGACGAAATCGGAACGGCCGACAAGAGTTATTATCCCGATATCGACAAGACGGTATATCAGGTGATTGCATCCGACGACGGAAAATACTATGCGGTTCTCAATTACAACGGTGAACTGACGATTTTTGACAGAAAAACGCAGAATGCGGTAAAAAACCTTTATATCGACGGTGTTCCGGATAAATTCGTATATCTTAAAAAACAGAAAAGCTATGTTCTTTTCGGAGGTTACGACGAATATTTCTTTGACAGAAACTTTAAATACTACGCATCGCTTCCCTACGGTTCGGTATACGGAAGCACGGATGACAATGAACAAGACATAGTTCTTGCGAACGGCCGGAACGATTACTTCAGGGTTAAAATCAAATCCTACAAAGAGGTGATTAAAAAGGCTGACGAAATACTGGGCAATTACGAACCCGAACAGAAGATAATCGATAAATACAACATTACTTTAAGAAAAAGGAAACTGACAAATGAGCTCAAAAGCTTACTTGGGGAATCCCTCCAAAACAAGTGAGATATTAAACAAATTCGGATTGACGGCACAGAAAAGATACGGCCAGAATTTCCTGATCGATTCTAATATTTTAGAGAAAATCGTGGCCTCGGCAGGCATCACAAAGGAAGACACCGTGCTTGAAATCGGCCCCGGAATCGGAACCCTTACGCAGTATCTTGCAGAAGCCGCAAAACAGGTTATAAGCGTTGAAATTGATAAAAACATGATTCCGGTCCTCGAGTACACGCTCGCGGATTTTAACAACGTGACCGTCATTAATCAGGATATTTTAAAAGCCGATATCGTCAATATCCTAAAAGAAAACGGTGCCGCATCTGCCAAGGTTGTGGCGAATCTTCCGTATTACATCACCACGCCCATTATCATAGAACTTCTTGAAAAAGACCTTCCCATCGAAAGCATTACAGTCATGATCCAAAAGGAAGTGGCAGAAAGAATGCAGACCGGTCCCGGCAGCAAGGATTACGGTGCACTCTCGCTTGCGGTTGCTTTTTACAGCAATGCGGAAGTTAAGATGACCGTGTCTCCGAACTGTTTTATCCCGCGTCCGAACGTAGACAGCGCTGTAATCAGACTTGATAAGCTAAAAGAGCCCGCAGTTAAGGTCAACAACAAGTCAGAGATGTTCCGCATCATAAAAGGAGCCTTCGAGCAGAGAAGAAAGACTCTAACCAACGCGCTTTCGCACTCATCCGCATATAAAACAGACAAGAAAAATATCGAAAATGCACTCCTTGAAATGGGAAAAAATGTGAATATCCGCGGGGAAGAATTAACACTTGAAGAATTTGCCCGTCTTTCCGACATTTTAACGCAATAATTTTTGACATTCTGCTATGCTTATGATAAACTATATAGGGTGTTTTTTTGTGTATGAAAACACAATATGTATTATTTTTGATAAGCATACGAGGTGGTTGTTTTGGATAAATCTGATAGCAGACTTCATTGTGAACAAATTGAAAAACTGATGAAAGCCGGCAGATATAATGATGCCGTATATCTTGTAGATAAAGT
>JAEEOJ010000028.1 GCA_016284175.1 Lachnospiraceae bacterium | reverse complement strand
GTAGCGGGCTGTGATGTACCGAGTGCAAAAGGAGAAATAGCACAGTCGATAACGTCTACGCCTGCTTCTACAGCCTTAAGGTATGTCATTGAAGCAACGCCTGAAGTATAGTGCGTATGAAGCTGGATGGGAAGTTTTGTTTCTTCCTTCATAGCCTTGATAAGTTCTGTTGCTCTGTAAGGAAGAAGAAGTCCTGCCATATCCTTGATACAGATTGAGTCAGCACCCATCTCTTCGATTTCTTTAGCTACCTTTGCCCAGTACTCAAGTGTATAAGCATCACCGAGTGTGTAGGAAAGAGCTATCTGAGCATGTCCTCTGCCTTCCTGAGCTTTAATCTTGTTGGTTGCATCAACTGCAGCCTGAAGGTTTCTCAAATCGTTAAGGCAGTCGAAAATTCTGATGATATCGATACCGTTAGCGATGGATTTTTCTACGAATGAATAAACAACATCATCTGCGTAAGGACGATATCCTAAAATATTCTGTCCTCTGAAAAGCATCTGAAGTTTTGTATTCTTAAAGCCTTCTCTTAACTTACGAAGTCTTTCCCAGGGATCTTCCTTAAGGAAACGAAGAGAAGCATCAAATGTTGCACCACCCCAGCACTCTACCGAATGATATCCTACTTTATCCATCTTATCTACGATGGGGAGCATTACTTCGGTCGGCATTCTGGTGGCAATCAAAGACTGATGAGCGTCACGAAGGACGGTTTCAGTTATTTTAATAGGCTTTTTTTCTGCCATTGTATTTTCCTCCATATATTAATATCTGCCTTCCCCTTGATGGGAAGCCTTTTATTTCTGAATCAGAAGACTCCAAAGATAGCCATGAATGTACCTGCTGCAACAGCGGTACCGATAACTCCGGCTACGTTGGGTCCCATTGCATGCATCAAAAGGAAGTTTGAAGGATCTGCCTCTGCACCGACCTTCTGAGAAACTCTCGCAGCCATAGGTACGGCCGAAACGCCTGCCGAACCGATAAGAGGATTAACCTTACCTTTCGTGAGTACACACATGATTTTACCGAAGATAACTCCGGCTGCTGTACCGAACGAGAATGCTACAAGTCCGAGTACAACGATTGCAACTGTTTCAAAGTTAAGGAATGCTTCTGCACTTGTTGTAGCACCTACGGATGTACCGAGAATGATAACTACGATGTACATAAGTGCGTTTGAAGCTGTTTCCTGAAGCTGTCTTACAACACCTGACTCTCTAAAGAGGTTACCTAACATAAGCATACCAACAAGGGGAGCTGTTGTAGGAAGAATAAGTGAAACAACTATTGTAACAACGATGGGGAAAAGAATCTTTTCAAGTTTGGAAACGGGACGAAGCTGTTCCATCTTGATCTTTCTTTCTTTTTCTGTTGTTAAAAGCTTCATAATAGGGGGCTGAATAATAGGTACAAGTGACATGTACGAATATGCAGCAACCGCGATAGGTCCGAGTAATCTTGTCTGTCCGAGCTTACCTGCAAGGAAGATTGATGTAGGGCCGTCAGCACCACCGATGATGGAGATAGCTGCAGCAGCCTTATCGTTAAAGTCTACAAGGCCTGTCTGGTTAATAAGTAATGCTCCGAAGTATGCTGCGAAAATACCGAACTGAGCAGCTGCTCCGAGTAAAAAGCTCTTGGGGTTTGCAATCAGCGGACCGAAGTCTGTCATTGCACCTACGCCAAGGAAAATAAGTGAAGGCAGGATTGCCCACTCATCCAAAATGTAGAAGTAGTATAAAAGTCCACCACCATGTCCGCCTTCGCCAAACGGTCTCATAATATCGGGATAGATATTAACCAAAAGCATACCGAATGCGATGGGAACCAAAAGCAAGGGTTCAAATTCATGACGAATAGCAAGATAAAGGAAGAAACAAGCTACCGCTATCATTGCATAGTTACCTATCGTCAGATTGAAGAATGATGTCTGATGGATCAGGTTATCTACTGTATTAATGATATATTCCATCGTAAAATCTCCTATCCAAAGAATTGATAATTAGTTAAGTGTTGCAAGAAGTGCGCCTGCTTCAATAGCATCGCCTACGTTAACTTCGATACTTGCAACTGTACCATCCTGAGGAGCTACAACGGGGATTTCCATCTTCATAGCTTCGATAGTAACAACTGCGTCACCCTTCTTAACTGTATCGCCAACCTTGGTATCAAGTTTAAATACCTTACCTGCTGCACCGGCTTCAACTCTGATTGAGCCTGCTGCGCCGCTTGCCTTGGGTGCTGCTGCGGGAGCTGCAGCTGCGGGAGCTGCCTTAGGTGCTGCTTTCTTTACGGGAGCTGCAACAGCGCCTGTTGAAGCACCTTCTTCAACTGTTACGTCATAAACATTGCCGTTAACGGTAATTGTATAATTTTTCATAATTACATCCTCCTAGTACTGGGCGTTCTGCCACTTTTTCGATTGTGATTTTCTGATACTTCTGACTACAAATCCGTCAGTGGATCCACTGCCTTCATAAGCAGCGATTGCGGCAGAAATAACGGCAACGAGCTCGTAATCGTCCACAAGTTCTTCCGTCTCTGTTTCCACAACATTTGCATTTGTTAAAGCAGCTTTGTTTTCAGCCTTTGCTGCTGTTTTCTTAGCTTTCTTGTCAGCGCTTGCTTTCTGAATCTTGGGAATGATTCCGAAAAGATAAATAATTATCATGATAAGAATAAGTACGCTGAATACCGATCCCATACCAAGCAAGGTATTAAGAGCGGCCTTTGTCATAGCCTCGCCCATTGAGTAAATGGGAGAAAATGTGATGTCCGTGATATTAAGATCTCCGTCATACGCAATGTTCATATTAACATTACGTCCGGTATATCCTAAAAGCTCGGTTACTTTGTATCCGTCTTCAGGGTTTCCGGAGATGGTGATGTTTCTGTCATATCCGGTAATGCTGCCTGCTTCGTCTTCGGCTGCCAGACATGAGTTAACAGCTCCGACATAAGTATCTTTTGATGCGAACTTTAAGTTCTCGCCCTCAAATTCGTCAGCTTTAATCTTATAATCTTCCTCGGTAATGTTTGCCAAAGCAGTTTTTTCAGAGTTCATTGCTATTTCTTTTATGAGCGTTTCTCTGTTGCTTTCGATGGTACTTACTACCGCAGGATCTACCGGTGCTTTACCGCATCCGGCAAAAATGAACATCACTGAAAGTCCGAGGCCTAAGAATAATGTTTTCAATTTCTTCATAGCCATATTTCCTTTCATTAATTAGATGATGCCGTGCTTCTTAGCCGGACGATCCTCTCTCTTTGTGTATAACATTTCGAATGCACCGATGATGTACTTTCTTGCATCAGCAGGATTGATGATGTAATCAACATATCCTCTCTTTGCAGCGGAAGTGCATGAATTCTGAAGTGCTTCGTATTCTTTGGTCTTCTCGGCGATTACGTCGCTTGATTCACCTGCATACATAATCTGTGCCGCGCTCTTAGCGTCGATTGCACCGATTGCAGCACCTTCGAATGCGAATGTTACGTCAGCGCCGATTGCCTTTGAGTTCATAACTACGTATGCTGAACCAAGTGCCTTGGAAGCGATAACGTTAACCTTAGCAACTGTGCTGTTTGCAAATGCATATGTAAGCTTAGCTGAAGCTCTTGCAATTCTCTTCTCAGAGCACTTGCAAGCCTTGAAGCCTGTAATGTTTGTAAGTGAAAGAACGGGGATTGAGAATGCATCACAGAAGTTGATGAACTCTGCAGCCTTTACACAGCCTTCTGCTGAAAGCTTGTCTGAAAGTTCTTCTGCAACTTTTCCTTCTTCATCGTATACTGCGCTTCTGTTACCAACGCAGCCGATTGTGCTTCCGTTTAATTTGATAAATCCGCATACCATATCTTTAGCGTAAGCAGATTTTACTTCGATAAAATTGTAATCATCCGCGATATCCGCAAAAGCAAGTGCAGCATCCTTGAAAGATGTTCCGATAGCATTTGAAGCTCTGTTAAGATCGTCTGTGCACTCAACATATTCAGCTTCTTCTTCGTTGTTTGCGGGAAGGAAAGAAACAAGTTCTCTCATCTTTGAAAGGATTTCGTCCTGAGTACCTGTAAAATCAACGATACCACTCTCTTCTGACTGGAATTTTGCTGATGCTGTATCACACTTCTCAGTTGAGTTTCCGTCAAGGGTGTTAGGTGAGTTTACAAAGAGTTTTGCTTTCTCACTTTCCATAAATGTGAAATCAGTAAGCGTGGGGATAATAGCAAGTCCGCCGCCACAGTTTCCAAATACAGCTGTGATCTGAGGAATAACTCCCGATGCAAGTGTCTGCTTTAAGTAAAGTTCGCCCATTGCGTTAAGGGCATCTGTAGCCTCCTGAAGTCTTAAACCGCAGGAATCGATTAAGCCGATGACGGGTGCGCCCATCTTCATCGCCATATCATAAAGGTTGCAAATTTTCTTGGCATGCATTTCGCCGACACTACCGTTTAAAACTGAAGCGTCCTGAGCGTACACATACACAAGAGAGTCATTGATAACGCCGTAGCCGGTAATACAACCGTCTGAAGGGGTATCAATTTGCTTGAGATTAAAATCAGTCGCTCTCGCGGATACCAAAGCGCCGATTTCAACAAAGCTGTTTTCATCAAGAAGAGCATTAATTCTCTCTCTTGCAGCAGAACTGGTACTCATAAGTACTACCTCCTATATATAATTTAATCTTTACTTTTTTAAGGTGAATGGGCTAAAAAACCCCAAATTCACACAAATAATATCATATCATAACTTTGTCAATATTTTCAATAAATTAAACCTACTCCGATTATTCAAAAATAAATAATCTTTTCGCATCTTTAAGGACTTTTATATCAATTTTCAACAAAAAAGGGACTTCCTTAACGGAAATCCCCCTTAATATATGTAGTTAAATTTATATCTCTACGCTTTCAACCTTGTTGACATTGTAGTTTAATTCATTCTCGGCCTGAACTCTGAAGTCTTCCATCATATCAATGCTGATCTGAGGCAGGTCTTCAATCGAATCGACATTAAAAGCTCGTAAAAACTGCTCACTGGTTCCAAAAAGAAGCGGTCTTCCGGGAGCATCCAGACGGCCTAATTCTTTTATGAGGCCAAACTCAAGAAGCTTATTGATGGAAAAATCGGAATTGACTCCTCTTATCTTCTCTATATCCATTCTTGTGACAGGCTGCTTGTAAGCAACAATCGAAAGTGTCTCAAGAACGGAATCGGATAAAACATTCTTCTTGGGAACGGTTGCAATCTTGATTAAATCATCATAATACTCGTCCTTGGTACGAAGCTGAACATTTCCTTCAAGGATGGCAATCTGAATACCGCGCTCTTTTGCAGCGTAGTAAACTTTCATCTCTTCTATGATTTCTTTTACGAGGCTCTCTTCGATTCCAAGCGCTTCAGCTATGTCTTTTATGGCTACGCTGTCGCCCATCGCGAAAAGAATGCCTTCGATTTTACCCTGAATTTCCTGACGGTCCATTTTATACTCCTGTAAATATAGGTTTACATAATTAGTTTACAATAATTATATTGAGAAATCCTCTATCGGTTTCTTTAATTCGATATCGATATCTCCGAATGACTGGCTCTGATTGACTTCGACGTTACCGGTCTTAATCAGTTCAAGGATTACCAGAAAGGTTACGATTACTTCCATCTTTGTTTTCTGCTCGGACAAAAGGCTTCTGAACGAGCACTTTTTATGGGAAGTAATATATTTGGCGATGTAATCCTGTTTCTGATTGATATCGACCTCTTCCTTTTCAATCTTTCCGAAATGAGATCTGATGGGGTCGACCTTGTCTTCGACTCTCTTGATGCAGGCATTGAAGATTTCGTTCAAGCTGCTTAAGGTGGTCTCGCCGATTAATTCAGCATAATCTATCGGAGCTTTGTAATTTCTTACTTCATCGGGAATCGAGGAATCCTTGTATAAATATCTTTCGCCGTCCATCTGCATGTCTTTTAATTCGTAGGACATATATTTATACATCTTGTACTCGAGGAGCTTCTGAACAAGTTCTGCTCTCGGATCTTCCTCTTCGCCTTCTTCGTCCTCGGTTTTCGGAAGAAGCATTCTGCACTTGATGTCAAGAAGCGTTGCAGCCATTACCATGAATTCGCTCACGGTGTTAAGGTCGTCCTTGGGAAGCTCTTTTACGTATTCTAAATACTGCTTCGTGATTTCGACAATCGGAATATCGTAAATGTCGACTTTATTCTTTTCTATTAAGTGTAAAAGTAAATCGAGAGGTCCCTCGAATACTTCCAGTTTTACGGGAATAGCCATTAACTGCTCCTAATGTTTTGAATCAATTGTAATAAAGATTAATTCGCCCGGATTAAAAAGTCTTAAAGGGAGCGTGTGGAAACCGATACCGCAGCTTACAATAAGTCTTATAACCGCGTTTTTGCTGGATACATACGAATCTGCATAACGGACGAATTTGCCGTTATCATCATATACTCCGCCTGAGTATTTGGGGAAGAACCTTATACCGGGGTGCGCAACACCTCGTAAAAGAGGCAGACGAATTAATCCGCCGTGAACATGTCCCGATAAAATCAGATCACTTCCGTAAGCATTGTAATGCTTAAAGTAATCCGGATTGTGCGCTAAAAGTATATTGTATTTATCATCTTCGAGTTTACCTACTAAAGATTCGATATAATCGTCATCCATATGGTAAACCTTAAATCTCTTGTAAAAACTTCTGTCAATATCCGCAGAGCTTACCTTTACATTGCTTTCCTCAAAGTAATGTGAGCTGTTTGAAAGAATGGGTATTTTATACTCTTCCATCTTTTCGGCAAACTCATCATACAATTTGCCGTAAACTTCGGGATAAATCTTAGCTCTGTATTCATGATTGCCAAGCGCCGTATAGGTTGGAGCAATCCTTGAAAGTTCTTTCAGGAAATAATATGCGCGGTCCTGTTTTCTTCCTTTGGTGGCGGTAATTGTATCGCCTCCGCAAAGGATTATGTCGGGAGCAAATTCTTTTATGTCCTCATAAAACTTAGGGGTACACGAATAATTATGCAAATCCGAAACAAAGCAGACTTTTAGTTTCTTCTTTACTTTACTGTCGTAAATCGCTACGCTTCTGACCACGTAACGGTTTAAATCAACGATATTAATTATGAAAAGAATTACAAGGCAGGCAATTATTGCCCCAAGAACATATTTCAATATTGAATACCTTCAGATTTTTACTTTACTCCAACGACGGATATTATAACACAAATTGTGCCCAAGGGCAAAAAAACTGCCGTGATTTTCTCACGGCAGTCTGTATTAATTAATTGTATTTACGTTTTCTAGCAGCTTCAGATTTTTTCTTACGCTTTACGCTGGGCTTTTCGTAATGTTCTCTTTTACGAATTTCCTGCTGAATACCGGCCTTGGCACAGTTTCTTTTAAAACGTCTAAGCGCGCTGTCTAATGATTCATTTTCTTTAACTTCAACTCTTGACACTTCTCAACCCTCCTCCAAGACCAAATATATGTGCACGGTCTGTTTGAGTAATCGCACAAATTGAATTATACCAAAAATATCCCGTACGTCAAGAAAATTTTAAACTCAAATAATTCTCTCTTCAATAAATATGGAATTTATACGCGGACAATATTATAATGTCTTTTATACCTTATACAATTATTATGGTATGAAAATTTATGACAATACAATATATCCGTATTGCCGCATTTTCGGGGAATTTTAAAATGATTGCACTTTTATCTTCTATTTTTATAAAAAACAAAAACGATTTTAACGACGAAAACGTCCGCCGCAGATACGGTATTCTGACAGGAACCGTAGGAATAATCTTAAACCTCTTCCTTTTTGCGACCAAATTCAGCGTCGGAATTATAACATCAGCTATTTCAGTTACTGCGGATGCATTTAATAACTTATCCGATGCGGGAAGCAGCATTATAACTCTTTTAGGATTTAAGCTCTCAGGTCAGAAGCCCGACAACGAGCATCCTTTCGGACACGGACGTATCGAATACATCTCAGGACTTATCGTTTCTCTGATTATCCTAATCGTTGCATTTGAACTTGTTAAATCAAGTATCGACAAAATCATTCATCCCGAAGAAGTCATGGTAAGCGCACTTACATTTGTATTTCTTTCTCTGTCGATTGTAATCAAGCTTTATATGTTTGCCTACAATATGATTTACGGCAAAAAAATCGGCTCCACGGCAATGAAAGCAACCGCAATCGATTCAATCAGCGATACTGCAGCAACAACCGTGGTTTTAATCTGCTACATTCTTTATGCGGTATTTAAAATTAAGATTGATGCATACGCAGGTATCGCAGTCGGACTCTTCATCGCTTATGCAGGCTATAAGACTTTAAGGGAAACCATTTCTCCTCTTTTAGGACAGACTCCCGATCCCGAATTCGTAAAAGAAATTGAAACCATAGTTCGTTCAAACGAATCTGTTATCGGAATCCACGATATGATAGTTCACGACTACGGCCCTACCAGAATTTTCGTTTCCCTCCATGCAGAAGTTCCCTGCGACAAAGACATCCTCTATCTTCACGAATGCATCGACGATATCGAAAATGAAATCAAGACCAAGCTTAACTGCGAAGTCTCCATTCACATGGATCCCGTGGATACCAACGACGAAACACTTTATGAAGCAAAGGTTCTTGCAACAGAAATCATAAAAGAAATAGATGAGCGTCTCACTCTTCATGATTTCAGAATGGTGCACGGCGAATCACATTCTAATCTTATCTTCGATGTCGTTATTCCTCATAAATTTAAGATGAGTGAAAAAGAACTCGTGGAAGAAATTCAGAATAAAGTACATGCAAAGCACAAAGGTTATTTCTGCGTAATAAATGTGGATAATGATTATTCCGGAATTACAAAATAAATAAAACAAAAAGCTTCAGTCTTACTCAGGCTGAAGTTTTTTTATATTTTACAGTTATTTCTTTTTTACAGCATCTATAATTCCCTGAATTATTTCAGGATTAGGATAACCCTGTCCGTTTTCTGCTTTAATCTTAAATCATTTTAAAATCATATATTTCAGGTTCATTCAAACCTATGCATATGAATCTGAGTTTTCCGTAAAGTTCCTCAGCCTCTTTTCCGATATGCCAGCCTTGTATGTGTTTGCACTCCGCATTCATAATCTTTTTTACTATTTTAAATAATTCTGAAGATATTTCGTTTTCTTCCATTATCGCAAACATACCATGAATCAAACCTGTTTTATCTTCACTGATTCCCGACGGATCAAATTCAAGAGAACAAACATTTTCTCCCTGGTAAACCTGTCCCTGCTGGTTTGTTATCAGCTCATCATCTTTTCGCATAATTAAGAAACTTATTTCACCATGCTTTTCTTTCAGAATTCCAAGGCCGGGAATATCCTTTATTGTTTTATATCTTTTATGATCAGTTTTACCGCACTGAATATAATCAATATCAAACGAAATCTGTTTCTCCAATTTCGAAAGAACAGATATCATATCGTTTTTAGTAGCAAAAAATTTAATTCTTTTAACCATTTTTCTCTTCCAGACTCTTATACCATTTATTCGCAAATGCTCTTTGCTCGTTTGTTGTCGGAAACTCTTTTATATCCGCATAATCCCATATGCCAAAGATATCTTTATTAAGTGCCTGTCTGCCATTCTCAACGAGATAGATTTTATCACTGTATCCCTGCATTCCTGATTGTATCGCATTCAACTTTGAACCGTTACATTTTATACCGTATCCAAATTCCAGAAGACTGTCCCTAAATAATTGAAATGTATCAAAATAATACTCACCCTTCTCAGAGAAACGAATGCCGTCCACTTCACAGCTCATCTCAATGTCATCATCATTGATTTCAACATTTACTACGATTTGTTTCTCGTTTTCATAATAAGCAAGGTCCGCTATTGTACATTTATACGAATCCATAAAACTGCCTCTTTCATTAAGGAATATATTTAAGTCCGGTATATTTAAGCCATTCATCCGTACTGTCGTAAGTTGCAATTTCTGACATTCCGCAGTGGAACATTGAATGCCTGTATTGTGCAAGAATCATCTGCAGGCGTGTATACTCGCAATTATCAGGCTTTTGGGATAAATCTTCATCGCTTAATCCTAAAAGATATTTATTGATTTTATCTTTTACATAATCCATATACTGCACAAGCTTTTCTCTTGGTATCACATAACCCTCGGCCGCAACATAACCTTCACGCGATTCCGAAATTATACTGTATTTTTCATCTATGCCTATGAGATTGAAAACTTCTGAGTAATCATAATCAAAAGGATTGATAAAATACTTATCCATAGAATGAATCATATGAAACAAAAATCTGGAGTTATTCACATTATCAATCATGCATGATAAATCAGCTCTGTTTATCTGCTCATACATATTTATGAAAAGTACATTTGTCTGTTCGTTTATTATTTTTACAATATCGTTCATTTTATTCCCACTTATTATGACAATATATGCATCCGAATGCGTTCTTAATCTGTTCTTTTCCGCATACGGGACAGATTATTTTATTCCTTGAAGGAGTCTCGGAAAAATCTGCTTTCTTTTCTTCAGTATAAGAAGGCATCTGTTTTTCTTCTTTTATTTCCGGTTTAATTTCAAAATCCGGTTCAACCTCCGATTCAGCTTCAGTTTCTGTTTCTTTGTAAATTCTTTCCAGAGCCAGATATTCGTCTGCGTTTTTGTTCACATATACAGTCTTAAGGATATTTATTATAAAAGTTATCGGTATGAGAACAACAACGGCAACT
>JAEEOJ010000027.1 GCA_016284175.1 Lachnospiraceae bacterium | reverse complement strand
CTCCTTCTGACAAGGGCAGTAAGGTCAGAACTTCCATAAAACGAGGAATAGAGAGCGGAGCGATAGTATCCGTGTCTTCTATTGAGACCAAAAAAGAAGAACGTATTAAAACAAATATAAGTGAACTTGACAGAGTCCTGGGCGGTGGTATAGTCTGGGGCTCTTTGACTCTTATAGGCGGGGATCCCGGAATAGGCAAATCCACGCTTCTTTTGCAAGTGTGCAAATCTCTGGCTGATTCAAACTATGAAGTACTCTATGTTTCCGGTGAGGAATCAAAAGAGCAGATTAAACTTCGTGCAGATAGGATCGGCAAATTCAAGGATAATGTAAGATTATATTGTGAGACCAATCTTGATGATATAGCTCAGGTTATTGAAGAGAAAAAGCCTGATGTTGTTGTTATAGATTCCATTCAGACGATGTATATGGATGAAGTGCAATCTGCACCCGGAAGTGTATCTCAGGTTAGAGAAGCAACAGCACTTCTTATGAAGCTGGCTAAGGGACTTGGCGTATCCATATTCATAGTTGGACATGTTACCAAGGATGGTAACGTTGCAGGCCCTAAGATGCTTGAACACATGGTGGATACGGTTCTTTACTTTGAAGGGGAAAGACACGATTCATACAGAGTTTTAAGAGGCGTTAAGAATAGATTCGGTTCAACCAACGAGATAGGCGTATTTGAGATGTGTAACTCGGGCTTATCCGAAGTGGGTAATCCTTCAGAAGTTCTTTTATCAGGCAGACCTACTGATGCTAGTGGATGCGTGGTATCTTGTTCCATGGAGGGCACAAGACCGATATTCATTGAGATTCAGGCACTGGTTACACCGACCAATTTTGGTATTCCAAGACGTCAGTCGACGGGTGTTGATTATAACAGAGTTAATCTCCTGATGGCTGTTCTTGAAAAGAAAATCGGACTTCCTTTTGGCAATTGCGATGCATATGTTAATGTCACGGGTGGTATGAAAGTATCTGAACCTGCCGTTGATATGGGACTTGTGATTGCAATCATGTCGAGTTTTCATAATAAAGTTGTATCAGAGGATACAGTTGCTTTTGGAGAAGTTGGATTATCGGGAGAAGTGAGAAATGTATCTCAAGTTGAAGCAAGGGTGAAGGAAGCAGTTAAACTTGGATTCAAAAAGTGTTATCTTCCTGCTTCGGCTAAGAAGAGTGTCAAAGATGTTAAGGACATAGAATTAGTATATGTCGAGAATATCCGAGACATAAGGTTATAGTTTATTATTGCTTTGCAAATAATATAAAAAGAGAGGGGTTAATATGAACACATTAAAGATTACTGTTGGGGAAGTAGTAAAAGAGTATGCTGAAGGCACTTCTTTTGAAACGATTGCCAGAGAGCATGCAAGCGAATACAAGCATCCGATTGCTATCGCTGTATTTAATGATAAGCTTCGTGAGTTAGGCAAGTGCCCTGATAAGGATGGTAAGCTTAGCTTTTTCGATTTATCCAGTGGCGTGGGTCATCGCGCTTACAAGAGAACAGCGGTGCTTATGTTTATCAAGGCATGTAATGATGTTATAGGTGATTCCAATATTGAGAAGATTAAATTGGAATTTTCCATTAATACAGGATATTATCTGTCTTACAAGGGAAAGGTTAGTATCACCGATGATATTATCAAAAAGATTCAGGATAGAATGCAGGTGATGGTTGATAACGATACTCCCATTGTTAAGACATCCAGACCCGTAGAAGAAGCAGCAGAGATATTCCGTATGCAGAATATGACTGATAAGTTAAAGCTTCTTAAGTACAGAAGAAGTTCGGTTATCAACCTCTATGATCTCGAAGGATATATAGATTATTACTATGGATATATGCTTCCAAGCTGCGGATATGTTAAGAAATTCGAAGTATTGGCATATAAAGATGGTTTTATTCTTAATCTTCCTAAAAAGAAGACACCTGAGGAACTCGACGAATTCGTTTCTCTTGAAAAAGTATATAATACAATGATGCTTGCAACCGAATGGGGTGACATGCTTGGTATCGATACAGTTGGAGATCTTAATGAGTGCATCTGTGCAGGCGATATGGATGATATGGTACTTGTTCAGGAAGCATTGCAGGAGAGAAGAATTGGTGAGATCGCCAAGGATATTGCATCGAGAGACGGTGTTAAGTTCATCATGATAGCAGGTCCTTCATCATCAGGTAAGACAAGCTTTTCACACAGATTATCAGTTCAGCTTAGAACACTCGGACTTAAGCCTCATCCCATCGCTGTAGACGATTATTTCGTTAACAGAGAGGATACTCCCATTGATGAAGATGGTAATTACAATTTCGAGTGCCTTGAAGCTATAGATGTTAAGCTCTTTAATGAAGATATGACCAGACTTCTTGCCGGTGAGAGAGTTGAGATTCCTACATTCAACTTTAAGGTTGGAGCAAGAGAATATAAGGGTAACTTCAAACAGTTAGGCGAAGACGATGTACTTGTTATCGAAGGAATACATGCTCTTAATGACAAGATGAGTGAATCACTTCCTGTTGAGAGTAAGTACAAGATTTATATATCAGCATTAACAACTCTTAATATTGATGAGCACAACTGCATTCCTACAACTGATGCAAGACTTATCAGACGTATGGTTAGAGACTTCAGAACAAGAGGCGCGTCTGCTAAGAGAACAATCAGCATGTGGCCTTCTGTAAGACGTGGCGAAGAAGAGAATATCTTCCCTTATCAGGAGACAGCGGATGCAATGTTCAATTCAGCACAGATATATGAACTTGCAGCACTTAAGTCAATTGCAGAGCCTATTCTTCATAGCGTTACACCTGAAGATCCAGAGTATTATGAGGCAAAGAGATTACTTAAATTATTAGAGTATTTCTTGTGCATGGATACAACCAATCTTCCCAAGAACTCCATTGTTAGAGAGTTCGTTGGCGGTTCCTGCTTTAACGTATAAGTGGGTTATTGAGTGTAATCTACATATACAGAATTGAGATTATAAAACTTTGCGAAAGCTTCGTTATTGAAATTGCAAGGGTCGCTAGATAGGTCGCCTAGATATAAGAAATGTTCCAAATCATTTGATACTGTGTATGGCTTAAATACTAAATCACTATTGGGATTATTGGCTATCTGTTTAAGTCTATTTTTGTATTCAGAATCATAAGAGGCTGCATCACCATTGATTAATAGTTTTATCGCTGTATATGAGTTTGGAACAACAATAGATTTACTAAGGATATTAGGAATTATAAGAATTGCAAAAAGTATTGCTATGATTGTAGTGGTGCTGATTGCAAATCTTTTTATTTTTTCGCCGGAACTCTTTATAGCGTTTTCGCTTGAATTATCAGATGAACTTGTTTTTCTTTTTGATACTACAAATCCAATCAATGAGAAGATAATATATGCCTCCATCACATATAACATAACGATGCATATATCAAAAAGTCTTGCAGGACCGCCATTGTTTTGACCATAAAATACTGCGGTTACAGATGAGCAAAAGATTCCAAATGATATGATGCAATTGATTATTGAATTCTTGAATGTAAACGATGATTTATTTGCAACATTAACAAGTATTGGCGCAAGAAATGCAAAACCCAACAAAGATACAGGACCGTTAAAAAATATCACGTATTTGGAACACTGAATAATAGATTTTACAATCGCTTTTATTGGAGTTGTTCCGGCTGTTGTTGCTGCTCGCATAGCGTTGCCGGGTGCTATCATACTGATGATAAGTCCTATAATCATTACAACCAAAACAGCAATCAATCCTTTTGCTTGCATGTTCTTTTTTGTCTGAATAGAGAAGATGATAAGACAGATTAAGATTAAGATTGCAGGAAGAAGTGATGCATAATTACCGCCTGCAATTAAGAAACCAAGTATTAATGCAATGATTAATAAGTATATTTTCGGATTGATGATATATCTAAATAAAACTCCGAATAGGAAAAAGGTCATGGATAAAAATCCCATGTAATATATTGATCCATTAAACCAGTAGAATGCTTCTCCGCACACGGGAATCTGTAGAATTGATATTATGCATAGTATTGAGGATATGCTTATCCAAGAATAAATGGGTGTTTTATCTTTTTTAACACTATTATCACCATCGGTAGAATTACTGTTTGTAGCATTAACTGCAATGGGTTTTATTAAGAAAAACACACTTGCGCAAAAGAAAAGAATGAGAAGTGCAGGATAAAGTTTATATAGAAAATCTGAAAATACATGTGGTGGCAGATACATTAAAAACATAGCAAAATATGTACCCTGCCATGTATTGTATTGCTCTACCATTCCTTTAATTGCTTCAGGGAATACAGATAAGATATTACCGCTTTCACGCAAAGCTTCGGCAGCATACTGGCCATAATGATAATCGTCTCCGAGAGGATGAGTAAAAAAACCGATTGCAATCATGGGAATCAGTCCGATAATAAGCAAAACGATTGAAATATAAGCGCTGTATTTTATGTATTTATCTAACGGCTTCATTATCAACCTCATTAGGAATTCTGGTATATCGTAATTATACATTATGGGTATTGAAAATACAAAATAATATACAATCAATTGACTTTTGTGATTGCAAAACCATATAATCTATATTTGAGTGGGACGGACGATCGCGGCTCCATATGGAGGTGAGGAAAGTCCGGGCTTCGCAGGGCAGGATGCCGGATAACGTCCGGTAGAGGTGACTCTCAGGAAAGTGCAACAGAAAATAACCGCCGCGCAAGCGGTAAGGGTGAAAAGGCGGTGTAAGAGACCACCGCTTATCCGGTAACGGGTAAGGCTGTGTAAACCCCATCCGAAGCAAGACCAAACGTAGCCAATAAGCTTGCCCGGCTTGGCTCAGGTAGGTTGCTTGAAATTCGTGGCGACACGGATTCTAGATAGATGATCGTCCAAGACAGAACCCGGCTTACAGTTTCACTCAATCTTAAATGGTAAATTAATCGGCGGAGGAAATATTAAATGGAAAAGAAGATTATGCTGGGCAACGAAGCGATTGCCCGCGGTGCGTACGAGGCCGGAGTTAAGGTTTCATCGGCTTATCCCGGAACTCCGAGTACGGAAATCAGCGAAAATATCGTAAAATATCCCGAGATTTACGCTGAATGGTCACCCAATGAAAAGGTGGCAATGGAAGTTGCAATCGGTGCTTCCATGAGCGGTGTCAGAGCACTCTGCTCAATGAAGATGGTAGGTGTTAACGTAGCATCAGACCCTCTTTATACCGTATCTTACATAGGAGTTAACGGCGGACTTGTACTCGTTGCGGCAGACGATCCCGGACTTTATTCTTCACAGAATGAGCAGGATTCAAGATGTGTAGCAAGAGTTGCACAGGTGCCTGTACTTGAACCTTCGGATTCAGCTGAAGCTAAAGATTTTACAAAGCTTGCTTTTGAACTCTCCGAAAAATACGACTGTCCCATCATGATCAGAACAACCACACGTCTTGCACACAGCCAGGGCGTAGTTGAACTTTGTGACAGAGAAGAAATTGAAGACAAGGTTTATGAAAGAAGTGTTCCCAAGAACGTTATGATGCCAGCTATGGCTAAGGGAAGACACGTATTCGTTGAAAAGCGTCTTAAAGATATGTCTGAAGATGCATGCACACTTCCCATCAACAAGGTTGAAATGAACGATACCAAGATCGGTGTTATTACATCAGGTATCCCTTATCAGTACGTAAAAGAAGCACTTCCCAATGCAAGTGTTCTTAAACTCGGACTTGTTCATCCCCTGCCTAAAAAACTTATCGAAGACTTTGCTTCGAAAGTAGATACACTTTATGTAATTGAAGAACTCGAACCCCTTATTGAAGAGCAGGTTAAATCCTGGGGCATTAAGTGTCACGGAAAAGATATCTTAACAATTCAGGGCGAGTACTCATCAAATATGCTTAAGAAAGCAATCCTTGGAGAAGAGGTTAATACAGACGAACCTGCAAAGGTTCCCGCAAGACCTCCCATTCTCTGCCCCGGATGTCCTCACAGAAGCACATTCACTGTTCTTAATGAACTTAAGCTTCATGCAGCAGGAGATATCGGTTGTTACACATTAGGCGCTGTAGCACCTCTTAACGTAATCGATACAACCGTTTGTATGGGTTCATCCATTTCCACACTTCACGGTATGGAAAAAGCCAAAGGCAAAGATTATATCAAGAACTGGGTTGCTGTTATCGGTGATTCGACATTCCTTCATACAGGTATCAACTCACTTCTTAACATGGTATACAACAAGGCAACAGGTACTGTTATCATCGTAGATAACTCAACCACGGGTATGACGGGTCATCAGGATCATGCAGCTACAGGCAAGACATTAAGCGGTGAAGCAACATATGCGGTTGATTTAGTCGACCTCTGCCATGCACTCGGTGTTGAACATGTCAGTGTTGTAAATGCTTTTGATACAGAGAAGTTAAAAGCAACAATCAAGGAAGAAGTTGCAAGAGATGCAGTTTCTGTAATTATTTCACAGGCTCCCTGCGCACTTCTTAAAACAAATGTTTCTCACAAGAAATGTTATGCGATTCCCGACAAATGTAAGAAATGCGGCATGTGCTTAAAGCCCGGCTGTCCCGCTATGAGAAAGAACGAGGACGGAACAATTTCTATCGACGATACAATGTGTAACGGCTGCGGACTTTGCGCATCAAGATGTAAATTCGGTGCAATCGAGACAAGAGAGGTGTAAGCATGGAAACAAAGAGTATTATGATAGTTGGTGTAGGCGGTCAGGGTACTTTGCTTACAAGTAGAATCTTAGGCGGTGTTATAACCGAAGCAGGATATGACGTAAAATTATCCGAAGTTCACGGTATGGCACAGCGTGGCGGAAGCGTAGTTACATTTGTTCGTTACGGCGAAAAGGTTTATGAACCCATCGTGGAAGAAGGTTCAGCAGACGTTCTTATTGCATTTGAAAGACTTGAAGCATTACGTTATGCTCATTTTCTTAAAAAAGATGGTGTTTTAATCGTTAACGATCAGAGAATCGATCCGATGACAGTTCTTACAGGGGCAGCAGAATATCCCGAAAACATCATCGAAGATTTAAAGAAAAAATACAAAGTAATTGATATCGATGCAATGGCAGAAGCAAAGAAAATCGGCAATGCCAGAGTATTTAACACAATCATCGTAGGTATAGCAGCTAAACATATGGATTTTGCGAAGGAAGACTGGATTAAGGTAATCGAAAAGACAGTTCCCGCAAAGACAATCGATATCAACAAAACAGCTTTTGAAGCTGGTTATAACTTATAGTAAAAATTTTAGGAAGATTTTTATATTAGTATAAGTTTGGCAGACTTATAAAAGAAGCGCTAACAATTAATTTCCAAGAAAATGAGGTTACGAAAGTATGATTTGGAATGAAGCAAGAGAATGCATGAGCCGTGACGAGATGGCCAATATGCAGGGTGCAAGACTCAGAAAACTCGTCGCAAACGTTTACCACAACGTTGAGTTTTATCGCAAAAAAATGCAGGCAATGGGACTCGAACCGGGGGATATTAAGGGTATCGAGGACATTACCAAACTTCCGTTTACCACTAAGAATGATTTGAGAGACAACTATCCTTTCGGATTACTGGCTGTTCCCAAATCACAGATTGTGCGTGTACACGCATCCAGTGGTACAACAGGAAAGGCAACTGTAGTTGCTTACACAAGAAGAGATATCGAAGCATGGCAGGAATGCGTTGCAAGAGATCTCGTAATGTGTGGTGTTACCAAGGAAGACATGATTCAGGTAGCTTACGGATACGGTCTTTTCACCGGTGGTCTCGGACTTCATTACGGTGCTGAAAACTTAGGCTGTATGACGGTTCCCATGTCAACAGGTAATACCAAGAGACTTGTTACAATGATGGAAGACTTCGGTGCTACAGCTATCGCATGTACACCTTCTTACCTTCTTCACATTGCAGAAGTTATCGAGGAGATGGGCGTAAAAGATAAGCTTAAATTAAAGACAGCTATCTGTGGTGCAGAGCCCTGGACAGAAAAGATGCGACTGCAGATTGAAGAGAAACTCGGAATTCATGCACATGATATTTACGGTCTTTCCGAAGTATGCGGACCGGGTGTTGCATGTGACTGTGAATTCCACAAAGGACTTCACGTTCAGGAAGATCATTTCTATGCAGAAATCATTGATAAAGAAACTCTTACTCCTCTCGGAGACGGAGAGGTCGGTGAACTTGTATTCACAACACTTACGAAAGAGGGTCTTCCTCTTCTTCGTTATCGTACTAAAGACCTTACAAGTATCGATCATTCAACATGCGAATGCGGACGTACAACACCGAGAATCTCCAAATTCAAAGGAAGATCCGACGATATGCTTATCATCCGTGGCGTAAATGTATTCCCTTCACAGGTTGAAACAGCACTTCTTGAAATCGAAGGAGTATCTCCTCATTATCAGATGATAGTTGACAGAGTCAACAACCTCGATACACTTGAAGTTCAGGTTGAAGTTGACGAGAATGTATTCTCCGACGAAATCAGAGAGATGGAAGCTCTTACAAAGAAGATTTCCGCAGCATTACAGAGTGCACTTCTTATTGCTGTTAAGGTTAAACTTGTAGAGCCGAGAACTTTGGATCGTTTCGAAGGCAAATCCAAACGTGTAATTGACAAACGAGTATTTGAAGACTAGGGGGTGGGGATATGTATTTAAAACAGTTGACGGTATTTCTTGAAAACAGAGAAGGAAGACTTGACAGTGTAACAGATGTTCTTGCAAAGAACGATATCAATATAGTATGCCTGGCACTTGCAGATACAAGCGAATACGGCGTTATCAGAATGATTGTATCAGACCCCGATAAGGCTAAAGCAGTCTTAAAAGAAGCAGGATGCCTTGCAAGACTCACGAATGTACTTGCAGTCAGCATGGAACAGAAGGCCGGTTCACTTAACCGTCTCACAAAGACCTTCACTTCCGAAGGCATCAATATTGAGTATATGTACACACTTAACTCAAGCCGTGAAGCAGGCTCAATGATTATCAAATGCTCCGATATCGACAAAGGATACGAAGCAGTTCAGAAAGCAGGACTTACACTTGTAGATCCCGATGCTGCTTACTCAATGTAAATTAAGTATTAAGGCTTGCCGGGTGCTTAGGCGCCCGGCATTTATTTAAATTATGAACTTAGAGAGATTTTTAAACCCCGAACAGTATGAAGCAGTTATGGAGACTGAAGGACCTCTGCTTATTTTAGCAGGTGCAGGTTCGGGAAAGACAAGAGTAATTACATACAGAATAGCTCATATGATTGATATCGGTATTTCTCCGTACAACATACTGGCTATTACTTTTACGAATAAAGCTGCGGAAGAAATGAGAAAGAGAGTGGATGACATTGTCGGATTCGGTGCGGATTCGATATGGGTATCGACTTTTCATTCAACATGCGCACGTATTTTAAGACGTCATATTGACCTGCTCGGATATAATTCGGATTTCAGTATTTATGATACCGATGATTCCAAAAAGGTTATGAACGACCTCTTAAAAAAGCACGGACTTAACCCCAAGGAATATCCTCCTAAAATGATTCTTTCGACGATCAGTTCGAACAAGAACGAAATGGTTACGCCCGAAGAATACGAGTCTTTCGCAAAAGAAGATTATGAGAAAAAAGTATCGTTTCTTTACAGGGAATACGAAAAAGTTCTTTTTGACAACAATGCGCTTGATTTCGACGATCTTTTACTATTAACCGTTGAACTTTTCAAAAAGAACAAGGACGTACTCGAAAACTACAGAAACAGATTTAAATATATACTCGTGGATGAGTATCAGGATACAAACTCGGTTCAGTTTGCATTCGTAAAACTTCTTGCGGATAAGTATAAAAACCTCTGCGTGGTAGGTGACGACGATCAGTCAATCTATCGTTTCAGAGGTGCGAACATAAGAAATATCCTGGATTTTGAGAAGAATTATCCCACAGCTAAAGTGGTTAAACTCGAGCAGAATTACCGTTCGACCGAAAACATCCTTAATGCCGCAAACGCTGTAATTGCGCATAATATCGGCAGAAAGGAAAAGACACTCTGGTCTGCAAGAGGAGACGGAAGCAAAATTCACTTCAGACAGTTTTCTTCTTCAAAGGAAGAGGCTATGTTTGTTGCCGATGATATTTATACCAAGGTAAGACGCCGTGATGCTTTAAGAAACGATATTGCGGTTCTTTACCGTACCAATCAGCAGTCGCGTGAACTTGAAGAAGTTATGCTTAAAGAAAACATTCCGTATACGATTGTCGGAGGCACCAACTTCTATTCAAGACGTGAAATAAAAGATATACTCGCATACTTAAAAACCATCGCCAACGGTAATGATAATCTCAATGTAGAGAGAATTGTTAACGTTCCTAAAAGAGGCATAGGCGAGACGTCTCTCGGCAAAGCCAGAATGTATGCGGAGAATAACGATATATCTCTTTTTGAAGCCCTGCTTCACGCAGACAGAATTCCTTCCATCGGAAAAGCTGCGGATAAGATGAGAGATTTCGCTTCGGATATAATTCTTTTCAGGGAAAGAATTGCTGAGGGCGAATTCGACGATATTCCCGAAATCATTTCCGAGCTTATAGATAAGATTAAATACGAGGATTATATAAAAGAGAATGAAGACAAGGATGACGCAAACGACAGACTTGCCAATATAGACGAACTTATTTCGAAGGCTGCATATTTTGAGGAAAAGTATCTTCAGGAAAATCCCGACGCCGAAAAAGGTCCGACTCTTCAGGAATTCTTAAATGATGTATCTCTGGTAGCCGATATCGACAATGCGGATACATCTTTGGACAGAATCCTTATGATGACTCTTCATTCGGCCAAAGGTCTTGAATTTTCGCATGTTTATATTGTGGGAATGGAAGACGGTTTATTCCCGGGAGAGAGAAGCATCACTTCATACAATTCCGAAGATATCGAGGAAGAAAGAAGACTTGCATATGTAGGTATCACAAGAGCCAAGGATGATTTAACCCTGACCGCCGCTCAAAGCAGAATGGCAAGAGGCCAGTGGCAGAATTATCCGATTAGCAGATTTGTGCGAGAGATACCCTCAGAGTTCCTAGACAGCGATACAAAGTTTAAAAAGAGCACGGCCGAAGAAATTCCCATGCAGAAGTCTAAATACGCACCTACGGGCGTTTACGGCGGTTATTTAAGGAATTCTTCAGGTACATCAAATACAATACCCGGCGGAGTGCCTTATGCTTCAACAGGCCTGCTTTCGAAAGGCAAGCCTAAAGCAACCGCAAAGGTTAACATAACTCCTAAAACAGATTCTAAAGACGATAAAGTCGAAACGAATTACAAAACCGCCACTGTGCAGGCAAAAGCCAAACCGCTTGGCTTTACCAAGGGCAGCGACTTAAAGGGCAGTATCAATTACAAAGTCGGCGACAGGGTAAGGCATATCAAGTTCGGTGAAGGCATCGTAAAAGAAATTGACGATAGCGGCGTTAATACATATGTTAAAATAGAATTCGACCAGTACGGTCAGAGAATACTCGATTCAAGATTCACGAAACTTACGGTGATTTAAATGAAAGTCATAATAAGAGCAGATGCAAATTCATATATAGGACAGGGGCATGTTATGAGATGCCTCTCGATATGTGATGCCTTTAAAGATAAAGGACATGAGTGTTTATTTGTATGCGCAAAAGATACACCCATGGAGCTTATCATGAACAGAGGATATGACGTTTATTATCTTACGACCTCGTATGACAGGATGGATGATGAACTCGCACTGCTTGAACAGATAATCGCTGAAGAAAAAGCCGATCTTTTAATCATTGACAGCTATTATGTAACTCATGATTATTTCGAGGCACTCGGAAAAGTAATTAAGACAGTATATCTCGATGACGTATACGAGTTTGCTTACAATGTTGACTGCCTGGTCAACTATAATGTTTATGCGGATGAAGAGAAGTATAAAGAAATGTATGTGACCGAAAAGGTCAAAACACCGGCTATGATAATCGGTCCCGCATATGCTCCTTTAAGAAAAGAATTTACTCAAAGAAACATAAGAGAAATTAGCGAAATAAAGAATATTATGATTTCTGTGGGCGGTGCTGATCCCTTACATCTCGCGTACGGATTTGCGCTTAAGTTTTTCGAGGACGAGTTTTTCAAGGATAAAAACATAAATATGATTCTCGGCAAAATGGAGCCGGATATCGACAGGATAAAAAACATTTGCGAAGCCACAAAAAACATAAGCTGTTTCGTAAATGTTAAAAACATGAAAGAAAAAATCGAAGAGGCCGACATAGTTATTTCTGCTGCAGGAAGCACGCAGTATGAAATCTGTGCTTGCGGAAAACCCTGTATCTGCTTTTCAATGGCAGACAATCAGGTACCGGGCGGAGAGAAGTTCGGCGAACTCGGTGCATTTATTTATGCGGGAGATGTAAGATTTAACGAAAGTTTCTTTTATGATGTTATAAATGCAGTTAAACGTATTGCTGCAGATCCTGCACTGGCAAAGGAAATGAGCAGAAAGGCTTCGGAAATTGCAGACGGTCACGGAGCGGAAAGAATAGTTAACGAACTCGAAAATATTTTTGGGAGATAAGAAATTGGCTGACAACAATATTGATGTTTTTGTAAGTTATTCAAGTATAAACAAGAATGTTGCGGATGCAATAGTGTCGGAATTTGAAACGCATAACATTAAATGCTGGTATGCGCCAAGGGACATTTTGCCCGGCGAAGAATGGGTTCCGGCTATTACTAATGCGCTTGAAAACTGTAAAATACTGATACTTGTTTATACCGATGAATCCAATTCGTCAAGACAGGTAATGAATGAAGTGGCAATGGCTTTTAATGCAGGAAAAACCATTGTTCCTTTCAGACTGACTGAAAATAAAATGAGCAGTGAATTCGAATATTACTTAACACGTGTTCACTGGCTTGATGCAGTCACACCTCCTTTAATGGAAAAGGTAGAAAAGTTAAGAGATTATGTAGAGATTATCTTAAGCGGTGTAGATACAACAAATTTAAGCCGTAATGCGGTTGAGAGAAAAAAGCCCGAAAAGATTCAGAAAAAGAGTAAAAAGAAAATTGTTATACCTGCGATTATCATAGGAGCAGTCCTTGCGGTTGCTGCTTTATTCGTAATAGTTGCAGCTTCTGTAGCAATCATTATAGGTATCGGAGGAAGCGGAAAAAGGAACCTTGAAAAAGGTATTACATACTATTATTCCGAGTATCAGGGAACAGCGGATAACGAAGCGGCCAGAAGTTATTTTGAAAAGGCTGCAAAAAAAGGTCAGGCAGATGCATATTATTATCTCGGAATGCTTGATGAGAGAGATTACGATTACGAATCCGCTAAAGAGAATTATGAAAAGGGTGTCGAAAAGGGAAGCGACCTTTCACGCCTTGGGCTCGGTTTCCTTTATGAAAACGGGAACGGAGTATATCCCGATCTGGTAAAAGCAATTTCTTTATATGACGAGGCAATGGCTAAAGGCTGTCCTGAAGCGTACTTCTATGAAGGCAATTTCTATATACAGGGTTATCTGGATTATGAGGATGGATTTGATGCAGAGTTCGAATATCTGCAGAAAGCCACTGACAGTGAGATAAAAGATGTTGCTGCAGATGCATATATTGATCTCGCATATATGTATTATAACGGTGTATACGGTGTGAATAAGGATACCGACAAGTCTGTTTCATTCTATGAAAAGGCAATGGAATTAAATCCCGGATTAACGGGAGTTTGCAATGATTATATAGCTTCGGTAAAAATGTATGAAGAAGATTTGGAAAGCTCTGAAATTTATTCAAAAAGGGCTCTGGATTATTATCAGACATCGGCAGATCAGGGTAATATTTATTCAATTTTCTGGATAGGGTGTAAATATCAGTATGGTTACGGAAGTGAGGTCGACTGTGAGAAGGCGATGGATTATTTCAGAAAGGCAGCTGACAGAAATATTCCCGATGCTTTCTGTAACATAGGTTATCTGTATGAATATGGTAACGGAAATGTTAAACAGGATTATGATAAGGCATATGAATGGTTCAATAAAGCTGCGGAAATGAACTATGCCAAGGGCATGAAAGCCATAGGAGATATGTATTACAGAGGCGAATACGGCCTGAAGGCAGACGGAACCGAAGATTTCAACACTGCCAGAATATGGTATGAAAAAGCCATAGAGAACGGATATCTCGGAGCATATAATTCTATGGCTGCAATGTATGAGTATGGATTTGGAGCCGATGAAGACTATGACAAAGCTTACAGTCTTTATTATAAAAACGCTGAATTCGGTGATTCCACGGCCATGTTTGAAATAGGAAACATGTACAACAGAGGATACCTAAAAGAAGATCCGGATAACAATGCCGATGCGGTAACATGGTATGTTAAGGCAGCAGAACACGAAAATACAGATGCCATGAATGCCATGGGTATTCTTTATGAAGAAAACGAAAAATATGAATATGCGGCAGAATGGTATCTGGTAGCAGCTTCAAAAAATGATGTTAATGCCATGAACAATCTTGCATGGCTGTATTATAACGGTGACATGACCGGTGAAGCCGATTATGAGAATGCATATAAATGGTTTAAAAGAGCTGCCGAAGCGGGAGACTGGGTTGCGGAAATTCTTGTAGCCAATATGACGATGGACGGCCTCGTTACAGGTACAAACAGAGGAGAAGCAAAGGAACTTTTCGAAAAAATAATCGAAGAAGGAAATGCGGATTCATCGGTTTATTATGCTCTCGGAGTTATATACTACGAAGATATTGAAGTGCCGAAGGATACGTCAAAGGCATTTGATAATTTTGAAAAAGCAGCCGAAATGGGTAATGAAAAGGCGTGCGAAAAACTCGGTGATATTTACTATTACGGAGACGGAGTAGATCGGAATCTTTCAAATGCACAATATTATTACATAAAGGCAGCAGACAATGGAAACGCTTCGGGCCATGTTTATAAACAGCTCGGAGATATGTATTTTGACGGTTACGGCGTTACCATAAATTCTGATACAGCAAAAACTTATTATCTTCTGGCTGAGAATAAGGGACTGGAAGATGCTGATATGTATGCACACTTAGGAATGATTTATTACTGGGAGGGCTTATATTCCACAAGTGCCGTTTATTTTGAAAAAGCTTCAAATCTGAGTCTGGATCCCGAACAAATGTATAATACAGGCTGTATGTATTACAATATGAGAGATTGGCAGAATGCTCTTACATGGTACGGAAAAGCACTTGAATACGACTTCGACAGAAGCGAGGCCCTTAAACAGGATATAAGAGATATGGTGGATGACGGGTATATAACCGAGGAAGATGCCGCACCTTATCTTAATTAACATAATATTTTTTTAAAAATTGTATCTTTTTTAAATTTTAAGTGATATAATAATTCCATAGAACTTCTGATTATGCAAAAGGGGGTCAAAATCAATGGCTAATTTATTAAAAGTATTCAAAAAGATTAAGGATTTCGATGATTTCCTTGAAATGACAAAATTAGATGGTATTATAAACAGAAAGAAAAGAGAGCAGGAAGAAGCTGAAGCTGCAAAGAGACGTAATATTATTATTACTATCCTTGCAATAGTTGGTGCTATTGCTGCAGTTGCAGGTATTGCTTATCTCGTATATCGTTACCTTACACCTGATTATCTTGAAGATTTCGATGATGACTTCGACGATGATTTCGATGATGATTTCTTTGATGACGAAGATGCAATCGAACTTAAGGATGACAAGGAAGAAGAATAATAATAAGACTTTTCTAAATTAATGAATATATAGAAGTGTATAAAAAGGAACGACATATTTATTGTGTTGTTCTTTTTTATGTACAAAAAAAGAGCCTGTTAAAAAACGAGGCTCTTAAAATACCATTGCGCAGACCTTCCATTCGCCGTTTTCCTTGTAGTAATAGAAACGTGCGTCTGTAACCACATCACGCGGACGAACACCGTAGATTAACATATGCTGGGTATGTTCGATCTCACAGTAAAATGCATCATTTGAGTAAGGAATAAATTCAATAATCTTATCCTCGACGCTTTCCGTGGTGTGATTGGGGAAGTATTTAAGATTGCCGCTGTTTGACTTGATTTCGCTCACAATCATATTGTTTTTGGTGAATATTTTATCCAAAGCAGAGTCGTTTATTTCACGGCATACGACCTGCGCATATGTATGTACGGCCTCTGTGGCAAATGTCTTCATTTCTTCCTCGACTTCTTTGGGAGCAGAAATCGGAGTCTCATATACACCGGTATTATTGTTTATTTCGGGTATTATTTCCTGTCCGTATCCGTTTACAACTTTTACAGAAGGTTTCTCAAAGAATCCGCTTATCTGATAATATTTTTTAAGAGGAAGTTCGGTGAAACCTTCGAAGTGCTTTTCCTTGTTTAAATCAAGTCTGGTGACATATTCAGGTGATACTTTTTTATCGTTTACATATACTTCACAGTCGGTGTAAGCCTGGATATTAACCGAAAATTCAGCATCTGAATACATATCAAAACTATCCACGCGGTAAACCGGAAGATCGTATTTACGCTTTTCATCAGTCTGTATTAAATTAACCTGGCCAACGATATAATTATCGGCCGTTATGTGATATACAGGGTTTTTATCGGTGGATTCTGTCGCTTCAACATAGGTAATTTCTTTTCCTTCGAGAAGCTTTGAATAATAATTCTCGACATTTTTACCAGTCTCAAATTCATTTATCTCAGGTTTGTCCGAAACTGCCGCATAAATTGAATCATAATCAAGCGGATCAAACATCTCAAAGAAATCATCCATTACATGGTAGGGGAGTGAAGCCTGATAAACTTCTTCGTAATCTCCGAGGAAGAAATAAAATCTGTAAAGTAAAAATCCGATTACCGTCAGAAGAACTGCGGCCCATACGGCGATAAAAATGATAAATCCTTTTTTGGATTTCTTTGCCTTAACGGGAGCTTCTGCCTCTTTAACAGCTTCTCTGGCGGCTTCTCTTTTTTCTGCCTGCTTTTTCTCTCTGCGTTTTCTGATTTCTTTTTCTTCTTTTCCGTCAAGAGATAAGAAAGCCTTTTCGCTGGCCTTTTTACTGTCTTTTATCTTTTTTTCGAGCGACTTAAAGGAAACGTCCTCTGCCCAGGAAGCATCAGGCGTATCCATATTGCTTAATTTCTTTTTCTCGTTAAACATGTCCCGGTTCATATTTACCTCTTTTCCACGACAAAAGCCGTAGGCATGGCTCTGTTACCGAGAGTACAGCTTGAGACTATTTCTTCGTTGTTATAAACCATGGAAGAAGACATACCGCCGTCAAGGTTGGCAGCATTAACAGCTCCGAATTCTTCCATAACCGTTATAAGATCGCCCATAGTAGCACCCAGAGACGAAGGCTGTCTTCCTTCGATAACCAGAAGAAGCACATCTCCGTTTTCTCTCTGACCGATAGCGGTTCTGGGATTAAGACCGCTTCCCGAACCTGAATACTTGGCCGATTTTCCGTTTACAATTAAAGCGGGACCGAAAGATACCGCATCTCTAATTCCGATTGACTGTGCATATCCTGCGGTCATTCTGCCGACCACAAGCACATTGTCCTTTGTGAAACCGTATACGTCGTAAGATGTATCGGGATCTCCGAAACGAAGTACGCCTTCGGAGAATACAACTCCTTCAGGCATACCGCCGGAACCTAAGCCGATTTCATCATCATATTTACCGCCGTTTACTCCTGCCACGCAGTCGTATTTTTCAACGAGCTTCGGAAGAGTAAGTCCGGGCGCATCGTAATCATAATAATCGAGTGTTGCGACTTTTACACGGGAAGGGTCATAAACAACCATCATCTTGCCCTTGTAAGTATCACCGTGAACATCAAAGACATCAATACCGTCACCGTCCGGATCCAGCGAAGGATCGGTTACAGGTTCTATGACATCACTTTCGATTCCGGTCTCGGGTGAAGCGGAGGCCGTAGTTTTAACCATAGCGATATCGGTTATTTCGGTAAATTCGGATGTATTGTTTTTGGATAATATTTCATCAATTTCTTCCTGGGATAAATAGATGTCTGCAAGCACGCCGCCGACACTCGATTCCTTGGCGGAAGCAACAAAAAGATCTCTAACTCTCTGTGAAGGACCTTTGTTTACAAAGTAAAAGAAAATGTAAAGACCACATACCAAAATGAGAAGAGTTACGCCAAACCAAATAAAGAACCGACCGACTACTCGACCGATTCGGGAAAAAACAGAATTCCTCTTCCTACTTTTAGTTGTTTTCATGATTATAAAATACCATATTTTGTATTTCTGAACAAGAATTAAATACAGTATTTTTTATATTATATAAAAATAATGTAATTTGATGTTATAGGATTGAATAAATATGGAAAGGTAAGTATAATGTAGTTTATTGCGGAAAAAATGGGCTTTTTTAGACATTTCGGGGACATTTTTAGGGATAAAAAAAGGATATTTAGAATTACAATGAATATTTTGCTCATAGGCGGTTGTGGCAGCCTGATTAACAACTTAATTGTTAAGTTTAAAAAAGAAGGCCACAGAGTATATCTTATCACGGGTGACCGTTATTCAAACGCTCCTTATCAGAGGGTTTTCGAAAAGTACAATTTTCCGTACGACGCTTCATGTTTAAAGGAAATATTTGAGAGTGTAAAAGCGGACGTTACCATTTATCTCGGCGCTTTTGATACCAATTATAAATGGGAAAACGAGGAAGCCGAAGCCGTTCAGTATTCATCGGGTCTTATGAATATTCTGATGAGTCAGTCTGTTAACGATTCCGGCAGATTTATATATCTCTCCAGCGAAGAAGTATTCGGTTTAGGTTCGGATAACGATTTAACCGAGTATGATGAAAAGAAATCCGACAATGTCCGCGGTATGGTTTTGGCACAGGCAGAAGAGATGTGCGAGAGTTACAAGACCTACAAAAATATGGATGTCGTTACTCTTCGAATGGACCATCTTTTTACATTCCCCAAGAAGAGAAGCGAAGCCAGAGACATAGTTGCGAAAATGTGTCTTGAGGCATTGGAGCAGAATACCATTACAATCAATCCCGAAAACAGTTTTTCCCTTCTTTATGAGTCCGACGCGGTTCAGTTTATTTACAATGTCGTAAGAGCAAGAAACCATAAATACACTCTTTACAATGTTTCGTCCGCAAAAGAAATCGACGAAAAGAGTCTGGCTGATATTGTTGCAAGACATATGGATTCACCCATTGCGATTTTAAACAGAAGTTCCGCTCCTAAAAGATGCGTCCTTTCGAGCAAACTCTTTGAGAGTGAATTCGGAAACAATACAATCTGCAATCTGGACAAAGTAATATTAAAGATTACAACGTTCATGCAGAAGAACAGATATATATTCTTAAACGATCTTGATAAAAAGCCGCCTTTCTACAAGAGATTCTTGGACAAGGCCGGCTGGGTCATTCATGCAATTATTCCTTTTATGGAAAATCTGGTTGCATTTATTCCCTTCTTTATGCTTAACAACAGAGCGACGGGTTCGCTGTATTTTGCAAACCTCGATTTATATCTTTTATATGTGCTTTTGTTCGCTATCGTATACGGTCAGCAGCAGGCAATTTTCTCAGCGGTTTTAGCTGTGGCCGGATATATCTTCAGACAGATGTACGATCGAAGCGGATTTGAAGTATTGCTTGATACCAATACTTATGTTTGGATTGCGCAGTTGTTCATCGTCGGTATGGCAGTCGGATATCTTCGCGACCAGATTAAAAAACTTAAAAAAGAGCATGTCGATGAGAGAGATTTCTTATCCCTTCAGCTTCATGATATTCAGGATATCAATACCACAAACGTGCGCGTAAAAGATGCACTTGAAACCCAGATTGTTAATCAGAACGATTCCGTAGGAAAGATTTATAAAATCACTTCCACACTCGATCAGTACAGTCCCGAGGAAGTGCTTTTCTATGCGGCTGAAATGGTATCAAACCTTGTAAAGAGCAAGGATGTATCAATTTACGTTGTATCCAATTCGCAGTTCGCACGTCTTTTCTCCGCTACAAGCGACAAAGCGAGAACCTTCGGCAATTCATTAAGATACGGCGAATTAGGTGAAATGTATGATGTAATTAAGAACAAAGAGGTTTACATAAATCGTAAACTTGATGATAAATATCCCATGATGGCGAATGCCATATTTGATGATAACGACAGAATTCAGATTATCGTTATGGTATGGACTATGCCGTGGGAAAACATGACTCTCGGACAGGCCAACCAGCTCGTTGTTATCAGTGCACTTATTAAAAACGCAATTATCCGTTCGAGCAGATATCTTGAAGCACTTGCTGAAAAGAGATATGTGGAAGATACAAAGATTCTTTCAAAGGATGCTTTTGTAGACCTTATGAGAGCTTACATGAATGCGGAAAAAGAAGGACTTGCAGAATGTGTTCTTTTAAGAATACTTGTTCCGCAGTCTGAATATATTCAGGTTTCAATGAGACTTGAGAAACTTTTAAGAGAGTCGGACATCATGGGTATCCTCGATGACGACTGTCTCTATGTACTGTTGTCAAATACCCAGAAAAACGATTCCTTCTACGCCATCAGACGTATTGAAGATAACGGAATTGAGTGTGAATTTGTGGAGGACGGCGCCGAATGTCTTCGAACGGAAGAGATTTAATAATCTTTTTGCTCATAATTTTAATAAACGCCGTTGTTTCTCTCGTTTATTATCTTTTGTCAAAATTTGTTTTTTCTGACAAAGATGATAGGGATTCAAAGGGTGAAAAGAAGAAAAAACACAGTCTCGAGTTAAGACTTATCGTAATGATAATTGTTCCGGTAGCCGGTCCTTTGTTTTTTATCTTTTCATGGCTTTTTTACAAACTGTTTTTCTCGGAGCCCGTGGATCTCGAAGACGTTGTCTTTTCAAAAGACAAGGTCAAATTCAATGTGCGTGCGGAAGAGGAGAAGGAAAGAAACTTAATCTCTCTTGAAGAGGCTGTTGAAATTACAGATAAAAAGGAACTTCGTACTCTTATGATGAGCGTTGTAAGTGGTGATACACAGAAGTTTTTATCATCAATTAACTTTGCGCTTACAAGTAACGATTCCGAGACCGCGCACTATGCGGCCAGTGTACTGCAGGATGCATTAAACGATTTCAGAATCAATGTGGAAAAGCAGTATAAAAAAATCAGGGAAGATTCAGAGAATAAGCTTATTTATGCCGAAGCTCTCATCGAATACATGAATGAAGTTTTAAAGCAGAAGGTTTTCATTGATATGGAACAGAAAGAGTATGTTTTAAAACTTGATGAAGTCACGGATATCTTTTATGAGGGAGCGAAGGATCGAATCAACGAAGAGCAGATGGAAAATGTTGCAATGCGCCTGCTTGAAATCGGCGAATTCGACAGATGCGAAAAGTGGTGCGACCGTATAAAGATGCTTCATCCTCAGACTTTATCTGCTTATACATGCAAATTAAAACTTCTTTTCAATATGGGCAGAAGAGAAGAATTTTTTGACACAATTGAGGAATTAAAATCATCCTCTGTAGTTATAGACAAGGAAACCCTGGAACTTATCAGAGTTTTCCGAAAGGAATAATCAATGGTATCGCGCAGAACACTGATTACGATTATTCTGATGATGCTGACAATATTCTTTTTGTTTCAGTTTACGCAGGTCATAAAAGTCAGAAATAATCAGTACGATACAAATGAATATGCAAAAGAAAACATTCTGGTTGCCAGAGAAAAATTCGTGGCGAATACACACTGCGAACAGATTATTTTCTTAGGAAAAGAAACCGGCAGTGCTTACAAAACCGTAGAAGAGTGGTGCAACTATTCTAAAAGATTCTTAAAGGTTTATTCGAATCCGACGGAATTAAGTAAGGAAAACGCAGCCAAAGCACATCTTATTTTAATTGATTCCAAAACACTGGATGTCGGTAATTATTCGGATTATCTTGAAGAACTTGCTGCAAGCAAAACAACCATGGTTTTCTTAAATCTTCCGGATGTTAAGAAAATAAAAGATTATGCAGCGCTTCAGAGTATGTTGGGCATCACGGAGATTCGAAAGAAATACATGGATCTTGAAGGAATTCAGGTTTTCGAAGGATTTCTTTTAGGCGGTGAAGCTGCTTATATGCCTCAGAATGAAGCAGAGAAAAAGTACAATGATTTCGAGAAAACAATTCCCTGGTATATAACCGGTAACGGTACACAGACCTATGCCGTTGCAATGATGTCGGATGCATCGGTTGTAGCAAACGATTATCCGAGAATTATCTGGAGAAACAATTACGAAGGCACATATATTTATGCGGTGGCAAATGATTTCATCAATCAGGATACAGGTCTTGGATTTTTAAGTGCAATCGATTATTCCGCAAACGATTATGTGCTTTATCCCGTAGTAAATGCCCAGAATATGGTTATTTCGGATTATCCCGTTGTATCAATCGAAAACGATGCAAGGATAAAAGAAATATACAGCATGGATTCCCAGAATTTATCAAGAGATATTTTCTGGCCCGAATATGTTTCTATCTCAACCAGATATAATATCAAGCTCACATGTTTCTTAAATACAGGATATGAAACAGAAAATATAAACGAGCCTTCGGACAAACTCATGGAGTTCTATCTTCAGCAGTTAAAAGAGATAGACGGCGAGATGGGAAGAAGTCTTGATATCGATGATTTTAAGGGCTTTAAAGAGAAGATGAAATATGATGCCAACGTCCTTGAAAAAGACAGTGATTATCATTACAGCGCTTCTTATGCCTATAAGTTAAATGACGAAATAACAAATGCCATAGAAAACAACGAGAGTTCCCTTCACAGAATTCATACCGTGGTAAGTACCAGGGATAAAAATGCTGAACTTTTATCATATTTAAACAACAGCGTAACCTTCCAGGGAATTACAAATGTGGCGGATGAGTATTCATACAGAAATGAATTAAAGCAGAGATGTATGCTCACTTCCATCGGATATTCCACAACCCTGATAGACATGCACAAGGTACTGTTCCCCGAAGAGGTTGAAGACGAGTGGCAGTATTTCTCAAAGGATGTGGCGTCAAATATCAATACATACTGGGCTAAGAACAGAGAATTTGATTATACGGCCGTTTCCGAAAGTGATACGAGAGTAAGAGAGTTTTTAAATCTTAAATACACTTACGAACGTGAAGACAATGTGATTACGGTAAGAACCGAAAAGACTGATGAATCATATTTTGTTTTAAGAACTCACGGCGAGAAGATAAGTGAAGCCACCAATGCACATGTTGAGTGTATCGAAGAGGATGCATATCTTATTCATGTGTACGGTTTTGAATCAAAGATTTATCTGGATGATTCCGACGAGATATTTAAATACGACGGTCTATTATAAAGTAAGATTATAACAGTTATGTAAACCTATATAAGGAGTTTCAATGCGAATCTGTATTGTTGCCGAAGGCTGCTACCCTTACGTGGTAGGCGGTGTTTCGGGCTGGATTAACAGTATGATAAAGTCATTTCCCGAGCACGAATTCGTAGTGCTGTCCATTATATCGGACAGATCCACGAGCGGGAAATTTCAGTATAAGCTTCCGGACAATGTTTCGGAGGTTTACGAAGCATACCTTAATGACAATGACTGGGGCACAAAACCCAAGGAGGGAAGAAGAACACATCTTACTCCCAAGCAGTACAGAGCATTAAGAAGCGTTATTTTTAACTACGAACCCGAATGGTACGGTCTGTTTGATCTTTTCCAGAAAACACCGTTTTCCATTGACGATATTTTAATGGGCGCAGACTTCCTTCACATAGTTCAGGAATACTATGAAAAGAATTTCTCGCAGATAGTCTTTTCCGATTTCCTCTGGACAATGCGCTCAATTTATCTTCCTTTGTTCCTTGTTTTAAAAACCAAGGTTCCCAAGGCAGATGTTTATCACTGCGTGGCTACGGGTTATGCGGGACTTTTGGGAAGTATGGCAAAATACCTTTACGGTTCGGCACTTCTTATATCCGAACACGGTATTTATACACGAGAAAGAGAAGAGGAACTTCTTAAGGCAGGCTGGGTTGCAGGTATTTATAAAAATATCTGGATTGAGCAGTTTAAGAAAATGTCACAGATGGCTTACGACAGAGCGGATGTTGTTACATCCCTTTATTCTCACGCGAGAGAACTTCAGATTGAACTCGGCTGTAAGGCAGGAAAAACAGAGATTACTCCCAACGGTATTGATGTAGACAGATTTGCGCATCTTCCCGGTAAACTTCCGGAGGAAAATACAATAGACATAGGCGCAGTTGTCAGAGTTTCGCCCATAAAAGAAATAAAGACAATGATAAGAGCATTTGCTTTTGCAAAAAAAGAAGTGCCCAATTTAAGACTCTGGATAATGGGACCTACGGATGAAGATCCGCAGTATGCAAGAGAGTGCTTTGAACTGGTGGATGTAATGGAAATACCCGACGTATTCTTTACGGGCAAAGTCGATGTTACCGATTATCTCGGCAAAATGGATTTTACGATTCTTACAAGTATCTCCGAAGGTCAGCCTTTAACAATCCTTGAGAGTTTTGCGGCTAAGAAACCCGTTATAGCAACTGATGTCGGAAACTGCCGTGAACTAATCTACGGTGAAGAAGACGATGAAAACGGAGAAGCAGGTATTCTCTGTCATATCATGAATGTGGAAGAAATTGCTCATGCAATGATTAACTTGGCTCTCAATCCCGAGAAGAGAGCGGAGCTTGGAGAGAACGGTTACAGAAGAGTTCTTGACAGTTACAGAATAGAAATGATGCATGAACAGTATGAGAACATATATAAGAGAATGAGACGAAACGCACTCGATCCATTTTTCGATAATCAGAGTGTATTTTAAAGAAAGGCGGATATAAAAGTGGCCGGTATAGGTGTAAGGCTGAACAAAATATATAACAAGAATACCATCACAACCAATGTGGTCGGATTCGGATACAGTACGGTTATCACTATAGCTCCGATGTTTCTTGTAATCGGCGCTGTAATGTTAATGCAGTATCTTCTCGGCTTTTCGCAGATAGGTTATGCCAGGAGAGAACTCTATGCATCCACCGTGCTTTATATATTCATATTCGCACTGCTTTCGGCGTCGCCGTTTAACGCGGTGCTTTCGAAATATATGTCCGATGTTATTTACTGGGAAACCTATGAAGATATTATGCCATGCTTCCATGTGGGACTTTTAATGAATACTCTGCTTTCGTCTCTTTTAGGAATTCCTTTTGCAATCAGGGAATACTTTGTCGGCAAAGTACCTCTTGAGTATGTATTGGCAGGCTATATCGGTTATATGGCACTTGTATTTGTATTCTATACAATGCTTTATCTTTCGATTTGTAAGGACTATAAAAAAATCTCCATCTATTTCCTCTGGGGTATGGGATTTACGGTTCTTTTATCATTACTTCTCGTAAAAGTATTAAATGTGGAATGTACTCTCGGAATGCTTGTTTCCCTGGATGCAGGATTTTTGCTTATAGCAATTCTTGAATTTGCAAAGGTAAGAAGTTACTTCAGAGAAAACTCAGGTAAATACAAGGAAGTGCTTTTGTATTTTAAGAAATACTGGCAGCTTGTATTAACCAATTTCCTTTATACGCTCGGTCTTTACATTCACAACTTTGTTTTCTGGACCACGGATATGCGTATAGTGGTTGTTAAATGCTTTGTAAATATGCAGAGCTATGACATGGCTACATGTCTTGCGATGTTTACCAATATTTCCGCAACGGTTATCTTTATTTCGAGAGTTGAAATGCATTTTCACGAGAGATATAAAAGATACTCCGAGGCTGTTATCG